>CAZKNH010000028.1:0-35483 GCA_964553875.1 uncultured Gammaproteobacteria bacterium | reverse complement strand
GCGACTGGAACAGGCTGCTCGAGCTCGGCGGCGTGTCGTACGCGCTCGCGAAGCTCGCGTTCACGGACAAGAAGTCCTACCAGTACATGGCGTCGCAGATGGTCGGGGTGCCGGAAGAGGAATACGTGAAGATGATGCTGGCCGGCGGGCGTTCACCCGACGGCTGGCGCTCGAAATCGGAGAGGAGAGAGAACTGATGGCGAGGATCATTGCCGGCGTCGGCACGTCCCACACCCCGGCGATCGGCGCCGCCGTCGACAACGGACGCACCGGCGAGCCGTATTGGGCGCCGCTGTTCAAGGGGTACGAGCCGTCGAAGAAGTGGATGGCCGAGACGGCGCCGGACGTTGCGATCGTGGTCTACAACGATCATGTCAACGCGTTCGACTTCAAGATCATTCCGACCTTCGCGGTCGGCTGCGCGGCGGAGTTTCCGATCGCGGACGAGGGCTGGGGGCCGCGGCCGGTCCCGCCGGTCAAGGGGTATCCCGAGCTCGCGGCGCACCTGGTCCAGTCGCTCGTCCTCGACGAGTTCGACATCACGATCTGCAACGAGATGCAGGTGGATCATGGCCTGACCGTGCCGATGACGCTGATGTTCGGTCAGCCGAAAGAGTGGCCGTTGCGCGTGATCCCGATCGCGGTGAACGTGATCCAGTATCCCGCGCCGACGGGCAATCGGTGTTATCAGCTCGGCAAGGCGATCAAGAAGGCGGTCGAGGCGTGGGACGAGGACCTGCGCGTCGTGATCTTCGGGACCGGCGGCATGTCGCACCAGATCCAGGGACCGCGCGCCGGTTTGATCAACAAGGAATTTGACACGGCGTTTCTCGACGGCCTGACCCGCGACCCCGAGGCGCTCGCGCGGATTCCGCCGATCGAGTACCTGCGCGAGGCCGGCGCCGAGGCAATCGAGCTCGTGATGTGGCTGATCATGCGCGGCGCGCTCGGCGACCGCGTGCGCGAGGTCTACCGCTTCTACCACGTGCCGGCGTCGTCGACGGCCGTGGGGAACATCATCCTGGAAGCGGCGTAGCGACCCATTGTGTCAGGCACCTTTTTCGCCTGGGCGAAAAAGGTGTCTGACACGAGGCTACATGAAGCAGGGCCCGAGCTCGCGGACCTCGACGGTCGCCCACTGCGCCGCGGGACAGCGCGCCGCGATCTCGACGGCCTTCTCGCGGCTGTCGCAGTCGAGCAGGAAGAAGCCGCCGACGATTTCCTTCGTCTCGACGAACGGACCGTCGTGGGTCACGCGCTTGCCGTCTCGGACCGTCACGCGGACGCCGGCCGAGTCGCTCTTGAGCGACTGACTGATCTTCAAGAGCCCCTGTGCCTTCAGCTCGTCGCTGAACTTCAGCATGCTCTCGTAGAGGGCGCGCCCTTCGGGCTCGCTGCGCTCGGCGCGCTGGCCTGACGGCTCGATGATCAGCAGCATGTAGCTCATTGTGGTACTCCGGTCGCTCGTCTACGCGTTCATCGCGTAGATTCTGCGGGGCACGCCGAGGCTCGGCAAGCCGAGCGCCGGAGGCGATCGCGACGGCGGGTCGCTCAGCGATCGGGCAGCGTGATGTTGAGCTCCAGGATGTCGCAGTCGCCTTCTCGGTCGAGCTGCATCTGGACTGCGTCGCGGTCGATGTCGACGTATTTCTTGATCACCGCGAGCAGCTCGTCCTGCAGCTTGGGGAGCCAGTCGCGCCCGTTGCGTGCGGCGCGCTCGTGCGCGACTAGGATCTGCAAACGCTCTTTCGCGACGCTAGCGGTGCGCTGCCTGCGTTGAGCACGGAAATAGCTGAGCAAACTCATCATCCTCAGCTCCCGAAGAGGCGGCCGAAGAAGCCCTTCTTCTCCGGCTCGAGAAAGCGGTGCGGCCGGCTCTCGCCGAGCAGGCGGGCCACCGCGTCCCGATACGCCTGACCGGCGTCCGATTGCTCGTCGAGAATGACCGGGATGCCGGCGTTCGATGCGTTCAGCACGGACTGGCTCTCGGGAATCACGCCGAGCAGCTCGATCGCGAGAATCTCTCTGACGTCGTCGACGCTCAGCATCTCGCCGCGCCGCACGCGCTCCGGGGAATAGCGCGTGAGCAGCAGGTGCTCGCGCACCTTCGGCTGGCCGTTCGCTGCGCGGCGGGTCTTGCTCGACAGGATGCCGAGGACCCGGTCCGAGTCGCGCACGGACGACACCTCGGGGTTCGTCACGACGATCGCCTCGTCGGCGAAATACATGGCCATCAGCGCGCCGCGCTCGATGCCGGCAGGGGAATCGCAAATCACGTAGTCGAAGTCCTTCGAGAGCTCGGTCAGGACGCGCTCGACACCTTCGTCCGTCAGCGCGTCCTTATCGCGGGTCTGCGACGCGGCGAGGATCGCCAGGTTGTCGACGCGCTTGTCGCGAATCAGTGCCTGATGCAGCGTCGCCTCGTTGTTGATCACGTTCACGAAGTCGTACACGACGCGCCGCTCGACGCCCATGATCAGGTCGAGGTTGCGGAGGCCCACGTCGAAGTCGACGACGACGGTTCTGTGTCCCGCCTGCGCGAGCCCGACCCCGATGGCGGCGCTGGTGGTCGTTTTCCCGACGCCCCCTTTACCGGAAGTGACCACGATGATCTTTGCCACTTTAGTCCTGTTCCTTCGGTGAATGACCCCCGGCCGGCGACGGCGGCCGCGTTAGTGTCCGCTCACAGCGGCTCGATGCGCAGCGTGTCGCCCTGCAGAGACACCTGCGTCGGCGCGCCTATGAGCGATGCGTCGAATTGCTCGCTGAGACCGTAAATTCCAGCGATCGATACGAGCTCCGCGCGAAAGCTCTTGCAGAAGATCCGCGCGTTCGTGTTACCGCGCACGCCCGCGAGCGCGCGGCCGTTCAGTGCTCCATAGACGTGCACGTGGCCGTCCGCGAGCACCTCTGCACCCGGGCTGACGGCCGCGAGGATCACGAGATCCGTGCCGCGCGCGTAGATCTGCTGCCCCGAACGCACCGGCTGCGTCACGGTGAGGCTGCCCGCGGCGGGCGGAGGCGCCTCGACTGCCGCGCGCGACTCATTGCGCGGAGAGGCTTCGGCAGGCGCCCCGCGCGGCTTGCCGTTCTCGGCGGTGCGCGCACGGTTGTCGCGTGCCGGCTCCCGCTCGTCCGCGGCGGCGTCGGGCAGATGCTTGTTCGAGAAGACCGAGAGCCCCGCGGTGAAGGCCGCTTCCCGAAAACGCGAGTCGCCGCCTCGAATGCCGATCGGCACGAGCCCGCGCGTGCGCAAGAGCTCGATGAAGCCCGGCAGGTCCGCGTGCAGATCGGTGCTCGCGACCTCGGAGACGTCGACGATGACCGGCAGCTGCTTGAAAAGCCCCGGCGCCTCCTTCACGCGTCGGTCGACTTCGCGTGCGAGCAATTCGACCGAAGGATGCAGCAGTCGAAGAATCGTCAGGGTCATCATTCGACCCTTGAATTCCAGTACTGGCCTGGAGGCGCGAGCCTCGGTCATGCGTGGCGTCCGTGAGTTGGAACGGGAAGCGAGTGCGAAACGGCGGCCGCGACGATGCTCGGCCCTGCGCGAGCGTCTTTATAACGCGTAGCGGATGCGCCATCAAGGCGCTCGACGGCGTTGCTCGTCGTCAAGGCGTGTCCGAAAAGAAGGCCCCGCCGAAGCGGGGCCGAAGCTTGCGGTTGCGCGAACAGCGCCGCGGTGGTCGCTCAGAAGCTGAACCTCGCGCCGACCACGTATCGGCGGCCGGGCGCGATCGCGCGGTGCTGGCTGAAGCCGGTCGAGCCCGGGATCGACCGGCCGACGTTCGTCGGGATCGGCGGCGGATGATCGTCGAACAGATTGAGGATATTCGCGAACGCCTCCCAGCGCCTGCCGCCTATGTCGCTCGCGTACGAGATCATCAGATTCGTATAGTCGACGCCGTCGACCTTGTTGTTGTCGACGTCGATGCCTTCGACCCACATCGCATTGAGCTTCGTATCATCGATCCAGCGATGCTGGAGGTTCACGCGCCACCGGCCGACCGCATAGCCGAGCGTCGTCGTGGTCGTCCACTCGGGCAGGGACGTCGCGCCGGCGAGCTCGAGCTTGGTGCCGCCGAGCGGCGTCGTCGAGTTCTCGATCAGCTGTCCGGCGAGGAAGCGCAACGACAAGGATTCGGACAGGCCCGCGAAGAGGTCGGGCTCGGCCGTGTACCGAATCTCGAAGTCCGTGCCGCGCACTCGCGCATCGTCGATGTTCACGAGAATGTTCGAGACGCGCGTGATGATGTTCGTCACCGGATCGCGGTCGATCAGCGCGCAGGCCTGCGGGACGTTGTCGTAGTAGCAGTCGTCGACGATGCGCTGGGTGCCGAGGCTGCCGATCGTCTGGGACAGATCGATCTCGTAGTAGTCGGCCGACATCGCGAAGCCCGGCGCGCGGGCCGGCTGATAGACGATGCCGATCGTGTACGTGTCGGCTTCCTCGGGCTCGAGGTTCGGGTTGCCGCCGGAGTTCACCGTGATCGAGAAGGTGTCTCCTCCGAATGCCGGATCCTCGACGTTGCCGCCGCCGCCGTTCAAGTCGAACTGCTCCGAGAACGTCGCCTCGCGCGCGTCGTGCGAGACCGTCGCCCGAAGCCGCACGCTCTCGGTGAGCTGCGCGTCGACACCCCACTTCCACGTGACGATCGATCCGGCACGCGAGTACTCCGAGTGACGCGCGGCGAGGCTGACGTCGAGCCGCCGCGGGGACGACGCCGATGACCACAGCGGAATGTAGGTCTCGCCGAACAGCTCCCATACGTCGAACTTGCCGCCGAACGTCTGCAGATTCGAGAACTGATGCAGGTTCGGGCTGCCGCCCGTGAAACCGGGCGCAATCCCGCGAATGCCGAGAGCCGGCGCGTTCTGCGGGGGACCGAGCGCCGCGATCTCGCGCGGGTACTCGATCTGGCTCATTTTCTCCTCGCGGTACGTGCCGCCGACGGTGAACGAGATCGCTCCCGCTTGCCGGTTCGCGAAGACATCGCCCGAGAGCACCGCCTCCATGAACGTCTGTTCGACCTCGGACTTCGCCCATTTGTCGCTGACGACGTAGTCAGCCGCCTCGCGCGAGACGTTGCCCCACCCGAAGATGTTGAGCGGCACGCAGTTCTCGATCGTTCCGTCGAGCCCGACCGGAGACGCGATGCCGACCGGCCCGAGCGCCGACGGGACGCGGACGTTCGCGACCGACGCGGCAAGCTCTTCGAGCGTCGGCATATAGCGCTGCACGTTGCAGATGATCTCGCCCGTTCCGCGGTCCGCTTCGGCGACCAGGTCGACGACACCGTCGCCGTCGACGTCCCGGCGATCCGGGTACACCTCGACGGCATCCATCGCGAGGAACATCCGGTCGACCCGCAGAAGGTTGTCGAGCAGCGCCTCCTTGTCGCTCTTGCCGTACTGCACGAAGCCGGTCAACGTCCAGTCGTTCGCGAGCTCGCGGTTGAAGCCGGCCGCGTAGACTCTCTGGATGATCTCCGTGCCGTCCGTGTGATCGTCCTGGAAGTTGTTCCGGCCGACGAGCGCGCCGTTCTTGTCCATCCGAAACTGCGTGAGGCCCTCTTCGTACATTGCCTGGCGGATGTGCTCCGGCAGGAACGCGTTCTCGCGGAAGATCGTCGCGCGCCAGATGCCCATCAGGCTCGGACCGAGGCCGCCGTTCACGTTGTGCGTGTACGCGTAGTTCTGCCCGGTCATGTGCCGCACGAAGACCGTCGTCCTTTCGCCCACGTCGATATCGAGGTTCACGAACGAGCTCGCGCGCTTCACCTCGTCGCTCAGGTTCGTACGCTCGCCGAGATGCGCGATCTCGAACTCGGGTCCGCCGCTTGTCGACAGGGTCCCCGAGTCGAACACGGCGATCGGGCCCGGGATGAAGAGCCGCGTCTCGGTCCCGTCGCCGATGAACGTATGCTGGTCGAACGAAAAGCCGGGCTGGTTGATCTTGCCGCCGGGCGTGAACTGCGTGGAGTGGACGTCCGGCAGGACGAGCCGCTGAGGGCGCGTGCCCGGGGGATCGCTCGGGTTCCACTCCGGGTTCGTCACGAATCCCCAGCGGCCGAACCAGTCGCGATCGTCGAGCCCCGCGACCTTGCCCTGAATCTCGTGCTGGTGAAAGCCGTCCGCGGAGAACGTCAGGTGCATCCGCTCGCCGAGCGGCAGGCCGCCCGTGAACGACGCTTCCCAGCTGTCACCGTCGCCATAGCGGGTCTCGCCGCCCTGAATCTTCGTGTCGAAGCCTTCGAAACGCGTGTCGAGAATGAAGTTCACGACGCCGGAGAGCGCGTCGGCGCCGTACGCGGCGGATGCGCCGCCCGTGACGACCTCGACGCGCTGCACGAGCGCTTCCGGAAACAGGTTCGTGTCGACGGAGCTGTTGCGATCGGCGGGCGGAACGCGGCGGCCGTCGAGCAGCACGAGCGTGCGGTCGGTGCCGAGGCCGCGGACGTTGACGTACGCGCCGCCGGCCGCGCCGAGGAATGTGCCGCGGTTCGCGGGCGACGTGTTGTTCAGGAACTGTGGAAGCTGCGCCAACGCATCGACCATGTTGCCGGGCTCGAGCATCGTCAGCTCCTCCGTCGTGACGGCGGTGACGGGCGTAGGCGTATTCATCCCCGAGCGGATGATCCGCGACCCGGTAACCATGATCTCTTCGATCTCTTGAGCGTCCGCCGCGGGCGCGAGCGCCGCGCAGGCCGTCGCGAGCGCGACGGAACGGGCGACCTTGTTCATCTTCGGATACGTGCGGTGCGCCGCGAGGTTCGAAGTACGGCCGCTGGTGCCCATGGTTGTCCCTCCCCCTGATGGTTGTCGTGTGGTGTGGTTCGACTCCTCCCGATGCTCGAGTGATGCGGCGTCGTGCCGCACGTGGTTACGTTCATTCTCGTGCGAAAGACGTTCACGTCAACAATAAAACCGATCGTTGTCCTGTCCGCCCGCCCTCGGGAAGAACACCTGGGCGAGATCGATCGGCCGCAGGCGCGCCGCGCCCGGCATCCTTATTGCGTCCTTGCCGCTCGTCGGGCGCGGGCGTACGCTGGTCGACGACAAAGCCGAACCCGTCCGAAAGGCGGGGGCGGAAAGCCACGGGTCCTCGCTTCCTCCGAGGGACGCCGGTCGCTCGAAGGACCCAAGACGGCCGGGCTGCCGAAGCTCAGAGTCCCAACCACCACCCGCGTTCGTCTGCTTCGCCGGAAGGCTGCGGGGCAGCCGACGCTCACAAGAGGGCACAGCGATGATCGTCGAACGTATCGGCTCAGGACGTGTTCTCGGCTCTTCGTTGACCGGTCTCGCGATCGTTTTGTCTTCGTCGGTCGTGCTCGCTCAGCAGCCCGCGCAGCAGCAGGGCGCGCAGCCGCCGCAACAGCAGGCGCCGGGTCGGCAATCGGCCGAGCAGCAGCCGGCGCAAGGGCCCCGAGCATCGGAGCAGCAGCCCCAAGCGGCCGGTCAGCAGCCCCAAGCGGCGGGACAGCAGCCGCAAGCGGCCGGGCAGCAGGAGCCCCGAACGGCCGAGCAGCAGCCTCGAGGAGCCGAGCAGCAGCCTGGAGCTGCCGAGCAGCAGCCCCGGGCATCGGAGCAGCAGGCCGGGCGCGCCGCACCGCAACAGGAAGACGTGGAGATCGCCCGCGCGGCGCCGCCGGCCGAGCAGGCGCAGCCGATGCTGACCGGCGTGCGCGTCCTGCAGGTAAAGCACGATCGGATCGGGGAGTTCGAGGGGCTGATCAAGGAGCTCCGCGCGGCGATGCTCGAATCGGGGCAGCAACCCGGCTTCACCACGTGGAGCGTCGAGCTCGGCGACGTGAACAAGTATCACCTCGTGATGCAGCTCGACTCGTTCGCGTCGTTCGCGCAGATGGAGCAGCCGCCGATGGAGCCCGTCGAGTGGGCGAACTGGCTGAACCGTATCGGAGGCACGATCGACTCGCATACGATGATCGTGGGACGCATGCGTCCGGACATGTCGATCATGCCCCCGGAGCAGGCACAGCAGCCGCCGGAGCTCCTGATGCTGGTCAGCGACACCGTGATGGCCGGCAAGACGCGCGAGTACGAGGCCTTCGTCCGCGACGAGCTCCTCCCCGCGCTGCAGCAGGGGGATGTCGATGCCGTCTACGCGAACGAGCTGATGTTCGGCACCGAGGGACGGACGTGGGTCTACGCCGTGCCGCTGCCGGGCTGGCAGGCCCTCGACGGCCCTTCGCCGTTGATCGAAGCGCTGGGGCCCGAGGCGGCGCAGGAGCTGATGCTGCGCGGCGATGCGCTCGTCGACAGCTCGGAGGTCGAGGTCCTGCGCTTCCGTCCGGATCTGTCGATCGAGCCCACGCCTTGAATCGCGTGATGACGCGGAGAGCGGACCGGGCTCCCTAAGCCCGGTCCGTTAGGCGTCGAGACGCCGCAGTGCCGCGAGCGTGACGCAGAGCATCGCGAGCAGCACGAGGCCGACCGCACCGCCGCCGCCTCCGCCGGATGCCGCACGTGCCTGCACCTCGACCGTCCGCGTCGCGGTCGTTCGATTGCCCGAGCTGTCTTCGACCTCGTAAGTCACGACGTACGAGCCGATCGTCTTCGTGTCGACCGGATTCGTGACGACGATGCGATCCGTCAGGTTGCCGTCGACATCGTCGAATGCGCTCGCGCCCGGGTCGACGAATTCGTCGCCGACGGTCAGAACGATCGTCTCGTTGCCGTTCAGCACGAGCCTGGGCGCGCCGGGCGGAAGCGGCCGGCCGACATTGACGAAGATCTCGACGCCGTTGCCTGTTGCGACGGCGACGTCGGGAATCGCGTCGAAGTCGAACAGCCCGCTCGCGGCGCCGTGCGGGTTTCGAGCGCCGACGAAGGGCTGAGGGAGCGGCGGGAAGTCGGGCGGTGACGCGCCGTCATGCCGATGAACACGGTGTGTCCCGCTCGCTGCGATCGTCGCGACGTCGATTCGGCCGTCCACGTCGAAGTCGGCGACGAGCACGCCGACGGTCGCGGACGTCTCGAGGCTCGCGAGAGGCAAGAACGTGACGGATGCGCCGCTTCGCGTCGCGAGCACCTGAGCGGCGTCCGAGCGACTTCCGACCGCAAGATCGAGCGTCGCATCGCCGTCGACGTCGGCGAGCGCGACCGACGACGCGGGCACCGCCGTAGCCGACGCCGCGAGCACGTAGCCGCCGCCGTCGCGCCGATACACTTCGACGCCGCGCGTGTCCGTGCCGGCCACGAGCTCGGCGTGACCTTCGCCGGTCAGATCCGCGGCGCCCAGCGCGACGCCGCCGGCCGCGACGACCGTCTCGGGCGCGGCGAAGAGCCGCCCGCCGAGGTTTCTGTAGACGACCGTTGCCGCATCGCTCGCGAGCGCGATGTCCGGCAGCGAATCGCCGTCGAAGTCGCCGATCGCGACGGCACGCGCGCCGGTAAAGCCTTCGAGCGCGACGGGCTCGAACGCATCCGACGCGCGGAAGAGCACGATGCTCTCCCCATTCGGTTTCGCGACGACAATGTCGATCCCGGGGGCCGCATCGAGGTTCGCGGCAGCGATTCCGACGCCGCCGCCTGCGGCATCGATCGTCAGCGGCGCTTCGCCGAACGGCCGGCCGTGGTCGTCCATCGTGCTCGTGAAAACGAGGACGGCATCGGCCGCCGCGACCGCGAGATCGTGTCGGCCGTCGCCGTCGAAGTCGGCGGCGGCGACCGCGCGAGCGCCGGGTGCCGTGAGGGTCTGGATCGGGCGGACCGGCAACGTTTCGGCGACGTCGAGCACGGCCGTCGCGCGATCGTTGCCGGAGGCGTTATCGGTCATGCCTCGGTCGACGATCGAGACCTTGGCAGACGCCGTGATCGTCCCCGGCGCACTCGCTCGGCCTTCGAGCGTTGCGGTGCGCGACGCGCCGCGCGCGAGCGCGGACCAGTTGCACGTGATCGTGGCGGCCGTGCTCGGTGCACAGGCCGGATCCGAGATGTTCTCGATCCGGTACGAGGCGGGAGCCTCGAACGTGATCTCGAGCGCGACGTTCCCGACGTCGGAGCCGTCGACGTGGCTTGCGCGCACCGTCCACGTATGCGGCGCGTCGACGAGCACCGGATTCGGCGAGACGGAGACGGAGGCGGCGAGATCTGCCGTCGGTGACGGCGCCGGAGGCGGTGGCGGGGGAGGCGGGGGTGGCGGTTCGGGAGGCGGCGCCGGGGCGCGAGGATGCACCGTGATCGTGAAGGTCTGCATCGCGATCTCGTTCCTGCGCCGCGCGAGCACCTGGACGCGATGATCGCCGACGTCGCGCTCGCGCGGCGTGCCGACGAGCCTGTCACGTTCGAGCTCGAGCCAGGACGGCCGCTGAGGCGCGGAAAACCGCACGTCCGGGCCCCGTCCGCGCCTCGGGCCATCGTCATCGTCGTCCGCGACGGTCATCGTGTAGGCGTAGGCACGATCGACCGTCGCATCGAGCGGCGGGCGACTCGTGAAGACGAGATCCGCGCGGACGACCGCCGATGCGAGGACCGCAATCACGAGCACTGCGAAGGCGGTGGTCGACGGCAACGGGAGCACGCGCAACCTGACGTCATACGCTCCGAAGCCTGCAACGAGGCAGCGCGAGGGACGATTCGACGTCCGCGTCGACGTTCGCGCACGGGTATATGCGCCGGCCCGCGAGACGGGGTTCTCGTTCATTCTTGCCCGCGGAGCGAGCAAGAATCATGCCGCGTCGCTTCAGGGGACGCGTGTCGGCGGCGGTCGTGTCGAGCTTGAAGCAGGAAACGCAGGGCCGCCGCGTCCGCCGAGGAGCGTGACGGAGCGGCGGCCTGCTCGGTTTATCGGTGTGCGTGCGTGGGGCGACTCGTCGGCTTCACGCGCAGCAGCGCGACGGGCTCGATGTTCCGCTCGATCAGCCGTTGCTTCGCTTCCGCGATGCGGCGCATCAGGTTCTCGTCCACCGGATTGACCGGGCGGGCGAGCTCCGTGTGCTTACCGATGAACATGCGTCCGAACTTCACGGCGGTAACTCCTGGTTCTCCCGATCTGACAGCGGCGTCAATGCATGCCGCACGCACTTTATAGCGGCGGGAAAAGCGCCGGCGGTAGGAAAATTTTGCGTTCTTCCGGGTAGCGTTTTGCAGCGGGGCGGGATTCGCTCGTCGGGGCCGCACGCATCGCTTGGAGGAAGGCGTTCCGAAGGAAGCCGAGGCGCGGGCGGTCCGAACGACCGCCCGCCGAGGTCGAGTCAGTTGTCTTCGCTCTCCATGAACCGGTCGACCGTCATCCGCAGCCATTCGTCGACCGGGAAGTTCGTGCCCGCATTGTCCTCGCCGACGAAGCGCGGGTCGGTCGTCTCGATGTAGTTCCGTACGACCGTGTTGCCCTCGTGGCACGCGTACTCGAAGATCTTGTAGTCGTCGTTGCGGGTCCAAGGGAAGTCGAGCTTGAACGGCGCCGTGAGGACGACGGGATCGTCGATCCACGCTTCGTAGTGGATCGTATCCGGTCCGGTCCGTGTCAGCCGCTCCGTCATTCGAAGCGATTCGCTCGTCGGAATCGGCGGGTTGCTCGGCCCGACGATGACCATCGGCGACAGTCCGTTGAAGTTCGTCGTTTCGATGACCAGCGAGTCGCCCTCCCAGCGGCCCCTCGACTCGCCCATCCAATGACGGATCTCCTCGGGCAGCGGCGGCCGGCCGTCGACGGGAATGATCCGCGTCTCGTGGATCAGCTCGAGGCGGATCACGACGTAGCCGGGCGTCTGGTAGATCTCGATGCCGTTGTTGTACGGGAAGGGCACCATCGAAGCGGGCAGGCCGCGCGTGATGCAGCGATCGAGCGCGTTGAAGTCGGAGATGTCCGAGAAAATCTCCCCGGTCCAGCTGCTCCTCATGTTCGCCGCGCGGGCCTTACCCTCCTCGGTCAACGGCGGGATGCGGCCGTTCGGCGGCTCGAGGATCAGCGAGGTCTGACGGAGCGGCTTTCCCCATTCGAACCAGTGCCCGGACCCGAGCCGGTTTTGTGCCTGCTCCCGTGCGTAGTTCGCTGCGAGATCGGCGGCCGCTGCAACCGCGGCCTCGTATTGCTCGTCCGTCAGATAGGCTTGCTCGCCGAGCTCGACGGGACGCTGCATCGGCGTTTGGCCGAGCGAGTCGAGCGGCCACTTCCCCGTGAGGTCCGGGTCGCCCCACGGGGTGCGCGGCACGGTGTAAGCACCGGAATCCGCACCGGCCGTATCCGCGCTCGACGGCTGGGCCGCCGCGTTCGAGCAGACCGCGAGCGCCAAAGCTGCGGGCAGCGCGCGGAGCGCTCCAATTCGTTTGTCCACGGTGAAATCCCTCTCTGTGTTCGCGCCTTACTTGGCGCTCCTCATCGAAACGTCTGAGGATAGGCAACGCTTCCGCGGGCTGTCAAAACGGCTCGCCGGGCGGCGACGCGTGCGTCAGAGGCTCCGCGAATAGGGTTCGCGCTCGTGCCGGATGCGGGTCACGAGGGCGAGCGCCGCGCCCTGGCGCGACAGGGACGGGGACCGTTTCTGCTCCTCGGCGATCAGCCGCTCGGCCTCGCGCTGATTGCCTTTCAAGAGACGTACGAGCTCGGCCTCGTAGTCGCCGGGGCTCCACGGCTTGGGTGCTTTTTTCGTGCGCGGTCGGCGGGCCATGATCGATCGCTGTGGGTCTCCAACGGTGCGGTGACGCGGGAGTATAGGCGATCGTTACCGCGCGTGCCGGCTCGCAGGGCCTTTTCGTCGGGCTCGGCGCGCATCGCTATACTTCGAGCGAAGGGAGGTCATGCGGATGGAGCTCGGGCTTACCGGTCGTGCGGCGCTCATCACCGGCGCGAGCAAGGGTATCGGCAAGGCGATTGCGATGGGGCTCGCACGCGAGGGCGTGCGCGTCGCGCTTCTCGCGCGGACCGTCGATGCGCTCGAGGCCGCGGCGACGGAGATCGAATCGCGCACCGGCAGCCGCGCGGTGCCGATTCCGGCAGACGTTCGTGACGCGGCGGCCGTGCGTGCCGCCGTCGAGCGCGCGCACGCGGAGCTCGGCACGCTGCACATCCTCGTGAACAATGCGGGCGGTCCGATCAAACGGCCCGAGCGCCAGATCACGTGGCCCGACGGCGACTGGCGCGATGACATCGACACGAAGATCCTCGGGATGCTGCGCGTGACGCAGTGCATGATTCCGTACATGCCGACGGACGGAACCGGACGGATCATCAATATCAGCGGCATCGCGGGCTCGAGCGTGCTGACGAACGCGTTGACGCACGGCTTGAACAACTCCGCGATGAATCACGTCACGTCATATCTCGCGGCGGATCTCGCCGCGGCGAGAATCACCGTGAACGCGGTGATTCCGGGTCTGATCGCGACGGAGTGGCGCGAGAGCTGGGCAGAGAATTCGGCACGCAAGCGCGGCGAGACGAAGCAGGAATTTCTCGACCGGACCTGCGCGGACTGGGGCATCGTGTCGGGCCGCTGGGGCACGATGGACGAGGTCGCCGACGCTGTCGTGTTTCTCGCATCCGACCGTGCGAGCTACATCAACGGCGCGAAGCTCGCGGTGGATGGCGGTTACTCGATCAACGTGAGGAATTGACGCGAACGCGCGCGGCAGCGCGACTCGTGCAGCGGCCGTTGATGGGCAGCGTATCGCCGCGTCACCGATAGAGCTTCAGGTTCATATATGCGGCTTCGATGTTCTTCTCGCGCAGCCTGTCGTAGTTCGCCCAGTCGCGGTACTTCGGCAGCTCGAGCGTCCGCTTGAGCTCGTCGAGCGATTTGCCCGCGGCCATGCCGGCGGACACAGCGGCCTTGAGGTCCTCGAAGTATTCGCGCGTCGCGGTCACGGCCGCTTTGTCGAAGAGCGGCGCGCCGTGGCCGGTCGCGAGCATGTCGAAATCGAGGGCCTCGACGCTTCTGTACGAGCGGATCCATTCGGACAGCGGACTGCCGTCGAACGGTCCGCACGCGCTCGGCAGCGAGTAGATGTTGTCGGTGACGAGCGCGTCGGCGAGAAACTCGGTCGCGAACACGACGCGCTCGGCCGGGAAGTACATGACCGTCGCGTCGTCGGAGTGGTTGAGGCCGGGATGCAGGAGCTCGACGCGCTTACCGCCGAGCTCGATCTGCATGCGGTCGGAGTAAACGATGCTCGGCCGCACGATGTCGGCCTGGAGCTCCGCGGGCGTCAGCGCGCCGTCGCCGTCCCGGTCGTACTGTGCGATGAAGTTCGGTCCCATGCCGCAGACGCCGGGCGCTGCGTTCGTCGGGATCATGATGTCGTCCTGATCGATCAGGCCGTTGTTGTCGCGATCGATCATGTCGCCCGGCATTTGCGGATAGCGGCCGTCCATGTTCCGCAGCATGTTCTCGTGCGCGACGAAGAGCGCGGTGTCGGCGAACACGGCGCCGCCCGCCGCATGGTCGAAGTGGCTGTGACTGTAGACGACGTAACGCACCGGCACGCCGAAGCGCCGATCGAGCTCGCCGGCGAGCCACTCGGCGAACGCTGGATTGATCGGATCGCCGAGAATGATGCCGTCGGGCGTGACGAGAAAGATGGTGTACCAGTTGCCGTTGCGCGCCCGGTAAAGATCGCCCGTGACGTGGATGATCTCGCGTGCCGGACCGCGCGGCTGCGCGCTCGCCAGGTCGATCGCACCGACGCTGACGGCGGCCGCCGTCAGCGCAGCCAGAAGCCTTTTCATTCTTATCCTCCTCCCCAGGGAAATCGGGGTCAGAGCCCGATTTGAAAATCGGGGTCAGAGCCCTTTTTTCTCTGCGACGCCTCGCCCCAGCTCGGCCGGGAGCTCCCGGAACCGGGCTGATCGAAATCGGGCCCCGAATCGGGGTCTGACCCCAATTTTCCGAATCGGGGTCTGACCCCAATTTCGCTATGCGACTCCTCGACCCAGATTCGGCCCCGAGCTCCCGGACTCGGGCTCACCGAAATCGGGGTCTCACCGAAATCGGGGTCTGACCCCAATTTCTAATTGCGTCATTCTAGCCGTCGGACGCGTCGTCCTGGGCTGGCGAAGCGGTATCGTCGACTGTTGGCGTGAGCCCCCGGCGCTCGAGGAGCGGCTCGATACGCGGCTCGTGGCCGGCGAACTCTCTGAAGAGATCGAGGGCCTCCACGCTCCCGCCTCTCGACAGCAGCGTCGCTCGGAAGCGGTCGCCGTTCTCGCGCGTGAGGCCGCCGTTCTGCTTGAACCACTCGACCGTGTTCGCGTCGAGCACCTCGGACCAGATGTACGAGTAGTACGCCGCCGCGTAGCCGCCGAAGATGTGGCTGAAATACGGCGTGCGGTAGCGGGGCGGCACGGGCGCGTAACTCGTGCCGGCCGCCTCGAGCGCTCTCGCCTCGAAAGTCATCACGTCCTCGGCAGGCGGCACCTCGTCCGGCGCCAGCCGATGCCAGCTCTGATCGAGCAGCGCGGCCGCGAGATACTCGGTCGTCGCGAAGCCCTGGTTGAACTTTGCGCTCTCGAGCACCTTGTCGAGCAGCGCCTGCGGCATCGGCTCGCCGGTCTCGTAGTGACGCGCGTAATTCGCGAGCACCTCCGGCCAGTCCGCCCACATCTCGTTCACCTGCGACGGAAACTCGACGAAGTCGCGCGGCACGCGGGTCCCCGCGAAGTACGGATACGTAACGTTCGAGAACATGCCGTGGAGCGCATGGCCGAACTCGTGGAACGCCGTCGTCACCTCGTCCCACGTCAGGAGCGTCGGCTCCCCGGCCGGCGGCTTCGGGATGTTCAGGTGATTCGCGACGACCGGCCGCTCGTCGAACAGCTTCGACTGCGAGACGTACGCGTTCATCCACGCGCCTCCGCGCTTCGACGGCCGCGCGTACGGGTCGAGGAGGAAGATCGCGAGGTGCGAGCCATCGGCATCGAACACGTCGAACGTGCGCACGTCCGGGTGATAGACGGGCAGGTCGCGCCGCTCCTCGAAGCGGAGACCGTAGAGCCGCTCCGCCGCGTAGAACACGCCGTTCTTGTAGACGCTATCGAGCTCGAGATAGGGCTTCAGCTCCGATTCGTCGAAGTCGTACGACGCCTGCCGCACCTTTTCGGCGTAATACGCCCAGTCCCACGGTGCGAGCTCGAACGACGGCTCGCCTTTCGCCGCTTGCTCGCGGTCGATCATGGCCTGCAGCGCGTCGGCTTCGCGGCGAGCGTTCGCAATCGCCGCGGGCACGAGGGCGAGCAGCATCTCGTCGACGGCCGCGGGCGTCATCGCGGTCTCGTCGGCGAGCACGTATTCGGCATGGTTCGCATAGCCCAAGAGCCGCGCACGCTCGGCGCGCAGCGCCATGACGCGCGAGATGATGCCGCGATTGTCGTATTCATTGCCGCGGCTGCCGCGCGCGATCGATGCCTCGTGGATCCGCCTGCGAAGCTCGCGGTCGTGCAGGTACGCGTTCGGCGGCTGGCCGGTCGTGTTCTGCAACGCGATCAGGTACTTCCCTTCGAGACCGCGCTCCGCCGCCGCATCCGCCGCGGCCTTGACCAACGACTCCGGAAGCCCCGCGAGCGACGCGCGATCGTCGACGACGACGGCCGATGCGTTCACCTCGGCGAGCACGTTCTGCGTGAACTGCGTGCCGAGCCGTGCAAGCTCCTCGTTGATCTCCCGGAGCCGCGCCTTGTCCTCGACCGGAAGCTTCGCGCCGGCGCGGACGAAATCGACGTAGTACCGCTCGATCAGCCTCAATGCCTCGGGATCGAGGCCGAGCGATTCGCGGGCCTCGTACAGCGCTTCGATCCGCGCGAAGAGCCGTTCGTCGAGCCGGATCGCGTCCTGGTGCGCCGACAGCTTCGGCGCGAACTCGGCCTGGATGGCCTGCCGCGTGTCGTTCGTGTCGGCGCCGACGAGGTTGTAGAAGATCGTCGCTGCGCGATTGAGGAGGCGTCCCGACCGCTCGAGCGCGACGATCGTGTTCTCGAAGGTCGGCGGCTCCGTGTTCGACGCGATCGCGTGGACCTCCGCGAGATGCTCCGCCATGCCGCGCTCGAGCGCCGGGGCGAAGTGCTCGTCCGCGATGCGGTCGAACGGCGGGTATCCGAGCGGTAACGTGCTCGGCGCGAACAGCGGGTTCTCGGCGGTATCCGCCGTTTCCACGCGGTCGCTATCGGCGGGAGACGCCGGTCCGCCAGAGGACTGAGCGACTGCCGGGGCCGCCGCGCAGGCCGCGACGGCGGCCGCGAGCCTCAAGATCGCTGATGTCATCGACACGCTCCTCGATTCCGGTTCTCTCGATATCGATCAGCATAAAGGTCCGGGGCGACGAATGTGAGACCGGCTCGTCGCGGGCTCGACCACGAACGCTCGAGGGCGCTCCGAATCGGCCGTGGAGAGGCACGCCGAAGCAAGATTCGTTCCGCGGCCGATCGCCGGGCCGCTTCGAAACCGTCGCGCGCGCCCGTCGTCGGCTACACTGGGCGCGGCATCGGATGCCGCACGAGAATCGAAGATCGGCGCAACAACAAAGAGGAACGACGCCATGAAGAGAAGTCTTGCTCTGTCCGTGTGTCTCGGGCTTTCGATCGGTGCAACGGCCGTGCTCGCGCAGCCGCAGGGCGGAGGCGGCTCCGGCGAGTTTCGCGCAGGCCAGCCGCTCGGCGCCGTGAACGAGGCGGGACAGTGGACGCCGTTGTCCGGGAACGTCAAGGTGTTCGGCAGCTTCCGCTTCGCCGAGAGCTGCACGTTCGATCCCGAGCGCAACCTGATTCTCGCAATGAACGCCGGCGTCGGGCAGGAGATGCAGGAGAACGACGGCTACGTGTCGCTGATCAACCCCGACGGCACGGTGCATACGTCGAAGTGGATCGGCGAGACGCGCGACGGGCTGACGCTGAATCATCCGCTCGGCAGCGCGATCCAGGGCGGTCTGCTCTACGTCGCGGACATCGATACCGTCCGCACATTCGATCTCGCGACCGGCGCGCCGCGCGACGCGTTCCATGTGCCGGAAGCGAACGTGCTGAACGGCATCGCCGTAAGCTCGGACGGCACGATCTACGTGTCGAACACACGTCCGCCCGAGCGCATCTACAAGATCACCGCGAACGGCGAGGTCTCCGTTTTCGTCGACGGCGCGCCGCTCAACGTACCGAACGGCGTCGCGATCGACCCGGACGGCAACATCGTCGTCGTGAACATCGCGAACAACGAGGTGCTGACGTTCGACACGAGCGGCCAGCTCGTTCGGACCGAGCACGCTGCCGAGAGCGGCAACGACGGTGTCGTCGTCCTACCTGACGGCACGAAGTACGTCAGCAGCGTCCGCTTCGGCAGCGTGTCACGAATTCGCCCGGGCGGGGAGGCCGAGATCATCGCGTCCGGGATCCCGAGCGCCGCATCGATGTGCTACGACTCGAATCAGAACCAGCTCGTGATCCCGATGAACAACCACAACGCGCTCGCGTTCGTGGCGCTCGAAGACTGACGGGGAGTCGCGAGGCAGTCCGGAGGGCCGTTGCGCCCTCCGGCCGCCGTCATCGCGCCTGCAGCGCCGAGCCGTCAGCGGCCCGCGAGCGCTTCCTCGACGACCGATCGGTCGATGAGCTTCGCGAGCTCGTCACGGGAGCGGGGCTCTCGATTCAGCTCCTTCGCGACCCAGACCTCCTCGGTCTCGAGCACGTCGAGCATGTCGGGAACGATCTCGACCGGGAACTCCATCTCGGGCCAGCCGTCGGCGATCTGCGCCTCGGTGTAGCCGATCACGGGCGAGATTTGAGGCCAGTACCTTGCAGGATCCTCTCGTAACGCGGCCGTCGCGTCGGCGACGGCGCGGACGAACGCGACGATCGAGCGGCGCTTTTCGGGATCGGCGAGTGCCGTGGCCGTCGCGTGCAGGTTGAAGATCTCGCGGTAGACGTTCCGGTCCTGGAAGACGATCGCGTCGTCGCCGAGCTGCCGGATCGCGTCCTCGGGCTCGGGTTCCCAGATCGCGATGACGTCGGCCTCGCCGCGAAGCAACGCGTCCGACATCAGGTCGAGCGATTCCTTGACGTCGGCGGCCCGCGGCAGCGGAACGAGCTCGACGTCGTCCTCGGACAAGCCGACCGTCTCGAGCATCGCGACGAGGAAATAGTTCGCGGACGTTCGCCTCGGCACGATCACGCGCTTGCCCTTCAGGTCCGCGAGGGTCTCGATGCCGGCAGAGCGCCTGCCGACGAGCCGGTAGAAGCTTTCGGTCACCGTCATGATGATCCTGAGATCGGGGTTGACGACCGACTCGCGCAGGAGCTGCGTCTCGGCGTTCGTCGCGAGGTCCACTTCGCCTGCGGTGATTCGCGTGATGCCGCCTTCCTCGACGCCGATCCGCTCGGGGTAGAAGCTTTGAGCCGCGAGGACGACCGGAGACAGCTCGATCCAGTAGCTGCCCGAGACGCTGATCGGCGCGAGGCCGTGCTCGTCGGCCGGTGTCGGTCCCGGCTGCGCGCCGGCATCGGAAGGTGCACCGGCCAAGAGAACGGAGAGAACGAGGCAGACGAGGCCGGACGATATCGTGTGCATGGTGTGATCCTTGTGGAACGAAAGCGTTTCGAGATGCGAGCGCCGAGGCCTGCGGACAGACGCACGAGCCCCGGAACGGCATCAGCCGCTCTCGACGCGCGGACAGGCTCCCGATGAGCCTGTCCGCAGCGGGCAGGGCGGCGGCAGATGCATCGACTAGTTCGGCGGCAGCAGGTACCCGTGGCTCGCCATGCTGGTCTCCGGGTACTTCACGCACGGCACGCAATCGGGCCAGTAAAGCGGGGGTTCCCTGCCCGAGACCGGATTTCGATAGTGAAACCACATCGGCAGGATCGACGGCCAGGCGAGCGTCTGTCCGGTGCCCCCGCGAAAGCCCCGCTCGCGCTCGCCGAGCTCCGTCAGCGGAATGTCGGGCGGATAGTCGCTCGCGACCACGGCCCCTTGGCGCTGCAGCGCAGCAGGATCGGCGGGCTCGACGCCGGCCCAGCCGCCTTCGTAGCCCGCCGACTGGAAGTAGTGCTCGTCGATCGCGACGCTCCACAGGCGCCAGATGCCGTTCTCGAGCACGGCCTGATCGTTGTACATCCCGGAGCCGAAGCCGAGTGAACGCGTGCGGCTCGATTGCGGCTGGAACAGCCGTGTGCGGATCGCGGCCGAGCGTCCGTCCGGGGCGACGTGGATTACCGGCTGTGTGCGCAGGTGCAGCGCGAGCGTCGTGCGCGGGCGCGGCGTGCCGGACTGCGCCGTGGCGCGGCTCCGATCGCGTTCGGCGATGCGCTCGCGCGTGACGTAGAAGCCCGTGAACGGAATCTGCTTGTTGCCCTTCTCGGCGAAGATCGCGGCGAGCGGCCCGAAATCGAGATCGTCGAGGTAATCGCCGTATGCGGAGGACACGTTCTCGACGCCGTCCCACGCCTTCGATACGGCGAGCCGCCGCTCGGCTTCGGTGATTCGTGCGTCGAGCGTGCGTTCGGGCTCGGCCTCACGCGTGCCGCGGGGGGCCGGGAGCAAACGCTCGGCGCCGACGACCTTTGCGCCGTCCGGCAGACGCACGGGTTTGCCGGTGACCGGGTTCGGCGCGAAGAACACCGGAATCGCACCCGGCGTCATCCGATCGCTCTCGGGCACCGGCCGGTCCGGCGCGAGCGCGGCGGGAGGCGGCGGATCGACGACGGCGCTCTTCGCCCAGCCCTGGTAGTAGTCGGTCTTCATGATCGGGAAGATGCGCATCTCGCGTATTCGCCAGATCCCGCCCTCCTTGACGTAGCGGTTCACGAACACCGCGAGCGTGAAGAAGGCGGTATCGTCGTCGGCATCGCCGAGCATGCCCCATTCGATGCCGCGGGCGCGCGCTTCGAGCCCGCCGGGCTCGAACGAAACGGTCATGTCGAGCTGCATATGGTCGTTGAGCTCGCCATGGTCGAGGCCCGCGGGCCCCATCCGCTCGAGCGCGCGCCGAATGCCGGCAGGGCCTTCGTAGATCCCGACGTCGGCGATCTCGAGCACACCGTCCGCCGTGAAGAGATCGGTCACGTCGTCCCACATCTTCCGGTCGACGTAATAACCGTACGCGTTCTGCAGGTTTCGGATCTGATCCTCGTCGTTCAGCGCGGCGATGCGCTGCTCGAGGGTCGCCAGGCGTGCCTCGGGATCGGACGTCGCGTCGAGAACGGGCGTCGATGCCGGAAGATCGGGCACCGGTATGCCCGTCTCGTCGACCGTGAAGTGATAGGGCACGACCTTCTGGTCGTCGTCGACGTTGCGCCAGCCGGTCTCGTACGGGCCTGCGACCATCGCGTAGTAGTGCATCCGGGAGAGCTTCCACGTGCCGTCCTCGCGCACGTACTCGTTCTCGTAGATGCCGCCGGCCCATTCGGCGTCGCCGCCGTAGCGGCCGATCATCGACCACTCCCACCAGCGGCCCTTGGCCGACTGCCCGTCGGCCGATACGTTGACGAGCGGCCTGAACACGAGCTGCGTGTGCAGCCCGCCCGGCGGCAGCCCGTGGCGTCCGCCGCCGAATTTCTCGACGAAGTACTCCTCGATCGCGTCGCGGCCGACCACGGTGTCGTCGCCGCGCACGAGCACCGCGTCGTCGGCGAAGAGCGCCGCCATCTCGTCCCAGAGGCCGAACTGTGAATACTGCGCGTACGTCTCCTGCAGGCGCTTGACGTGGCGCACCGACTCGGCTCGCTCCACGTCCTGAGCGAGCCGGTCGACGCGGATCGCCTCCGCCGAGGGATCGGACTGCGCGCTCGCGGCGGGGCCGTGGCACATCAGCGTAACGAGGATCGCGGCTTGCGCGAGGAGCGCGCGACGTCCGTGGATCATGGTTCACCCTGAGACGATTGTCCTTTCGAGAAACTATAGCGGTATCCTTGAGCGAACGTCAGCCGCCGTGATCTCGACGATGAGGAAGCCCGTGCGAATCCGCCTGCTCACCATCCTGTGGCTCGCCGCTCTGCCGGCTTACGCGCATCACAGCCCGGCGCAATTCGACCTGACCCGCGACGTGACGCTCGAAGGGACGATCAGCAACGTCTCGTGGCGCAACCCGCACGTTTACTTCGAGCTCGAGGTGCCGGGACCGGACGGGAAGGCCGTGACCCGCAGGATCGAGGCCGGCGGCGCGTCGAACATGGCCGCGCTCGGTTTCGATGCGAACGCCGTCGCGATCGGCGAACGCGTCGTCGTCCACGTCAAACCGAACAGGCGGAGTGGGGATGCGACGGCGCTCGGCTGGATGCTGACGAAGGCCGACGGCACGATGATCCCGCTCCATGTCAGGGCCATCCCGCCGACAGCACCGGGCACCGTCGAGGCTTCGAGCCTCGCCGGCACATGGGTGCCGCAGGCGACCGGATTCGCGGCGCTCGCGGTCGCTGCTCGCGACTGGCCGTTGACCGACGCGGGCCGCGCCGCGGTCGAGGCGACGCGCGAAGCGCGCGATGCATCGCGCTCGGCATGCATTCCGTTCGGGCCGCCCGCGCTGATGATGTTGCCGTCGGCCGTGATCGTCGACGTCGGCGAGACGGAGGTCAGGTTCACGCTCGACGTGATGGGCGCCGAGCGCGTCGTTCACCTCGACCGGTCCGAGCACCCGGCCGATCTCGAGCCGTCACTGCACGGCCATTCGATCGGGCGATGGGAGGGTGACACGCTCGTCGTCGACACGATCGGCTACGCAGCGCACCCGGACGGCTATTCGTTCGATCTGCCGTCGAGCGCGTCGAAGCGCATCGTCGAGCGCTTCACGCTGACGGCCGACCGCAAGCACGTCGAGTACGAAGCCGTCGTCGAGGATCCGGAATATCTCGCGGCTTCGGTCGCGCACCAGGCGCGTTGGGACTATCGGCCGGATCAGAAGCCTTCGAACGTGCCGTGCGACCGCGACGCGGCGGGCCGGTTCACGCTCGAGGAGTGAAGGGCAGGGCGCGCGTGCGGATCGCCGGGGTCTCTCACGCCGGCACGTGCGTGAATGTTACGTGGCGACGTTTCGTTGCGCGTGCGAGAACGAGAGAACGCGTCGACACGCGCCATGACGATGCTCCGGACGTTCTCCCGCTCCCCGCATTGGTGCAGCGCACGCCGCGATCGGCGTAGCGCGCGTCGCAAAACTCCGCCTCCGTCAGGCTGTTAGCTCGCTTCCGGCGGCCTGGCACGCTGCTTGTAAATCGCTGCACGCGGGCGGTGCGCGAAAGCAGCCGCTGCAATATCCCCCGGGTCCATCGTTGGGCCGTTGGCAAAGCCGCCGTAAGCGTTTCCGCAAGAAGCGCTTCGGCGGCTTCTTTTTTTCGCGGCTGCGCCGCTGCAAGACGGAAGGAGCGGGATGACGGGCAGGATCGTTCGATCGAACGGCGATGGGAACGCGTCGAGAGACGCGGGATGCGAGCGACGGATTGCATCGTCGCAGGCGCGGGGCCTGCGGGCATCGTCATGGGCGGCGTCGTGATCCGAGCCCTTTGGAATGAGCGTAAAGGAGCCACACACGTATGACACCGAAGCAGATCGATCTCGTGCGAGACAGCTGGGCGAAGGTCGTGCCGATCGCAGACCAGGCGGCCGCGACATTCTACGCGAGGCTGTTCGAGCTCGACCCGTCGCTCCAGGCGCTCTTCAGGAGCGACATCGAGGCCCAGGGGCGGAAGCTCATGTCGATGATCGGCACGGTCGTTGCGAACCTGCGCAACCTGAGCACGCTCGTGCCGGCGATCGAGGATCTCGGCCGCCGGCACGTCGGCTACGGCGTGAAACCCGCGCACTACGACACCGTCGGCGCGGCGCTCTTGTGGACGCTCGAGAAGGGCCTCGGCGACGCGTTCACCGACGAGACGCGCGAGGCGTGGACGAGGGCCTACGTGATTCTCGCGGAGGTGATGCAGAGCGCGGCGGCGAGGTACGAGAGGGCGGAGGCAATCGCCGAGGCGTGAGCCGTGCGCTGCGGGCTGCGGACGGAACACGACACGCTATCGCTTCACTCCGCGCAACCTTCGCCGGGCCTCGGCGAGCCCGAGATGCGACGAGTAGAACCGCTCGCTCAAGGCCGCGTGTCGCCGATACCAGCTCGCCGGGAGCAGCTCGAGCAGAGCGTCGAGCCGCTTCTGAAGGCGGATACTGCTCCATGCGCCGAAGGGTTCGGCCCGAGCGCTGACACGTCGGGTGAGCTCTTTGAGGAGCGCGGCCGTGGCGCGTCGCACAGGCTTCCCGCGCGGAAACTGTGATACTGCGAGCCCCAGGAGATGCGTGTCGTCATGGGAAACCGCGAGCGTCACACATTGCTGCCAGAAGGCGACTGAAGAGAGCCGCAACCCGTTGACCGGCAGCTGCCCGGTGAGGCGGGGCAACCCCTTCGGAGGATCGTCCGCCTCGGCGATCTCGAACATCTCGACGACCTCGGCGAGTCGATGCCACTCCCGGGGCTCGAGCTCAGGATGGTGCTCGGGGTTGCTCGCGATTCTTCGGAGCTGCGTCAGCCCGAGCGCGCCCTTTGCCCGATTGACTCGCGAAGAGACGATGAGCAGATTGCCCGGTCGGTAGCCGTATCGGTTTAATACTCGGTCCACGCTCCAGTCGGTATCGGCACACTCGCCATGAGTCAACGACACGCCCGAAATCGGGCACGTGGTCGAATCCAACGACTCGAGGGTGGCGGGCGTGATCGTCGCGTCGACCTGGATGCCGCGGAGCATCGCCTGTGCCCGCATTTGCAACCACTTGCGCACGAAGCGATCGGCTTGCTTCGGCTCTCGGGATCCCGACGCCGCGAGATAGCCTTCGCGCACGGCAGCAGGAAGATCGGGATCGGGCGCCACGCGGTAAATGCCGTGATCCCATCCGAGATCGAAGGCATCCGTTTCCCGTATCGAGAGTCTTCGCGTGTCACGATGAAGCCGCACAGCTCGATTCCGACAGGCTCCCGCCGAAGACTTTCCTCCAGCCTGCCGAATAATCTCGTGGAACGCAGCGACTTGCTTCACGCTCGGCGCGGAGCGCCGAGCGCTCACGCCATCTGCGTGAGCCTGCTCCGAAAGCGGGCGAGCGCGACGCCGAAAAACACGCCGCCGATCACGACGATGGCCAGAAGCTCGCGCCAGACCACGTCGAGCCCGGCGCCCCGATACAGGATCGCCTGAGCCCCGGCGACGAAATGCGTCGTCGGGGCAGCGAGCATCAGGTCCTGCACGAGCTGCGGCATGCTTTCGCGCGGCGTCACCCCGCCGGAGAGGGGCTGCAGCGGGACCAGCACGAGCACGACCAACATGCCGAATTGCGGCATGGTCCTCGCGACCGTTGCCATGAAGATGCCGAGCGACGTCATCGAGAAGAGATGGATCAGGGTCATCAGCAGGAACAGCATCCGCGAGCCCTCGGTCGGCACGTCGAGCACTCCCTCGATGACGGCCGCGAGCGCGAACGAGGTTCCCACGAGCACGACGAGCCCCATCGACCAGACCTTGGAGAGCATGATCTCGGTCGGCGTCACCGGCATCACGAGCAGATGATCGATCGTGCCGTGCTCGCGCTCGCGGATCAGAGCGGTGCCGGTCAGCACGATCGAGATCGTCGTGACCATGTTGATGACCGCGTCCTATCGCCGATCCGTGGCATATATGTTGCAGCCGACCTCCGAAGCTTTCGTCGCTGCGACGTTCTTCGGAGAGGGATATGAGATCGAGGCTGATATGGGCCGTCGCGGGCGCGGTCGCCGCGTTTGCGGCTTCTGCGCAGGAAGTGGGCACGCGCCTGCCGAACGGCGTCACGCTTCTCGGCGCCGACACGGCTCCGTGCCGGGACACGCTGATGATCGAGCCGAACGTCGGCGCGCGGGGCGACGCGAGACTAAGGGACGACGAAGCTCGCGTCCGGGAGGGGCAGTTCATCGTGCTCGAGGTCGACGATCCGAACGTGGGTTGGGTCTGCCTCGGCGAATCGACGCGCTCCGACACGATGGAGTGCCCGAGCGAGACGACTCACGTCAGAATCTCGAGGAACATCGACGACGACGTCGTGCTGTTCGAGTGCTTCGGCCGCTGAGCGGGGGCTCGAAAGCAGGTCGGATCGAGGCGGCGCGTCTGGCACGGTCCGTCCCGGCCGGGGGTGAGGTATGATCGTCGCGTGCAAGCGTCTGTTACTCGTCGGGATCTCCTGCTCGGCGCCGCGGCGGCGGGCGGGCTCACGTGGCCTGCCGTGCGGCTCGCCGCTCAGCCGCCGCTTCGGCTCCTCGATCTCGGCGAGCGGGTCGCGGTCGTCCAGGGCGCGGGCGCGAATATCACCGTTTTCGCGACCGACGACGGCCTCGTGCTCGTCGATGGCGGCCGGGCCGATCACGCGGAAGCGTTGATTGCGCTGCTCGACGAACGTTGGCCCGGCGCACCGATCCGCGACGTCTTCAATACGAACTGGCGGCCGGAGCACACCGGCGCGAACGAGGCGCTTCGCGCGGCAGGCGCCCGGATCCATGCGCACGAGAACACGAAGCTCTGGATGGGGGCGCGCTTCGAGGTCAAGTGGGAGGGGCGGAAGCACATGCCGCGCCCGACGGAAGCGCTGCCTGAACATACGTTCTACGGCTCGGGACGGCTCGAGGTCGGCGGCGTCGAGATCCGCTACGGGCACCTGAAGCGCGCGCATACGGACGGCGACGTCTTCGTGCATTTCCCGGCCGAGAACGTGTACGCAGTCGGCGACCTTCTCGCGGTCGTGGGTTTCCCGATCCCCGACTTCGAGACCGGCGGGTGGATCGGCGGGATGGTCGCAGCGACCGAGGCGCTCCTCGATGCGGTCGACGCAGAAAGCGTGATCGTGCCGGCCGAAGGCGACGTCGCGAGACGGCCTGCGCTCGAGGCGCAGCTCGAGCTCGTGAAGACCGCGATGGCGCAGGCCGCAGCGACGTACCGTGCGGGCGGCACGCTCGCGGATTACATTGCCGCGACGGCGCCTCGTCTCGATCCGCGCCGCGGCGATCCGACGCTGTTCCTCAAGCTCGTCTACGATGGCGGGTACTATCATTCGCGCGAGCTCGGCGGCATTGTCTGAGAATGCGAAGAAGAGCGTCGGACACGATTCTTCGAGGGGGCGGGGGACATGACGCGTAACGGCGTCGTCGGCATGGCGGTGCTCGGGGCGGTATTGATCGGCGCCGCATGGTGGCTCGCATCGAGCGACGAACGCGACGCGCACTCCGAGTGGACGCTCCTCGAGCGCTACTGCGTCGACTGTCACAACGAGGTCGACTACACGGCCGAGATCGCGTTAGACCGGCTGACACCGGACTCGGTCACGGAGGAGCCCGCGCTCTTCGAGCAGATCGTGCGGAAGCTCCGCGGCAGGATGATGCCGCCGCCGGGCGCGGCAATCCCGACGAGCGAGGAGTACGACCGCTTCGTCGCATGGCTCGAGACGCGGCTCGACGCTGCGGCGGCTACGGACCCGAACCCCGGCCGAGTGATCCTGCACCGGCTGAATCGCACGCAGTACCAGAACGCGATCCGCGATCTCCTCGCGCTCGACGTCGACGCGAGCGATCTCCTGCCGAAGGACGACGAGAGCGAAGGGTTCGACAACATCGCGAACGTGCTGAAGCTGTCGCCGTCGTTCCTCGACCAGTACATCGCGGCCGCGCGGCTCGTCAGCGAGGTGGCCGTCGGCAATCCTGAGCCCAAGCTCGACAGCGCGGTTTACTACGCCGATCCGCTGCTCAATCAAAACCGCCACGTCGACGGGATGCCGCTCGGCACGCGCGGGGGCCTCTTGATCGAGCACTACTTTCCGGCGGACGGCGAATACCGCGTCAGCATCGGCGGTCTCGCCCGTGCGCGGTACGTCGAGGGCATGGAGTACCGGCATCGGCTGCTCGTCATCGTCGACGGCGTGAAGCAGTTCGAGGGCGAGATCGGGGGCAAGGAAGACATGGCCGCGATCGACGTGCGCCAGGCTCCGGCCGTCGGCGAGATCGCCGCGCGTTTCGAGAACATTCCGATCACCGTCGAGGCGGGTCCGCGGCGGGTCGCCGTCACGTTCGTCGCGCGGACGCTATCCGAGCAGGATACGGTGCTAGAGCCGCTCGTGCCGGGCGGAGGCGAGGTCGGCATCATCGAGGGCGAGCCGAGCCCGATGAAGGTGCAGCGCGTCGAGATCACGGGCCCGTTCGAAACGTACGGCGTCGGCGATACGCCGAGCCGACGGCGCATCTTCGTGTGTCGCCCCGAGTCGGCGGACGCGGAGCGGCCGTGCGCCGAGAGCATCTTCGCGGCGCTCGCGCGCCGCGCGTTCCGCCGCCCGGTCGGCGAGGCCGATCTCGAGCTGCCGCTCAGGTTCTACGATGCGGCGCGCGTGCGCGGCGGTGCCTTCGAGGACGGCATCCGCTCGGGGCTCATGATGATCCTCGCGAGCCCGGACTTCCTGTTCGTCAGCGAAGAGGCGCCGGCGGATGCCGCGCCGGGCACGGTCTATGCGCTCGACGATTACGCGCTTGCGTCGCGGCTGTCGTTCTTCCTGTGGAGCAGCATCCCGGACGACGAGCTGCTCGATCTTGCGGAGCAGGGCAGGCTTGCCGACGACCGCGTGCTCGCGCAGCAGGTGCAGCGCATGCTCGCGGACCCGAGGGCGCGCGCGCTCGTCACGAACTTCGCGTTCCAGTGGCTCGACGTGCGCGGCGTCGCGGATATCGACCCGGACCCGGTCGTGTTCCCCGAGTTCGACTACAACTTGGGGAAGAGCTTCGAGAAGGAGCTCGAGCTCTTCGTCGCGAGCATCCTTCTCGAGGATCGCAGCGTCCTCGACCTGCTGCGCGCGGATCACACGTTCGTCAACGAGCGCCTCGCGCTGCACTACGGCATCGGCGACGTGCAAGGCGATCAGTTTCGCCGCGTCACGCTCCGTGACCCGAACCGCTTCGGCCTGCTCGGCAAGGGCGGGATCCTGATGGCGACTTCGTATCCGAACCGCACGGCACCGGTGCTCCGCGGCGCGTGGATCCTCGAGCGGATCCTCGGCACACCACCCGCGCCGCCGCCGCCTAACGTCGAGGCGTTCCCGGAGACGGAGGAGGGCGAGCAGCCGAAGACCGTGCGCGAACGGCTCGAGGTGCACCGTGAGAGCCCGGCCTGCAACGGCTGTCACGGCGTCATGGATCCGCTCGGCTTCGCGCTCGAGAACTTCGACGCGATCGGCAAGTGGCGTACGCGCGATCGTGATGCCGGGGAGCCGATCGATGCGTCCGGCCAGCTCGCCGACGGCACCGTGGTCGATGGGCCGGGCGAGCTGCGCGAGGCGTTGCTCGCGCGGCCCGAGAACTTCGTGCAGACCCTGACCGAGAAGCTTCTGATCTTCGCGCTCGGCCGCGGGCTCGAGCATTACGATATGCCGACCGTGCGGCGCATCGTGCGTGAGGCGGCCGCCGAGGACTATCGCTTCTCCGCGCTGCTTACGGGCATCGTGACCAGCGATCCGTTCCGCCTGGCGCGTGTGCCCGAGACCGCGGAGGAGCGCGAGCTCCGTTCGGCGGCGCACGGCGAAGGAGACCGACGATGACGTTCCTGACGAAGAAGCATCTGCCGCGCCGGACGGTGCTGCGCGGCCTCGGCGCGACGATCGCGCTGCCGTTGCTCGATGCGATGGTTCCGGCGGGTACCGCGCTCGCGCAGACGGCCGCTAGACCTCAGCCGAAGCTCGGCTTCATCTACTTCCCGCACGGCGCGATCATGAAGGAGTGGACGCCGAAGGCGGTCGGCCGCGAATTCGACCTGCCGGCCGTGCTCGCGCCGCTCGAGCCGTTCAAGCGCTACCTGACCGTCGTCAGCGGTCTCGAGAACAAGCACGCGTACGGGCCGACGCACGCGATCACGCCGGGCACCTGGCTCTCGAGCGTCCCGCCGCGCGTGAGCCACGATCCGTACGGCGGTATCACGGCCGATCAGATCGCGGCGCAGCAGATCGGCCAGGACACGCCGTTCCCTTCGCTCGAGGTCGCGACCGAGGAGCCGGTCGGCGGCGGCGCGTGCGACCGCAACTATGGCTGCAGCTACGGCGCGACGATCTCGTTCCGCACGCCGTCGACGCCGCTGCCGATGGAGTTCAATCCGCGGAAGCTCTTCCAGCGGCTGTTCGGCCAGGGCGACACGGCCGAGGAGCGTGCCGCGCTCGCGGCCGAGTATGCGAGCCTGCTCGACGCGATCGGCGAACGGGCGGCCGCGCTCGAGAAGCGGCTCGGACCGCAAGACCGCGTCGTCCTGCGCGATTACCTCGAAAGCGTTCGCGAGATCGAGCGACGCGTGCAGAAGCTCGAGGCGCGGGACCTCTCGCAGATCGACCTCCCCGATGCGCCGGTCGGTATGCCGAACAGCTTCGACGAGCGGTTGAGGCTCATGTTCGACATCATCGCGCTCGCGTTCCAGGCGGGACTGACCCGCGTCGTCACGTTCATGATGGCGGCCGAGGTCAGCAACATGACGTACAACCACGTCGACGTGCCGGATGCGTTCCACGCGCTGTCGCACCATCAGAACAATGCCGCGAAGCTCGAGCGGCTGCTGCGCGTGCAGACCTATCACTCGCGCGTGTTCGCGGATTTCGTGCGGAAGCTCGCCGAGATGCCGGACGGGGAAGGGTCGATGCTCGACCACACGATCCTCGTGTACGGCAGCAACATGTCGGACAGCAACGCGCACGATCATTACCCGCTGCCTTCCGCGATCGTCGGCGGCGGCTGCGGCGCGATTCGCGGCCATCAGCACATCATGGCGGCGGACAGAACGCCCGTCTCGAACCTGATGCTGACGGTTCTGCAGCGCGTCGGCGTCGAGGCCGACTCGCTCGGCGACAGCACCGGGACGTTCTCGGAGGTGTAACGTGTCGAGCACGGCTCGGTCGGACCTGGCGCGGAACGGCAGGCCTCGCGGCCGTCGATGCGCGGCGCGGATCGGGTGGGCCGTGTCGCTCGCGCTCGCGGCGTCCGCGGCGAGCGGCGCGTCGCTCGTCGAGCTCGCGGAGCAAGGCGATGCCAGGGGCGCCATCGCGCTGCTCGCCGAAGGGGCTGCACGCGCGAACGAGGCGGCGCCCGACGGCACGCGCGCGCTGCACTGGGCGATCTATCACGGCGAGGTCGAGCTCGTCCGCCGGTTGATCGAGGCCGGTGCCGACGTCACGGTCGCGAACGACTACGGCGCGACGCCGATGTCCGAGGCGGCGATCCGCGGTGACGTCGAGATTCTCGGGCTTTTGCTCGACGCGGGCGTGGACGTCGATTCGCCGAACGCGGACGGCCAGACCGCGCTGATGGTGCTCGCGCGCACGGACAACGTCGCGGCCGCGCGGCTCTTGCTCGAGCGCGGCGCGGACGTCAACGCGGTCGAGCAGCGTAAGGGGCAGACCGCGCTGATGTGGGCGGCCGCGCAGAGCCGGCCCGCGATGGTCCGGCTGCTGCTCGAGCACGGCGCCGATGTCGGCGCGCGCTCGTACTCGTACGAGTGGGAACGGCGCGTGACGGCCGAGCCGCGCGTCAAGGACATCACACCGGGCGGCTTCACGCCGCTTCTGTTCGCCGCGCGGCAAGGCTGCGTCGAGTGCGTGGGGCTCTTGCTCGACGCGGGCGCCGACATTCACGAGACGAACCCCGAGAGGATCGCACCGCTCATGATGGCGCTCCTGAACGGCCATTTCGACGCGGCGAAGCTGCTCGTCGAGCGGGGCGCGGACGTGAATCAGTGGGACCTGTGGGGTCGCACGCCGCTCTACGCGGCGGTCGACTTCAACACGCTGCCGCACGGCGGACGGCCGGATCGGCCGTCGCTTTCGGAAACGACGGGCCTCGAGATCATCGAGCTCCTGCTCGAAGCGGGCGCGAACCCGAATGCGCAGCTCAAAATGTTTCCGCCGTACCGGAGCCTGCGCGCCGATCGCGGTGCCGACCAGCAGCTCGGCATCGGCACGACGCCGCTGATCCGTGCGGCGCGCGCGGCCGACCTGGGTGCGATCAGGCTCCTGCTCGCGCACGGCGCGCTCGTCGACCTGCCGCAGGACCGCGGAATGACCGCGCTGATGATCGCCGCGGGCCTCGACCGGCGCTCGATCGACACGCGCGGCAAGTTCACGCGCGAGGACGAGCTCGTCGAGGCCGCGAGGCTGTTGCTCGACGCCGGTGCGGACCCCAACCTGCGCGACGAGCGCGGCCGCACTGCGCTGCACGGCGCGGCGTCGCAGGGCATGAACGAGATGGTGAAGCTCCTCGTCGCGCGCGGCGCCGATCCGCGCGCCGCGGATGGCGCCGGTCGCACGCCGCTCGACTATGCGCTCGGGACGGGGAGCGCCGGCCGCGGCGTCGAGGAAGTGCACGCCGAAACGGCGCGTTTACTCGAGGCGCTGCAGGGCGGTTGAACCGCGGAGGTGTCAGACACCTTTTTCTGCGAAAAAGGTGTCTGACACGATCGTACGGTCAGTGCTCGGCGGGCGGTTCCGCCGTCGCAGGCGGCAGCGTGCGCAGGTATGCGACGATGGCGTCGAGGTCCTCGTCCGTTATGTTCTTGTAGAACTGGAACGCCATGAACGGCAGGAGCTGACGGCCGTCTCGGCTGATGCCCTCCGTGATCGCCCGCTTGATCTCATCGTCGGTCCAGGAGCCGATGCCGAGCTCCGGGTGCTGCGTGATGTTCGCCGCGAGCGCGCTCCACTCGTAGCCGAACGGCATCGGGAACACGTTGCCGCCGGCGCCGATGCGCGAGAAGTCATGCTGACCTTCCACGAGCGGCGTGTGGCAGTCCGTGCAGTGGCCGAGGTTGTGCGTGAGGTACCGGCCGTACTCGACGGGATCGTCCTTGTTCGGCTCGGGCACCGACACGACCGGATCGCCCCAGTTCGGTGGCAGCGGGATCCTGTAGGTCGAGCGGGGTACCTCGTTGCGGACGGGCGGCACGTTGCGCAGATATGCGACGATCGCGCGGATATCCCGATCGGAGATCCCGCGGTAGAACGGGAAGCCCATCGGCGGCCCGAGCACGCGGCCGTCTGGACGGACGCCTTCGCGAATGGCGCGGATGATCTGCTCGTCGGTCCAGGAGCCGATGCCGGTCTCGACGTCCGGCGTGATGTTCGGCGCATACGCCCTGAAGCCGGGCTCCTCGATCACGAACGCGCCGGCGAGCTCCATGCCTTCGATGAGATTACCGTTCTCGTCGCGCGGCGTGTGGCAGTTGCCGCACGCGACGATGCCGTTCATCAGATAGTCGCCCCGCTCAAGCAGCGCGGCCTCATCGTCCTCCGCGGCCTGGGCGACCACGGCCGTCGCGCCCTGCTGCGCGGTCGACGCGGCTGCCGCCGGCTCGTTGTCCGCCGAACCTTCCTGCGCGCATGCGCTGAGCGCGATCACGCATGCCGCAACGCCGATCTGGGCCGTAGCCCGTGCCACCCTGACTGTCATCGAATTTCCCCCATAAAGATAAGGTGACGCGACTGCCAGCGCGGAGTGTAACTCAACGCCCGCTTTTGAGAACGTCCGCGTTCAGAGCACGGCGTCCGGAACGTAGCGCTGGTGGCACTCGACGCAGACGTTATAGACCCGCTCGCCGGCCTCGAGCACCTTGTCGGGGTCGCGCGCGAGCGCGGCGGCCGCAGCTTCGACGCCTGCGTCGACGAGCGAGCCGGAGATCCGGACCCACTCGGCGTCGACGGCCCGCGGCGGCATCATGAGCAGGTTGCCGGCTTCCGCCAGGCTCAGGCCGGCCGCCCAGACCTCTTCCCACTCCTCGTCCGTTTCCGGGAAGTATTCGTGCTCGCCCTCGGCGTCGACGACGATTCGGACCGAGCGCCAGTACTCGTCGGCCGCATGCGCGATCAGGCTCTCCATCAGCTCGAGGTTCGTCGCGACCGGCTTGTACGGCGTGGCGGGCTGGTCTGCCCGAGCGGTCGGTTGCGGCGGCGACGCGGGCTCTTGCGCCTCGTCGGCGCATCCGCCGAGCGCGACGAAGCCGAGCGCAGCGGCGACCGCGAAGCTCGTACGGACAAATCGGCGCTTCATCGACTCTTCTCCTCATCAGCCGGCACGGGCCCCGAAGGAACGCGGCGAGAGCGGCCGAGGATACGTGACTGGCCGGTCGCTTGTCATGTCAGCGGACAGCGGACGCGAGATGCGGGCGAAACGCGGTGGCGAAGGCTTCGAAGGTGCATGCGGCGCGTCTCCCGATGGCCGGTTCCGAGCCTCCGGCGGGCGAGTTCTATGCTAACGTGCTTCACGGCGGCACGGCGCCGCCGGGGGAACCACGCCATGACAGTCGCTTTCCGGTCTCGCGTTCTTCTCGTGCTCGCCGCGGTCCCGATCGTTTTCGGCGCGGCCGGGATTCGCGCTCAGCCGCCAGGAGAGGCCGCCGACTGGGCGCAACGGGCGTCGCTCGACGCGGAGCTCCCCGTCGATCCTGCCGTTCGCCACGGGCGTCTCGACAACGGGCTCCGCTATTTCATCCGCGAGAACGACGAGCCGCGGAGCCGCGCGATGCTGCGTTTCGTCGTCGAAGCGGGCTCGGTTCTCGAGGACGACGATCAGCTCGGGCTCGCGCACGTGCTCGAGCACATGGCGTTCAACGGCACGGAGAACTTCGAGAAACACGAGATCGTCGCGTTCATGGAGTCGCTCGGGATGCGCCTCGGTCCGGGCGTGAACGCGGCCACGTCGTTCGACGCGACGATCTACATGCTGACCCTGCCGACCGACGATCCGGCGAACCTCGAGACGGCCTTCCGGATCATGCAGGACTGGGCGCGGGCGCTGACCCTCGATCCGGACGAGGTCGAGCAGGAGAGACGCGTCGTCATCGAGGAGTGGCGGGGCGGGCGAGGTCCGGAAGCGCGCGTCGGCGATCTTCACTATCCGGTCCTGTTCTCGGGATCCCGTTACGCGGAACGTCTGCCGATCGGCACGCGCGAGAGCCTCGCGAGTTTCGACCCCGCAGCGCTCGAGCGCTTCTATCGCGACTGGTATCGGCCGGACCTGATCACGATCGTCGCTGTCGGCGATTTCGACGCGGAGGCCGTCGAGGCGCTCGTCGTCGAGCATTTCGCAGAGCTCGAAAATCCCGAGGGCGCGCGCGAGCACTTCGTGCCGGGGCTGCCGGCGCACGAGCGCACGCTTTACTCGATCGTGTCCGATCCCGAGATGACGACCGCGTCGATCCGGATTTATCACAAGGGTCCTCCCGAAGCGGTGCAGACGGTCGGCGCGTACCGGCGGATGGTCGTCGAGTCGCTCTACAACCGGATGCTGCAGGTGCGGCTCGCGGAGATCGCGCGTCGGCCCGACCCGCCGTTCCGCTCTCCGGTGTCGACGTCGGGTCGGCTCGTTCGCTCGGCGTCGGCGTATCTCCTCGCGGCGGAGGTGCCCGAGGATGCGATCGCGGAAGGGCTCGACGCGCTGATGCGCGAGTCGGAGCGCGTCGATCGCTTCGGCTTCACCGAGACCGAGCTCGAGCGCGCGAAGATGCAGATGCTGCGCGAAGCCGAGCGGCAGTTCGATAACCGCGGGAGCCGGAGCTC
>CAZKNH010000027.1:1240-35578 GCA_964553875.1 uncultured Gammaproteobacteria bacterium | reverse complement strand
TGCGCAGCATGTCGATCTCGCCGTCGATCAGCCCGAGCACGTGCTCGAGCCGCTCCGGCACGTCGACCATCTCGAGCACCTTCTGCTTCTCGGAGAGCTTGAGCGACATGTGCATCGCGACCGTGTCGGCGAGCCGACTCGGCGAGTCGATGCCGGAGAGCGACGTCAGGATCTCGGGCGGGATCTTCTTGTTGAGCTTGACGTACTGCTCGAAGCGAGCGATGACCGAGCGCGTCAGGACTTCCATCTCGCGCTGATCGGCCTCGCTCGTCTCGGTGAGCTCCTCGATCTCCGCGGAGAAGCACTCGCCGATCTCGACGTTCTTGAGACGCGCGCGCTTGATGCCCTCGACGAGCACCTTCACCGTGTTGTCCGGCAGCTTCAGGAGCTGCAGGATCGTCGCGAGCGTGCCGACCGAGTAGATGTCCTTCTCGGTGGGCTCGTCGACGTCGGCCTGCTGCTGAGCGACCAGCAGGATCTCCTTGCCCGACGCCATCGCCCGGTCGAGTGCGATGACCGACTTCTCGCGGCCGACGAAGAGCGGGATCACCATGTGCGGATAGACCACGACGTCCCGCAGCGGCAGGATCGGCAGTCGCTTCGTGTTCGGCTGGTCCGGGTTACCCGTGTCCATCGTTACGTTTCCCTCGGTACGGGGTTGAAGTTATGCGCGGACGCAAGGAGGAACATGTGTCAGACACCATTTTCCGCCGGAAAATGGTGTCTGACACGTCTTTCCGCCGAACGTTGCCGGCTCGGCCAGACCGTCTCGCCTGGACCGAGTAACAGGGCGCTGACCCCGACCGGTCAATTCCGGTATCCGTCTCCGACGGCTGCCGGCTCGTCCGACTCGTAGATGATGTAGGGCTTCGTCTCGCCGGTGACGACGGCGTCGTCGACGACGACCTTCGTCGCATTCGTCATCGACGGCAGGTCGTACATCGTATCGAGGAGCACGCTCTCGAGGATCGTGCGAAGACCGCGAGCGCCGGTCTTGCGCTGCATCGCCTTCTTCGCGATCGCGCGAAGCGCATCCTCGCGGAACTCGAGCTCGACGCCCTCCATCTCGAAGAGCTTCTGATACTGCTTCGTCAGCGCGTTCTTCGGCTCGGTGAGAATTTGCACGAGCGCGTCCTCGTCGAGCTCCTCGAGCGTCGCGATGACCGGCAAACGGCCGACGAACTCCGGAATGAGCCCGTACTTGATCAGGTCCTCCGGCTCGACGTCCTGCAGCACCTTGCTGACGTTGCGGCTCGCCTCCTCATGGCTCTTGACCTCGGCGACGAACCCGATCCCGCTCTTCTTCGAGCGGTTCAGGATCACCTTCTCGAGGCCAGAGAACGCACCGCCGCAGATGAACAGGATGTTCGACGTATCGACCTGCAGGAACTCCTGCTGCGGATGCTTGCGCCCGCCCTGCGGCGGGACCGACGCAATCGTGCCCTCGATCAGCTTGAGCAGCGCCTGCTGCACGCCTTCGCCCGAGACATCGCGCGTGATCGACGGGTTATCGCTCTTGCGCGAGATCTTGTCGATCTCGTCGATGTAGACGATGCCCGTCTGCGCCTTCTCGACGTCGTACTCGCACTTCTGCAGCAGCTTCTGAATGATGTTCTCGACGTCCTCGCCGACGTAGCCCGCCTCGGTCAACGTCGTCGCGTCGGCGATCGTGAACGGCACGTTCAGAAGGCGCGCGAGCGTTTCCGCAAGCAGCGTCTTACCGCAGCCCGTGGGGCCGATCAGCAGGATGTTGCTCTTCGCGAGCTCGATGTCCTGCTTGCTCTTGTCGCGCTGACGGTTCTCGAGTCGCTTGTAGTGGTTGTACACCGCGACCGCGAGAATCTTCTTCGCCGTCTGCTGGCCGATCACGTACTCGTCGAGAACGGCCTTGATCTCGTGCGGCTTCGGCAGCTTGTCACGACCGCGCTCTGCCTTCTCGTCGAGCTCCTCGCGAATGATGTCGTTGCAGAGCTCTACGCACTCGTCGCAGATGAACACGGAAGGCCCGGCGATGAGCTTGCGGACTTCGTGCTGACTTTTTCCGCAGAACGAGCAGTACAGCAGCTTGCCGTCGTCGGTCTTGCGCGAATCATCGCTCATAGCGCCTTCCTCTGCTCGTCCAGAAAAGTGCTTGCCGGCCTTATAGCATTAGTCCTTGAGGTCTGCAAAGCGCGGAATCCCACTTCCCTTGATGTTAAAGATCGAAGTTGTCGAATGCGTCAAACTTGGCCTTTCGAGTCGGCGCGTTTTTGCAGCACCGCGTCGATTAGACCGTACTCCACGGCCATTTCTCCGTCCATGAAGTGGTCCCGATCGCTGTCCCGAGCGATCTTCTCGACCGGCTGGCCGGTGTGCCTCGACAGAATCTCGTTCAGCCGCTCACGCAGCTTCAGCACCTCGCGGGCGTGAATGTCGATATCCGACGCCTGGCCCTGAAAGCCGCCGCTCGGCTGATGGATCATGATGCGCGAGTGCGGCAGGCAGTAACGCTTGCCTTTCGTGCCTGCAGCGAGCAGCAACGCGCCCATGCTCGCCGCCTGGCCGAGGCAGATCGTGCTCACGTCCGGCTTGATGAATTGCATCGTGTCATAAATCGAAAGACCCGCCGTCACGATGCCGCCCGGCGAGTTGATGTAAAGGTGGATGTCCTTGTCCGGGTTCTCGGACTCGAGGAACAAGAGCTGCGCGACGACGAGGTTCGCCATGTGATCGTCGATCGGGCCGACGACGAACACGACGCGATCCTTCAGCAAGCGCGAGTAAATGTCGTACGCACGCTCGCCGCGAGCGGTCTGCTCGACGACCATCGGAACCAGATTCAGTGCAGTTGCGCTCACTCTCGTCTCCTGCTCAACGAAATCGGGTCGGGCCCACATCCACGTTCGAGAAAATGGGGGTCGGCGCCCGCTTTTTCCAATCGAATTCGTCACGCCTCGCGCATCGGCAGGCGAAAAACGGGGTCCGAAAAACGGGGTCTGACCCCGATTTAAAAACGGGGTCTGACCCCGATTTCCGCTCATACCGCCATGAACTCGTCGAACGACTTCGTCTCTTCGGTGACCTTGCCGTGCTCCAGCAGGAACTCGACCACCTGGTCCTCGAGCACGCTCGACTCGACCTGCCCCATCAGCTCGGGGCTCGAGCGATAGATGCGGGCGGCCTCCTGCGGGTTCTCGTACGGCGCGACGAGCTCGTCGACGCGCCGCTGCACGCGGACCCGGTCGAGTTCGATCCCATTCTTGCGAATCAGTTCCTGGACGAGTAACCCGACCGCGACCCGGCGGCGTGCCGCGTCCTCGAAACGCTCGGGCGGAGGCGCCTGCTTCGGGTCCTCGATGCCGAGCCGACGCATCGCATCGGCCTGCAGCACGCGGATCTCCTCGGCGACGAGCGCCCGCGGCGTCGGCACGTCGTTCGCCGCGAGCAGCGCGTCGAACGCGCGCGTCTTCGTCTCGGTCTTGATCCGCTCGTCGAGCTCGCGCTGCATGTTCGCGCGCACCTCGACGCGGAGCTTCTCGACGCCGCCCTCTTCGACACCGAAGGCCTTCGCGAACTCCTCGTTCACCTCGGGCAGCACTTTCTCCTCGACGCGGTGCGCGGTGATCTCGAACTCGGCGGTCTTGCCGCGCAGGTGCTCGCGCGAGTAGTCCTCCGGGAACGCGACCTTCGCGGTCTTCGTCTCGCCCGCGGAAAGTCCCTCGAGCGCCCGGTCGAAATCCTCGATGACCTGACCCGCGCCGACGACGATCGTGACCTCCTTCGCCTCGCTGCCGTCGAACGGCTCGCCGTCGATGCGGCCGACGAAGTCGATGACGACACGATCACCCTGCGCCGCCGCACGCTCGACCGCGTGCCACTCCGCACGCTGCTCGCGGAGCTTCTCGATCATCTTGTCGACGTCGGCTTCCGTGATCTCGACCCGCGGACGAACGAACTCGATCGTCCCGAGGTCGGCCAGCGTGACCTCCGGGAACACCTCGAACGTTGCCCGGTAGCTGAAGTCCTCGTCCGGCTTCGTCACGCCCGAGAGCGTCTCGATCCGCGGGCCGCCGGCCGGGTTCAGCTGCTTCTCCTGGATCGCCTGCGTGTACGTCGAGCGGATGATGTCGGACAGCACCTCCCGGCGCACTTGCTCGCCGAAGTGCTTGCGCACGACCTTCTGCGGGACCTTGCCCGGGCGGAAGCCCTTGAGCCGCGCCGTCCGCCCGACCTTCTGCAGGCGAGCTTCGACCTCGCGCTCGATCTCCGTGTTCGGCACGCGTACCGTCAGCCGACGCTCGAGCCCGCCGGGGTGCTCCAGCGACACATCCAAATTCGAAGTTGCCACCGTCCTAAATCCGTTTTTTCCTTGCCTTCGAGCGGTCCGCCGGTCCGCACGGACGCCGCCGCTCGGTACGCGGACGCTCCCGTCCGCTCGACCGTTGATGCCACGCAACCCATGGTGCGAAAGGGGAGACTCGAACTCCCACGGGTTGCCCCACTGGAACCTAAATCCAGCGCGTCTACCAGTTCCGCCACTTTCGCTCGCCGAAAGGCATTATACCGGGGAGGCGCGTGCGGGAAGCGCGTGGAGTTGTCGCAAAAACGTGTCAGACACCATTTTTCCGCTAGGCGGAAAATAGTGTCTGACACGGTTTCAGTCCGGTTACAGACCCAGCTGCCAGGCCATGAACACCAGGAGGTCCGTGGCCTCCCGGATCCGGATCTCGAGCGGTTTGCCCTGACCGTGCCCGGTCTCTCGGTCGACCCAGAGCAGTATGGGCTTCTCCGCGGGATCGGCGCTCGTCGCGGCCTGCAGCGCCGCGGCCATCTTGCGCGCGTGGAGCGGATGGACCCGGCTGTCGTTCTCCCCCGCCGTCAGCAGCGTCGCGGGATAACGGGTACCGGGCCGTACATTGTGATACGGCGAATAGGCCTTCAGGTACTCGAACTGATCCGGGTTCTCCGCGCTTCCGTACTCGGGGACCCAATAGCGCGCCATCAGGAAGTGCTGATAGCGCAGCATGTCGAGCAGCGGCACCTGCACGATCGCGGCGGAGAAAAGCTCCGGCCGCTGCGTGATCGCCGCACCGGTCAGGAGCCCGCCGTTCGACCCGCCGCGGATGCCGAGCCGCTCCGGCCGCGTGTAGCCCTGCTCGATCAGGTACTCCGCCGCGGCGAAGAAATCGTCGAACACGTTCTGCTTCCGCTCGAGCATACCGGCGCGGTGCCAGTCCGCGCCGTACTCGCCGCCGCCGCGCAGGTTCGCGATCGCATAGACCCCGCCGCGCGCGAGCCACGGCTGCCAGGCGGCGAGGAATTCCGGCGTCATCGAGATATCGAAGCCGCCGTAGCCGTACAGGATCGTCGGGTTATCGCCGTCGAGCTCGAGGCCGGTGCGGTGCACGAGGAACATCGGCACCTCGGTGCCGTCGTACGAGCGATACCGGACCTGCCGGACCGTGACGTCCGGCGTTTCGACGCCGAGCTCGGGCTTGCGCCACAGCGTCGTGCGGCGCGTGTCGAGGTCGACACGGTAGATCGCGCGCGGCGCGCTGAACGTCTCGAACGAAAGCCACGCGGTCTCCCGATCGGGGTGCGTCACGATCGCCGCGCTGCCGATGCCCGGCAGCTCGACCTCGCCGAGCGCGCGGCCGTCGAGGCCGAACACCTCGAGGCGGCTGTACGCGTCGGCCAGGTAGTCGACGACGATCCGGCCGGGCGCCGGCTCGATGTCGACGATGACCGCGTCGTCGCGCGCCGGGATCACCTCCTCGAACTCGGCCGGGGCGTCGCTCGCGAGGTCGAACGCCAGCACGCGCTTGTTCGATGCGCCGTACGTCGTGAGGGCGTACAGCGTGTCGCCGACGATGAAGCCGTCCTCGGTCAGCGCCCCGACGTCGACGAGCAGGTCACGCCGCGTAAGCTCCCCGGTCTCGCGCCACTCGTCGAGGTCGTAGAACCAGAGGTCGTTCGAATCGGTGCCCGTGTAATAGACGATCACGAGCCAGCGCCCGTCCCGCGAGACGATCGGGTAAGGGCCCCACGTCGTCGCGAGCGGACCCTCTTTGTACTGCTCGAACAGTACCGGATCGTCCGCGACGTCGCGGCCGAGCTCGTGCAGCAGGATCTGTCCGCTGTACGGATTCGTAGGGTCCGACAACCGGCGCACGACGAACGTGCGCCCGTCGTCGAGCCATTCGACGGCATCGACCCTTCCCGGAATCTCGTCGTCGAGCCAGCGGCCCGTCGCGATGTCGAGGACCCGCGCGGTCGTGTTCTCGTCGCCCGCGTGATAGGTGCCGAACGCGACGTAACGGCCGTCCGGGCTCGGGCGGAACCAGTCGAGCGCGAGCAGGCCCGTCGGGTCGAGCGCATTCACGTCGAGCAGGATGCGCGGCTCGGCGTCCTCCGACGCCTGGGCGTAGAGCACGGGCTGCGCCTGATCGCCGCGGCGCAGCGAATAAAAGAGTGTTTGGCCGCCGATGCGCGGAATACCCCACGCATCGAGCGACAGGAGGTTTCTGAGCTCGGCTGCGAACTCGGCGCGGTTCGGCAGCGCGTCGAGGACGCTCCGCGTGTACGCGTTCTGCGCGTCGGTCCACGCGCCGACGGCCGCGTCGAGCTCGGGATCCGGTGCCTCGAGCTCGGGCGCATCGCTGCCCTCGAGCCAGTGGTACGGATCCTCGATCGAAGCGCCGTGCAGCGTGTACGTGTACGGGCGTTTCTCCGTTTCGGGCGGCGTCGCGTGGACGTTCAAAGCGATGACCAGAGCGGCGATAGCGATGAGCGGGCGCACGCGGGCAGTATACGGCATCGGACCGGCGTGCCAACCGGAGCGCGCCCCCGGCACCGGCAGGTGCCGCCGTGCTCCACGCCGGCGGCACCTGCCCCGGTCGACGCGCTACTGGATCGTCTTGCTCGCGAGGTTCGAGCGCTCGCTCTCGACGTTGTCGGAGTCGAACGCCGTCACCGCGAAATACCACGTGCCGGCACCGAGGTTCTCGACGACGTACGTCGTCGTGCCGGCTCCGACGCTCGCTTTGCTCGACAGCGAGCTCTGCGACGTGCCCCAGTAAATATTGAACCCGGCGAGGTTCGTCAGCGGCGAGCCGTCCGTGCGCTGCGTCGGCGCCGTCCACGACAGCGTCGCCGTGCCGTTCGCGACCCCCTGAACGGTGATGCTGAAGGCCGCCAACGACACCTCGGCCTGGCCGTCGGTCACGCTGATTCGGATGTTCGAGTACGTCCCGACGTCGTTCGGCCCCGGCGTGCCGCTCAGCCTGCCGGTCTTCTCGTCGAAGTTCGCCCATCGAGGCGGGTTCGTGATCTTGAACGTCAGGTCATCCCCGTCCGGATCCGACGCGGTCGGCGTGAACGAGTAGAGGTTACCCTGCACGACCGTCGTCGCCGGCCTCCCGGAGATCGTCGGCGGGCGGTTCTGCGGTTCCGGACCGGAGACGGTGATCGAGAACAGCGGGAGCGAAGCGCTCGTCTTGCCGTCGGTGACCGTGATGCGGATGTTGCTGTACGTGCCGACGTGGTTCGTCCCGGGCGTGCCCTCGAGCCGGCCCGTCGACGTGCTGAACGACGCCCATCCGGGCTTGTTCGTGATGCTGAACGTCAGCGTGTCGCCGTCCGGATCGTTCGCCGACGGCGTGAACGCATACGCGGACCCGACGGTCGCGCTCGTCGGCGGCGTGCCCGTGATCGTCGGGGCCCGATTCGCCGGCGGCGCGGCCGTCACCGTGATCGAGAACGGCGGCAACGAGGCGCTCGCGTTGCCGTCGCTGACGCTGATCCGGATGTTGCTGTGGGTGCCGACGTGACCGGCGCCGGGCGTGCCCTGGAGCCGGCCGGTCGACGCGTCGAACGTCGCCCACGCCGGCTTGTTGACGATGCTGAACGTCAGCCTGTCGCCGTCCGGATCGCTCGCGGACGGCCGGAAGTCGTAGGCCGTGCCCTGCTGCACCGACGTCGCGGGCGATCCGCTGATCGTCGGCGCCCGGTTGGGCGGCGGGGTGACCGTGATCGTGAACGCGGCGAGCGAAGCCGTCGCCGTGCCGTCGGTGACGCTGATCACGATGTTCTCGTACCTGCCCGCGGAGCCGGCGCCGGGCCGGCCGGAGAGTCGGCCGGTCGCGCTGTCGAACGTTGCCCAGGACGGGCGATTCGTGATCGAGAACGTCAACGCGTCGCCGTCGGCGTCCGCGGCCGTCGGCGTGAACGTGTACCGCTCGCCCTGGACGACCTCGGTCGGCGGCGTGCCCGAAATGGTCGGCGCGGAGTTCGCCGCCGTGACTCGGATCCAGAACGACGGCAACGCTGCGGTGGCCTTGCCGTCGCTGACCGAGATCACGATGTTCCACGTCATTCCGACGTCGCTGGCCCCGGGCCTGCCGGTCAAGCGTCCCGTCTGAGTGTCGAAGCTCGCCCAGCGGGGCCTGTTCGCGATCGAGAACGTCAGCGGGTCGCCGTCGGGATCGAACGCGGACGGCGCGAAGACGTACTCCTGGCCTTGCAGCACGCTTCGGGTCGGCGAACCGGTGATGACCGGCGGCCTGTTCTGGGACGGCGCCGTGACGGTGATCGAGAACGCGGCGAGCGTGGCGCTATCGACGCCGTCGCTGACGCTGATCGTGATGCCTTCGTACGTGCCGACGTCGCCTTCGCCCGGCGTGCCCGACAGCTGCCCGGTCGACGGATCGAAGCGGCTCCACACAGGTCCGTTCTGCAGCGAGAACGTCAGGATGTCGCCGTCGACGTCGTCGGCCGTCGGCGTGAACGAGTACTCGGTCCCTGCGGCGACGGTTGCGGGCGGCGTGCCGGAAATCGTCGGCGGGGTATTCACGCCCGCGAGCCGAACGACGATCTGGAACGGCGGCAGCGTGACGGTCGACGCGCCGTCGCTCACGGCAATCACAATGTCGCGGAACGTCCCCGCGCTCGCGGGCGGCGGCGTGCCTTCGAGCGTGCCCGTCCTCGGATCGAAGCGCGCCCACGCAGGGCGATTGCGGATCGTGAAGATGAGCGGATCCCCGTCCGGATCCTCGGCCTGCGGAACGAATCGATAGGTCTCGCCCGCGAGCACCGAGGCCGGCGGCGAACCGGAGATCGTGGGCGGCGTGTTCGCGAGCGCGGCCTGCGGCGTCACCGCGATATCGAACGAAGGCAGCAGCGTCTCGGACTCGCCGTCCGTGACCCAGAGGACGATGCCGCGATACGTGCCGACGTCTTCCGCTTCCGGCGTGCCGCTGATCCGCCCGGTCAGCGAATCGAAATCGGCCCACGGAGGAAGCCCCTCGACGCCGAAGAGCAGCGGATCGCCATCCGCATCGCTCGCCTGAGGTTCGAACACATATTCCGAGCCGACGACGACAGAAGTCGCTGGCGTGCCGCTCAACGCGGGCGGAACGTTCTTCGCCGCGACCCCCTTTTCGCCCTCTCCGCCCTCGTCACCGCCGCACCCCGTCAGCGCGAGCACGCCCATGATGAGGAGTGTAAAGAGACGGCATTTCGCTGCCGCCGTGCCTGGCTCGAACATGCTGTGTCTGTCCTCCCGCTCCCGGTCGGGAGAACCGCAAACGCAGCTTCGAGCGCCCGTCGAGCGCAGCGATCACGGCAACTGGCGTTTCCGTGTCTCGCATGCCGTCGCTGGCAACCCCGCTGTCGTAGGGTCGGCTCCCCGTAGACCGGTGGTTTTGCGTCACCGCCTTTCGGCGGTTTTGCCCTTGTCAGCTCGGCATGCGCGAAGCGCCGCCGAATGACGCGCGGTGAGGGATCAAATTCCGTGCCAGTTCACAACAACTCGCTAAATCAATGACTTGAAGGTGAATGCGTTCGACGGGCCCTACGCGACGCGTACCCGAACAGAGACACATGTGTGGTATCGACGCACCAGTGCTGTCTGCGATTGGCGACAGTCTGGAGGGCCCTCGGCGTGACATAAGCTCCCGTCGCCGGACAAGCTCGCGACGGGGAAAGGTTTTGGCCTCGGAAATTTTGTTAAATCGCTTGTCGCCGTTCGGCGACCGACCGGAGAACGGCGTCTCACTCGTGGTGCATAGCGGCGGTGCCGCTCCGGATCTCATGGCCGCAGCACGAAGCGGTCGCCGCGCTTCTCGACGTCCGCTCCGATCCGATTTACGGGGATCGGAGGGTCGCTCACCGTCTCGCGACGATCGGGCTACCCGCAGAACGACGACTCAGAGCTGCAAAAGCTCTTCTTCGCCGGCCGCGAGAAAGGCGATCGCGAGAAACGTCGGTCGAAAGGCTGTTCCGTGCAGTCGAGCGTCTGGGTGGTGGGCCGTGTAGGACTCGAACCTACAACCAATGGATTAAGAGTCCACTGCTCTACCAATTGAGCTAACGGCCCACGATCGGGAAGTCGGGGCGCACGATGGGATCCCGCGCACCGCTTGCACCGCTTGACGCGGAAGATCAGGTACCCCCGCCAAGGTGCGCATTAGTGTAACAAATTCCCGCCCCGGGACGGCAAGAGCGACGGGCACGGCCAACGGTTATTGTAACGAGTCGTTCTCGACGAGCCGGCCGCTCGCACCACCGATCCGCCGCGGCGAGCACGCGCGCAACGTTGTGCTCGGGCTCGAGAGCAAACGGCTCCGCTTCCGTCACGTCCAGGGTTGCCCCAGTCGCTTCGCGGGAGCAGCAACGTCATTAACGGTTAACAGTCGCCGAATAGCCTTTTCGAGAGGCCGAGGTGATGAACCGTTAATAACTTGCCGCGGGCTCGGCGAGCTGGGAACGTGCACGTCGAGCCGTTTCCCTGGTCGGCGGGCGCGGTGCCGTGCTCCTCCCCCAACGGTTGCCGCGCCTGCCGTCCGACTTTTGGAGAGCACCGGTCCTCACCGGTCCGACGAGGACCGACGCGCTCGTTGCCGCCGCGGCATTCAGCGCATCGGCGCTCGCACGCGTTGACGCCGTCGTCGGTCCGCTTCGCGGCGTTGCGGCCCGGTAACCGCGCCATGCCATAAGGCGCAACGCCACGAAACCGGCCATGCTATAAGAATTGTGGCGGAGTGGTTGCGCCGGACGCGCGAACGATACGATACGACCAAGAAGCTGGTCCCGCTCGCGAGCATCGTGCACGGTTCCAAAGCATGCGGTGTGCTCGAGCTCGAAGAAGAAGCCGGGTCGGACGTAGCCGACTAACAAAAGTTGCCGAAGTGGGGGGAGTACGATGACGAAAGGGTCGCTCAGATCGTGGGCGCTGGCTGCCACCGTGATCGCCGCGCCGGCTCTGGCGCAAGAGATGCCGGACATCGGCTTCGAGAGCGTCGGCCGCGGCCGCCCGCTCGCCGCGAGCGTCGCCGACTTACCGGAGGTGGGGCCGAACTGGATCCGCGCACCCGGCCAGCCGCGCAACAGCCCGAACATGCAGCTCAATGGCTTCCGCACGCCGCCGGAAGGCTACGAGGCGCTGCCGCGCGACCTCTTCACGAGCGACGATTTTTACGTCGACAGGGAGCTCTGGAGCGACCCGCGCTACTTCCGCTGCAACAGCCCGATGGCGACCGAGCTGCAACGCGGCGTCCTGGCCCCGCCGGGGGTGAACACGACGGACGATCCGGCGAACGGTCCGTGGGGGCATTGCGACCGCGACTATCCGCGCGAGGCGATCGTGAGCCCGTACGGATTCAAGACGGCGCAGGAGCATTACGAAGCGCTGCTCGAGGAAACGCGCCGGCGCGGCGGCCCTGACGTCTACACGTTCGAGAATTTCCCCGCCGCGGAGTGGAACGGCGTCTACGAGCGCCCCGGTGGAGTGATCGGCCGGAGTAATCAGGAGAACTGGTACTGGGGCAGGCACAGCCAGATCTCGACGATCCTGTCGCTGCTGACGCCCGAGTATCAGCAACGGATGGTGCAGGAGGCCTATCACCACGTCCGCGGCAACGCGCTGTGGCCATCGACCTTCTGCTGGCCCGAGGGCTTCATGCGGCGCTGGTACCCGGCCGCGGTTCGGGAGCACTACTTCATCGTGACGCCCGACATGGTGCAGATCTCGACGGGCGTCGCTCGCAACTTCGTAACGAACATCCACGTCGGACGCGAGTTCAACATGGAGGACGTCGCGCGCGGCGGCGTTCCGCGGCTCGGCGAGGCGGTGCCGCGGTGGTACGGAGAGACGATCGGCTTTTGGGACGGCGACGTGCTGATCACGTGGACGAGCAACATCCAGGCCTGGAAGTCGCACTCGATGTTCGAGCATTCGAACTACATGCAGTCGATCGAGATCTACACGCCGATTCGTGACGACGCAGGCAAATTCATCGGGCTCAATCACGAAGCGATCCTCTACGACCAGGAGGCGCTCGTCGAGCCAGTACGCATCGTCCGCAACCTGCACAAGATCAACAACTTCACCGATCCCGATCAGACGCCGTACACGTTCATCGAGTGCGTGCAGACGATCTTCTCGATCGACGGCGTCAACACGCCGCTCGCGCCGGGGGCCGTGATCGAGTACGAGGTGCCCGACATGTACGGCCGCCCGTGGGCCGCGATATGGGAGCGCTACTTCGAGCAGGGCATGAGCAAGCCCGCGCCGGACGACGACCTGTTCATCTTCGAGTAAGCGGGTCAGCGCGGGTGGCGGCGTTCAGCCGCGCTGCTGCTCGACGAGCCGCTCGATCGTCCGCTGATGCGCTCGCAGCACGGGCACGACGAGGCGGGCGTCTACCCGCTCGAGCGTGTCGTCCATCGTGTGCATCCAGCGGTGGACGCCGAGCACGGCGAACGCGGCGCGATACCCGCGGTCCGTGAACGTCGAGAGCTCGCCCGCCTGCGGCCGCACCGGCGTCGGTTCCGAGAGGCCCGATAGCCCGGCGAACGCCGTCGCGGCCGCGTCCCGGGCGGCCTCGGTCGCCATCAGTGTCCGCTGCGGATCGGCCTCGTCCAGCATGATCCATTCGCCGTCACGCTCGACGGCGTCGCGGGTAGCGATGGCGGCGCCGACGTGCGTCCAGGCCAGCGTGTCCTCGGGCGGCGGCGCTTCGTCGAGCACGTGGTGCGATCCGGCGAAGAAGTACTCGTGCCCGCCCGTGTTCATGAGGAACACGGAGACGTCGGGGAAACGCGTGCGCGCCCATGCCGCCATCTCGAGGAAGGCGGCCGTGCCGGTGCCCCGCTCGCCGACGCAGTGATACCAACCCGAGCGTGGAGTCGAGATGACGATCCACCGGCGGCCGCGCTCGAGGCGGGCGACCAGGTTCTTGCTGGGCCGCTGCGTGGCTTCTCCGTCGATCACGAGCGTCGCGGTCTCGCCGACGCGCGCCGCTTCGATGAACGGGGCCGCGGCCTTCGGCGCGAGGACGGCGGCCGGTATCGGCACGAACGGCTCCTCGGGCGCGTTCAGCGCGATCGCCTCGCCCGTGGGCCCGGTCGTGACGATCACGACTGCCACGGCGCCCGCCTCGGCGATCTCGCGCACCGTCTTGCCGATGCCGCGGTCGGGGAAGAGCGCGGCGTGGCGTCCGAACGGCGCGACGAAGAGCGCGATGCGTCCGCGCACGTCGCGGACGTCGTCCTCGACGAGCGCGAGCGGAGCCGTGAGGCCTCGAGGCGCCGTCGGCACGACAGGGGCCTGCGGGTGGACGCCGACGCTTGCGGCACCCGCGGTCAGACGGGCGCCACGCTGGACGAAGAACGGCGCGGGAAACTCCGATTCCTCGACCGCATATCCGATCCCGCGCAACCGTCCCGCGATCCAATCGGCGGTCGCGGCGTCGCCCGGCCCGCCCGAGAACTTGAGGCCGAAGCTCGCGTGGCGCTCGAGATCGGCGCGCAGGCGCGCGACGAGGTCGCCGTTGTCGTCCTGTGCGATCGACGCGCGGGGCCAACCCGCGGCAAAAGCGGCGCCGAGCGCCATGCCGCCGATCACCGAACGTCTGCTCAGCATGTCGTTCCTCCGTGCGTCGTCGAGCGTCTCCCGTTCCGCGTGCCGGACGAGCGATCCTCAGCGGGTGAGTCCGCGCTCGTAGCGAGAGGTCTCGATGTAGTAGCGAATGGCCGTGTTCCCTTCGTGACAGGCGTATTCGTAGAGCCTGTATTCATCGTCCCGCCACATCGGATAGGCAACGGTGAACGGTCGCGTCAAGACGACCGGATCGTCGACCGTCAGCTCGTATTCGATCGTATCGTCGTCGACGCGCGTGAACCGCTCGATCGTTCGGAGCCGATCCGACGTCGGCACGAGCTCGGAAGGCGAGCCGGTCACGCCGACTCTCGTCATGTCGTGCAGGCCGGTGAAGTTCGTCGTTTCGACGACGAGCGTGTTTCCTTCCCATCGTCCGCGCGGCTCGCCCATCCAGTGCCTGATCTCCGGCGGCAGCGGTTCGCGGCCGTCGAGCGGAATAATGCGTGTCCCGGACATCTCGAGACGCAGCACGACGTAGCCCGGCGTCTGGTAGATCTCGATCCCGTTGTTGTAGTTGCGCGGCAGCATCGCGACAGGCATGCCGCTCGTGATGCAACGGTCCCACGAGTCGAAGTCCGCGATGGAGTCGAACACCGTGTTCTGCCATGTGCTGCCGCGCACCTTCCGCATCTCGAGCGCCGTCTCCGTCAGCGCCGGCAACCGACCGTTCGGCGGATCGACGATCAGCGACGTGAGGCGCAGCGCCTGCGTCGATTCGGCCCAATGCCCCTGCCCTAACCGACCGGCCTGCGAATCGTCGTCGTACCGCCGGTTGCGGGCTTCCACTCGGCGACGGACTTCCTCGAACTCCTCGTCGGTCATCAGGCGCCGCTCGCCGAACCGTTCGGGCCGTTCGAACGGCACGGCGATCAAGTGACCGATCGGCCACGTGCCCTGGAGATCCGGATCGCCCCACGGCGTCACGGGATGAACCCACGCCTCGTCGCCCGCTCGCGCGTCTTGAGCCGCCGCCTGATGGGCACCTCCCAGCAGCAGCGCTACGCTGACGACAGAAATCGGGGTCAGACCCCTTTTTGCAGAAATTGGGGTCAGACCCCTTTTTGTGCGGGTATTGGGGTCAGAGCACATTTTGGCTATCGGCACCGGCCGAACGACCATCCTGCAAAGCGGGATCGCGACCGGCTCGCGAAGGGGGCTTGCGACCGGCTCGCGAAGGAGGGCACTGGCCCACTCGCGAAGGCGGAAAAAAGGGCTCTGACCCGGATTTCCCTCGCGGGGGCTCCGAGCCTTCGGCAACTGCTTCTCGCCCGCATGCCCGCCTCGGATGCAAAAAGGGGTCTGACCCCGATTCTCGCCGAAAAAAGGGGTCTGACCCCGATTTCTTAAAAAAGGGGTCTGACCCCAATTTCTTCGAGTCGACACGCGCTTCGAGCGACGCATGCCGCGTGCATTCATCGTGAGCCCCCTGTGTCGTGGAATTCGCTTGGGACCAAGCGTGTTTTCGAGGAGCCTCACACGCGCGCATCCGGCGAAGCAACGGAGCGCGATCTTTTGACGGCCTATAAGCGCAAAGTTATAACCTGCGACGGCGTGACCGGCCGAAGCCGGCGGAGCAGCGAAGGAAACGCCGGGAAGCGGGGGCGCCGTTATGGCCGAACGTTACTCGCCGCGCTGCGAGCCGGCGAGCGCCTGGTAGAGCAATTCGAGGTTTTTCCGCATCAGCTGCTGATAGCCGTCCCCGGCGAGGCGGCCCTCCTCTTCGACGCCGACCTCGATCGGATCGAGCACCACGAGCTCGGCGCCGCCCGCGCGCACCGCGTCGACGATGCGTGCTTCGGGCTCCCACTTGTGAATCGCGACGCGGATCGCCTGCGTGCGCAGGTACGTCGAGACCGCCTCGAGATCGCCGTCCGTCCAGTCGACGTCCTGCTTGAAGAACGCGCCGTCGACGTAGAGCCCCATGTCCGAGAGCAGGTAGACGAACTCCGGCGCGAGCGTGAAGACGGTAACGTCATCGAGCGCGGCGAACTTGACCTCGTACTCGCGCTTGAGCTCGACGAGCTCGCCGCGCAGCTTCCTTAGATTCTCTTCGATTCGAGCGGCATCGTCGGGAGCGAGCTGCATCAGATCCCGCGCGATGATGTCGGCCGAGCGCGCGGCGTTCGACGGGCTCAGCCAATAGTAAACGGACGGCTCGCGCCGCCCCGCGCCCGTCGCGGCCCACGGCCCCTGCTGCGCCGGCCGCGAGATCACGGACACGCCTTCGAGCGTCGTCGACCACGGCTTCGTCGCGTCGATCTCGACGACGCGGATGTTCGCGTTTCTCGCGGCCGTGTAGAGGGGGTCGTCGAGCCACAGCTTGCCGATCGTGACGACGGCATCGGCGCGTGCCAGGAGCGCCGCATAGCGCTCGGGCCGCTGCGTCAGCAAGTTGACGAGGGCGTTCATCGGCCGACCGTCCTCGGGCACGTTCCGGACCTCGATCGACGTGCCCTCGGCGAGCGCCGACGTGATCGAGTACGTGACCGGCAGCGCGGTCAGCACGAGCAGCTCGTCGTCCTCGGCGGCCGCGCCCGCGGAGAAGAACATCGATGCTCCGACGAGCAGCGCCGCACGCGCGAACCCGTGGTGCCTCATCTCAAACCCTCGCTTCTCGAAACCGGCCGACCGTCGCGCGGATCAGCGTTGTGAGCGCGAAAACGATCGCCGCGAAGATGATGATCGCACCGCCCGACGGCACCGGCAGATCGAACTCCATCGGCACGAGCACGCCGGCGATGCAGCTCGCCGTCGATATCGCCATGCTCACGAAGACGAAGCCCTTCATCGACGTGATGACGTTGCGCGCCGCGGCCGCGGGGATCAGGAGCAGCGCCTCGACGAGCACGGCGCCGACGATCTTGAGGCACGCGACCGTCAGAAGCGTGATCATCAGCACGAACACGTACTCGAGGAGATCGACCGGCACGCCGCGCACGCGAGCGAGGCTCGGATTCAGGCTCGCGAGCAGCATCCGGTTGAAGAGCGGCACGCCGAGCACGAGGACGGCGGCGACGACGATCAGGAGCACGTTCATGTCGGTATCGCTGACCGTCAGCACGGACCCGAAGAGCACCGCCTCGAGAATGTGCGTGTTGACCTTCGCCGACACGAACAGGAGCAACGAGGCCCCGACCGCGAGCGATATCGACAGAAAAACGCCGATCAGCGTGTCCGACGAGATCCGCGTCTTGTTGCGCGTGTAGTTGAGCAGCAAGCCGAACAGCACGCAGAACGAGAACATCGAGACGTAGGGCTCGGTGTACGGCTCGCCGAGCAGCACGCCGATGCCCACGCCGGTCATCGCGGCGTTGCCGACCGCCTGCGAGAAGAACGCCATCCGCTTCGTCACGACCATCGTGCCGACGGCGCCGAGCACCGGCCCGATCAGAAGCGAGCAGAGCAGCGCGTTGACGACGAAGTTGTACTGCAGCGACCGCGGCAGGTAACCGTCGTACGCGAGGATCTGGATGGAGACCCGGATCCACTCGTAGATCTCGGTCATGCCGTCTCTCCCGACGCCGTGAACAGGACCTCGGCACGCCCGTCGCCGAGCACCGACTCCGGAGGGCCGCTGAAGAGCACCGTCCGATTGATGCACGTCACCGCGTCGGCCATCGAACGTACCTGCGCGAGATCGTGGGCCACCCAGACGATCGTGACGCCGTCCGCGGCGAGCTCGCGAATGACGTCGAGGAACAGCGCCTCGCCGACCTCGTCCATGCTCGTCATCGGCTCGTCGAGCACGAGCAGCGCCGGAGCGGGCAAGAGCGCCTGCGCGAACAGCACGCGCTGGCGCTCGCCGCCGGAAAGGCTCCCGAGCTTCGTGCGGCCCTTGCCCCGGAGCCCGACCCGCGCGAGCGCCTCCGCGGCCTCCGCTCTGTGCTTTCGCGAGAGCCCGATGAACGCCGGCCGGCGCCGCTCGCAGACGAGCGCCATGAAGTCATCGACGGTGACCGGCAGCGTCCGATCGAAGTCGAGGAGCTGCGGGACGTAGCCGATCGTCCTCTTGTCGTCGTGCCACTCGATCGAGACCGTGCCGGTATGCGGCATCTGGCCGAGCAGGCACCGGATCAACGACGTCTTGCCGCCGCCGTTCGGGCCGATGATGCAATGAATGCTGCCGGCCTGGACGTCGAAGTCGACACCGTGCAGGATCCTCGCGCCGGCGAGCTCCAGCCCGACCTGGCGGAACGTGATCGAAGGGCCGCGCACGACGGTCAGCTGCCTTCGGCTACCGAACGGATCGCCTCGACCAGCGTCTCGAGGTTCTCGCGCATCTCGCGCTCGAAGAGATCGGCGGTGTACTCGCCGTCCGACATGTGCGAGAACGCATACATTCTGACGCCCGTCTCGTTCCTGATCGTGTCCGCGAGCCTGCTCGTGAAGTACTTCTCGGCGAACAACACGTTGACGTTCGCAGCCTTGATCTTGTCGATCGTCTCCGCGAGCTGCCGTGCGGTCGGCTCGACGCCGTGGCGCGGCTCGATGACCGCGACCTCGCGCAAGCCGAATTCCTGCATCAGGTATCCGTAGGCGCCATGCATCGTCGCGCAGCGAAACTGCGACGCGTCGAGGTCGGCGAGCTTCGCCGTGTACTCGGCCTTCATGCGTCGGATGCGCGTTGCGTACGCACGCGCGTTATCGCGGTAGTACGCGGCGTTGTCCGGATCGAGCTCGCCGAGCGCCCGCGCGATCGTGTAGATCTGCTGGATCGCCGCCGTCGTGGACACGAACGTGTGCGGATTCACGACCTTCGCCTGGCCTTCGTCGGCCGCGATCGGAATCAGCGCGACGCCGTCGTTGGCGTAGATCAGCGGCAGCTTCCCTTCGACGCCCGCGGCCTTCACGATCTCGAACGCCCATTCGTCGTGCCCGATGCCGTTCACGATCAGCGCGTCCATCTCGAGCACGCGCTTCATGTCGTTCGGCTGCGGCGTGTAGTTGTGCGGGTTGTAGCCGGCCTCGATCAGCGGGACGACCTCGGCACGGTCCCCGACGATGTTCGCGGCGAAGCTGTAGTACGGATGAAGCGTGACGCCGATCCGAAGCGGCGCCGCGAATGCAGCGCTGGCGAAAAAAGCGAGCACGGCGGGCAACGCCGCTCGCAGCATCCGTCTCGCGAAGGCCCACATGACGCTCACTCCCCCTTGAGCCGCTTCACTTCCATCGCGCCGCTGTACGGCACGACTTCCTTCCATCCGTTCAGGATCAGCGAATCGCGTTTCACCGTATCCGGGGGTGCGACGTTCGGATCCGGATGAACCCAGACGGTCGCGCCGTCCGCGTACGTCGCGCCCTTGTGCGTATGCGACAGCGACAACAGATACGCGCTCTGGCCCTCGAGCTTGCCGCCCGAGCCGAAATAGACCGCCTGACCTTCGAACGAGAACGACGCGATGCGCTCCCACTCGACCTCGCCGAGCGCCGACCACGACGCGTCGCGATGAAACGGCGGCATCACGTAATCGGCGTCGAGCTGCTCGACGGTGGGCCAGGGGTCGGCACGCTCCTCGTCCGTGCCGAAGGTCAAAAGCTCGCCGTGCGCCCACCACAATTCCTCGGACGCCGCGACCAACGCGTTGTAGATCGCCTGATCCGCCGTGCCGAGATCGTAGAACGCGCTGATCTGCCACTCGAGCAGACGAGGCTCGGACGAGTCGACGCGGCGGGCGGATACCGCCGCGGCATTGACCGCGACGATGCCCGCGACGATGCAGGCGACGATCAGCGACTCCTTGCGCCCGCCCGCCGGCCGGACGATCTCGAGCCGCGGCGTTACTGCATGTCCTTCACCTGGATCCATAGCACGGCGTCCTGCGACAGCTCCTTGCCTTCGTGCTCGGTCTCGGGCCCGACGCCGAGCGCGCAGATGCCCCACCATCCGGCGCGCGGCAAGCCGATCGCGAACTCGCCCCGCTCGTTCGCCTTGATCGACATCGTCGCGAACGCGCTCTGCGGATACTTGATCTGCCCCTCGGCGGCCAGCGTGCGCGCGTCGAGGTCCGGCGGATGGTTCATGTACTCGACCTCGAGCTCGGCGTGCGGCACGGGCTCGCCGTCCGAGAGCACGATGCCGCGAAAGATGCCGCCGGTCCAGTTCGCATAGGGCTTGTCGAGCGGCAGGATCTCGGCGGGGAGCCCGACCGGCTCGGCCCAGTTGCCGGGCACCCCGCCGACGTTCGCGATCGTCTTCGTGAGCTGCTGGATGTACTTGTCCTCGCCCGCCTCGTAGTACGGCGACGGCACGACGACGAACACGTAGTCGCCGAGTGATCGCATCACGGACCGCGGCAGGCGCGCCTCGTACGCGTCGACCCGTCCCTCGCCAGACTGCCATGCGATCGGCGTCAGATGCTCGCGCAGATCGCGGCGGACCGGCTCCGCGTCCTCGCCGCGCTGGCTGACGACATAAAACTCCTCGGGCGGGCCCATGGCCATGTCGGGACCGCCGCGGGCCGGATGCGTGAAGAGCATCAAGACGTGCGTCGCGCCGCCCGACTCGAGCGCCGTCTCCGGCATATAAAGCATCTGGAAGTGCGCGGCCGCCGGCGCGGCCGTGCCGGCGATCAGGGCCGCGGCCACGACTCGCAACCATCGTCTGCGGGGCGTCATGGCTTACTCCTCGATATCGTCACTGTAGATCGTGACGGCGTGCCCCTGGCCCGCGTCGAACACCACGTGGAAGTCCCCGTCCGGCCTCTCGAACGAGAAGGTCCCGGTCGCGTCCATCTGCCCGCTCACGATCACGCGGTCTCGCGCGTCGAGGACGCGGATCGGCACGCCCTCGGCCGAGCTGCCGTCCGAGAAGCCGCCTTCGCACGTGATCGTGCCGTCGCCGTTGTCGTAGCAGTTGCAGATGGGACTGTGCGCGTGCGCGAAAGATGCCGCAAGCAGCAGCGTCGCCGCCACTGCGGATGGGACGTGACGGTGCATCCTGATCTCCGACCTCATCACCCGGCGCTCTTTTGTTCGTTGACTTCCGGGCGTGGGCAGTGTAGCGCGAGCCGTCACGGTAACGCGAGATGACAAACGGTTCGTTAACGGTTAACGGTCGGGCCCTAACTCCCTGACGAGGCGACTCTTACTCACGGCCGATCCGCGAATATCGACGGACGACGCCGCGGAGAGCCTACTTCCCGAACAGCAACGGAAACTCCTCCGCGAGCTTCGCCTCGATCTCGGCGCGGTTGTCGACGTCCATGCCCTCCGGAACATACGGCTGGACATCGGGCCGCGGCGCGTCGACCTCGAAGATCTCGTCGATGCTCGCGAAATACGCTTCGATCGCATCGGCCCCCTGGTTGAGGAGATCCTTCGCGGTCTTCATCGTCTCGCCCAGAACCTTCTTCACGAGCCCGACGGTCGGCGCCTTGCTCGGCACGAGATTCAGCACGCTCTCGCAGATTGCCCAGAAGTTGTCGATCGTCTCCCTACCCTTTTGCCCGAGCGTGCCGTTGCCGTATTCGAGCTCGTCGTTGATCTGCGAGACGTTGTCGGCGACCTTGGCCGAGTTCTCGGCGTAGCCGAACCACTTCGTTGCGGTGTCGTAGAGCTCCTTCAGGCGCTTCGCCTGATCGAAGAGCCAGCCCCAGCCGCTGCCCTTCGGCGCAAGGCCCGTGTGGTCGACGAGATTGACCGGATCGTTTGCCGCGTATGCATAAAGGTTGAGCTGACCGCCGCCGAACGCGAGCGGATCGCGGGTCGTGAACCGACCGACGTCCGCGTCGTAATCGCGCGCCCCGAAGCGCACGAGATTCGTGTCCCGGTCGTACAACCCGCCGGCGAAGCCGAACGGCTGGAAACCCGGGTTCGAGTCCGACAGCACGCGACCGAACGAGTCGTACTCGAGCCGCTGCACGACTTCCCCCGTCGACGCATCCACGACGAGGCGCACGCTGCCGACGTGATCGGTGATCAGCCGATACGTGTTCCCGCCGCGAACCATATACGCCGGCGTGATGCCGTCGCCTGCGTACACGAAGCGGCTGACGACGGCGCCGCCGCCGTCGAGCTCGGCGACGATGCGGAGCCCGTCCGCGTAGAGCCACCCGCGCTCGAGCACACCGTCGACGCGCTTGCCCACGCGCCGGCCGCGGCCGTCGACGATGTATTCGATCTCGGTGCCGTCGGGCAGCGACACCCCGACGAGGCGGCCGGCCGCATCGTACGCATACGACGTCGTCGCACCGTTCTCGACGCGCGTCGCGCGCTCGCCCTGCGGCGTATACGTGAACGCGATCGCGCTACCGGCACCCGTCACGGACACGAGCCGATTCTGCGCGTCGTGAACGTACGTGCGCCCGGCTCCGTCCGTCAGGCGATTGCCGACGGCATCGTACGTATAGCTCTCGGGAGTCGCGCCGCCCGCAACGCCGACGAGCCGATCGGCGGCATCGTACGTGTACGTCCACACGGCCGGCGCGCCGCCCTCGACGGCCTCGGTGCGCGCCGTGATCCGACCGAGCAAGTCGCGATCGAAGCTCGCCGCGTAAAGCTCGGACGCCCCGAACGAAGCCTCGATCGACTCGAGCTCGCCGAACTCCGTGTACGCGAACGTCTCCTCGATACCGCCGAGCGCTGCGCCGGTCACGAAGCCGGTATCACCGTCGCGCGTGAGTGCAAGCGCACCGGCGTTCACGATCAGGTCATCGTCATCGTACGCGTAATCGATCGCGTCGCCGTTCACGGAAAGACGCGTCACGCGCAAGCCGCCGTCGAACCGGCGTGTCACCGTGCCGTTGACGGCACCCGACCACTGGATGCCCGTCAGCAAGAAGCCGTCCCATGTGTACGTGAGCGTCGAATCCTTCGCGGCAATACCGACGATGCGGTCGCTCGTATCGTGCGTGTAATCGACCGTGCGACCGTCCGGCATCACGATCCGATTGGGCCGCCCGGCACTGTCGTAGAGGTACTCGACCGTGCGACCGTCCGGCAGCAAGACGCGCGACAACGCACCGTCGGCGTCGTACTCGTAGCGGATCGTCGCCGGCTCCCCGCCGACCTCGGGCGGCACGAACGCCGCGAGCCGCCCACGCGGCGTCCACTCGAACGACCACGCCTCGCCGCCCGGCGGCGTCACGGCGATCGTGCGTCCGCTCGCGTCGTAAGCGAAACCGACGCTCTGGCCATCGGGCAAAGCCCGGCTCGTCACGCGACCGGCCGGATCGTAGCCGAACGACTGCGTGCGGCCGAGCGGATCGGTGATCGACTCGACGAGGCCATGGGCGCCGTACGTCATCGCGACGCTTCTCGCCGACGCGCCCGTGCCGACCGTCACGCCCGCGATGCGCCCGTCGTCGTACGCGTACGCGATCGGCGCGAGGCCGCCGAACTGCTGCGTGAGCGGCCGCCCGAGCGGATCGCTCGATGTCGTCGCCTGACGTCCCGCCGGCGTCGTCACGGTCGCAGTGCGCGTCAACGCGTCGTAGCGGCTCGAGATCTCTCGCCCTTCGATCTCTACGATCTCGTCGAGCGTCACGAGCCCGTTGGGAGCGCCGCCATCGCCGTAGCTCGGCGTCTGCGCGATCGTGATATTGGTGCCGACTCCGCCCGGCGTATCGATCGACAGACGCGCGATCGGCGCCTGCATGCCGAGCACCGCATGTGGCAACTCCTCGCGGACGACGACCGTCCCGTCCGCGTACGTCAACGTGCCGACGGCGTCGCTTTCGAATATTGCCGTCGTCACCGCGCCGCTCGGGCTCCTCGTCGTCCACGTGCTGCTCTGGTTCTCGTCGTCGCGCTCGATCTCGAACTGCTTCGTGCGCCCGAGCGCCGACTCGATCGTCGATGTGTATCGCGTGCGGGTTCGCGTGCCCGACAGCGTCTTCGCGTGATCTTCCCGATCGACGGCGCGCACGAGCTTGCCCCATTGGTCGTACTCGTAGCGCGACGCGAACCCGAGCGGATCGACGGAGCTCGTCAAAAGGCCGCCGACTCCGTACTCGAAGCGAACCGTGCTGCCCGAGGGGTCGGTCACTTCCGCAAGCCAGCCTTCGCCGGCGACGACGAGCTCCGTCGTGTGCCCGTAGGGCCCGACGATCGCCGTCGGCCGGCCGAACCCGTCGCGCTCGATGCGCGTGATGCCGCCTTCCGCATCGACGAGCCGGATCAGACGGCCGTTGTCGTCGTAGACGAGACTGAGCCTCGGCTCGTACGTCACCGGATCGAGCGTCCGCAGATGACGGCCGTAGAGGTCGAACTCATAAACCTCGCTGCCGTCCTCGCTCGCGACCAGGTAACCGGTCGGATCGAATCCGGGGAAAGGCGGCTCGATGCGGTAGATCGACGCGAAATTCGCGACGTACACGGTCCCGTCCGGGCCCGCGGTAACGGCGCGCGGCAGATGGAGCCCTCCCGCGAGAGCCGGCAGCCCTTCCGCGACCGGCTCGCAGTTGATCAGAAAGCAATGGCGGTCGCGATCTCCCGCAATCGGCACAGCCCAACCCGTCGCCGAATCGACGGCCCACACCTGGCCGTTCCGCCTGTCGTCGACGTAGAGCCTGCCGTTGGCATCCACGGACAGCCGGCTCGCCGTGAAGTTCGCCGGCTGGCGCGTGTGGTCGAAGAGGAGCCTCGATCGGCCGTCGGCGCCGAACGCGAGAATGCGCTCGCGCCAGACGGGGGTGCCCGCGGGATAGCTGTCGAGCACGTAGACGGTGCCGTCGGGCCCGACGGCCACGTCGATCGGATCGAGGCACATCTGTGTCGCGAGACGTCCCGGCTGCTTGCAATCGGGGTCCGCGCGAACATCGGATCTCGTCGTGCCCGCGACCGTCGTGATCAGGCCGTCCGGACCGATTCGTCCCACGGTAAGCGCCCAGAAACCGTCCGCGATGTAGATCGAGCCGTCCGGCGCGATGCCGAGCCCGAGCGGGAACATGTTCGTCTCGGTCGCGACGCCCTCGAGCGCGCAGTTCTCGACCTCGGGAGCGTCGCAGTCGTCATAGCGGCCGGCGACGTGCCGGATCATGCCGTCGGTGTCGATCGCGAACACGCCCGCGAACTGGCTCGTGAAATACACCGTGCCGTCGGGCGCGACGTCGAGGTCGAACGGCGGGTGGAGCCGTGCGGACACGGCGGGCCCCGGGATGCCGCAGTCGGCGAGCGTGTCGCCGCCGAAAACGACGTCGCAATACTCGCCGGTGCCGGCGATGTGATGCATCGTGCCGTCCGGGTCGATGCGGTATATCGCGTTGTGCCCGTCCTGATAGCTCGTGAAGTACACGGTGCCGTCGGCGCCGACTGCGATGCCGGAGACGTCGCGAACGTCGGCTTCGAGCGCGGGCTTCGGATAAGGATCCGCCGTCGCCTGGCCGAGCGGCGCACCGGCGAGGCGCTTCAGCACGGAATCCATCGCATCGAGCCGGCGACGGGTACCGTCACCCCGGTACAGCGTGCGCGTTCTCGGATCGTAGGCGTGATGCGCGCTCAGGAACCAGCCGCCGATGCCCTGCTCGTTCGCATGGAGCGAGCTCAGCTGAAGCCGATACCGCTGCCGCAGAGTCACCGTCGCCGACGAACGTGACACCAACGGTTCGTCGCCCCCGCTGGCCCTGGCCCAGCTCGCTGCGAAATCGGCCGGCGACAAATATTGCAGCGGATACAGATATCCGATCTCGACCTCCGCAAACGCGGTGCCGTTGACCGGTATCCCGTACGCATCGAGGCCGTCCCAGCTCCACACATAGGTCTGGTTCGGCTCGGGGTCGAAGACCCGGGCGAAATGCCGCCCGGCAACGCGCACCTGGACCAACGCCGACAGCATGCTGTCCGGCACGAACGCACCCGTGACCGGAATCTCGAACGGCCGCGACGCGATGCCCGGCACGCGGTCGCTGCGATAGTTCAACGTGTACGGCGTGCCCGCGACGGGAAGCCGTTCCCCGAGCGTGCGGTTGTGACAGTCGATGATCGAGCCGCTCGCCTCGCACGTGCCCTCGACGAGCTCCTCGTCGGGCGGCAGCGGCATCGTCGGCGGCACCGCATCGGGGGGCGGGGCGTACGGCCAGTTCAGGTCCCACGGCGTGAAGTGCGTGATCGGTGCGCGCCAGATCGAGTGGCCCGGATCGTAGAGATCGGCGAGACGCGCCCGCTCGCCCGCGTCGATGCCGAGCGCCGCGAGCGTCGCGTCGTCGTCCGCGTCACCATCGCCGTCGAGGTCGAGCATCGCAAGCCCGTTCTCCTCGCCGACGATGCCGATCACGCGACCGTCGGGCGCGCCGATCCATTGCGCTGCCTGATAGTCGTAGTAGCCGAGCGGCACCGCCGTGCCGACCGGGAAACCGAGGAAGTTGTCGACGTAGAACGGCACCGGCTGGCTGAACTCGACGCTGCGCGCACCCGCCGCGAGCGCCTCGTCCACCGAGAGCTCGAGCGCGTACGTGTAGCCCGTCATCAGCGGCAGCTCGCCCGGCATCGCCTCCGGCCCGTTCGGGCCGACCGTGAACTCGGTCGCGCGCACCGTCAGCGTCGTGAGCGGCGCACGGCTGCCGTCGGGCAGCACCATCTCGGCGGTCGTGCCAGGCTTGAGCACGACGCGCGCCTGGCGCTGACCGTCGGCATCGATCTCGATGCTGCCGCTCGCCACGACGGGTGCGGTAAGCGTTTCCAGGTCGACCACCGTCGCGACCGGATCGAGCGGGATCAGCGCAACGTCGGGCGCGTACGCCCACGACTGCCACTCGACCTCGACGCGCCGCTGCGACGGCAGAAAACCCTGCGCGCGATACTCGACGACCATCGGGCCGCCGCCGTTCACGACGAGGTCGAACATGCCGTCCGCCCGGCTGCGGGTCTGGCCGAGCTCCGGGTGATCCTTGATCGACACGACGACGTTCGGCAGCGGCTGGCCGTTGCGCCGCAGCACGCGGCCTCGGACGACGGCGACTCGAGCGGGATCGATCGCGTCCTCTTGGACGTTGGTCTGGATCGGCGTCGAGCCCGCATAAAGAAACTCGGTCCGCTGGTAGAGGTTCGTGATCGTCGTGAGATCGACGGGCGGCGCGAGCGTCGACGGGTCGGGCGGCGGCAGGTTGAGCGGCGTGCTGCTCGGATCGAGCGGATCGGAGCCCGCCGCGACCTCGTCGCCGTCACTGAACGTGTCCCCGTCGGTATCGGCGTTGCTCGGATCGGTGCCGTAGATATTCTCCTCGTCGTCGTCGCTGAGCCCGTCGCCGTCGGTATCGCGATCGGTCGTGTCCGCCGCGACGTCGATCACTACCGTGTCCGGGGCGCTCGAGAGCTCCCCGTCCGACACGATCAGCTGCACGACGTAGAGCCCGGGCGCGTCGACCTCGAGCGTCGGGTTGACGAGCGTCTCGCCGACGAGCTCGGCGGAGCTGCCGGCAGGCCGCGACAGCAACGACCACAGGTAGGTGAGCGAGTCGCCGTCCACGTCCGTCGAGCCCGAGCCGTCGAGCTCGATCGTGTCGCCTTCGGTCGCGGCGATGTCGCTGCCGGCGTTGGCAACCGGGGCCGAGTTGACCGTCGAGATCCGAACGCTGCTCGGCTCGCTGTCGAGCTCCCCGTCGCTGACGATCAGCGTCACCACGTACTCGCCCGGGCGGTCGACCACGAACGCCGGACGAGCGGTGTTCGCGTTCGACAGCGACGCGTTCGAGCCGTCGGGGAACACGGTCAGCGTCCATGTGTAGGACAACACCAGATCGCCGTCCGGATCGCTCGACGCCGAGCCGTCGAGCTCGACCAGCGCGCCGACCGCAACCGTCCGATCGCTACCCGCGTCGGCGCGCGGCGCGGAGTTGCGCGTCTCGATGGTGACCGAATCGGGCTCACTGTCCGCCGTGCCGTCGTTCACGACGAGCGTCGCGACATAGGCGCCCGGCACGTCGATCGTGAACGTCGGCCGCACCGCGGTCGCGTTCGACAGCGTCGCAGCGCTTCCGCTCGGCGCCGCGAGCGTCCACGCGTACGTCAACGAGTCCCCGTCGATATCGGTCGAGCCCGAGCCGTCGAGCTCGACGGTCTCGCCGATCGTCGCGGTGCGATCCAGACCCGCGTCCGCGGCGGGCGGCGTGTTCGCCGTCAGCACGCGCACCGTGTCCGGTGCGCTCGACGCCGCACCGTCCGACACGATGAGCTCCACCGTGTACGTCCCGGGGACGTCGATCACGAAGGTCGGCGTCGGCGTATCCGCGCCGTCGAGCGCGGTGTTGCTCCCGTTGGGGCGCGCGACGAGCGTCCACGAGTACGTCAGGGCATCGCCGTCCGGATCGCTCGAGCCCGCGCCGTCGAGCACGACCGTTTCGCCGACGACGGCGATGACATCGATGCCGGCGTCCGCGACGGGGGCCCTGTTCGCCGGAGGCGGTGGCGGCGGGGTCGAGCTGCCGCCTCGGCCGCCACTGCCTCCGCCGCATGCGGCAAGACCGCAAGCGACGAGAGCCAGCCATGCGGCCTTGAAACGGCAGCAACGGGTCGATGCAGAGCGCACAAGGGAAGAGGTCTGCGCGTGCGTCGCGCGGGCTAAAGCTTCGATCATGCGTGTTTCTCGCGGAGAGCTTCGCCCGTGCTCCGCCGGCGCGCGCGGGGAGAAGCAGCTCCTCAGCTCGTATTGTTCTTCGCGACTGACGGCCGCTCCGCCTCGCGTTCGCCACTTTAGCCGATTAGTGACCGGGTGTGGCGCGGCAGTGGACTTAATGCGACGTGCGGAAGAGTAATTGAAGTGAGATTGCGCCCGGGCAGAGCGACGTCACAGATCGGGCATCGCGGGCGAGCGGCCGCTTGCAGCCGCCGCGACACGTCGCTCCGCGGATCGTCGCCACCGCCGCGCGATCGCGCGCCGCCACCGCCGCGCGTCGAACACCACGCGTTTCGCGGCCATCCACGTGCCGGTCGCGCATACGACGGTGACGCCGGCCAAGAGCAGCATGACGACGATATCCCACAACGGGCGCCAGCGCAGGACCGGAAAGTCGAGACCGTGGAGCCCCGTGCGGATCCACCGCGACCAACGACCGGTCGAGCCGACCGCGCGAACGCTGCCCGACTCGGGCGCGACGTAAAGCCGCGTTTCGTCCGCGTCGTCCAGGACAGCGCGGTAGACCGGCAGCTCGACCGTGCGCTTGCGCCCGTAATAGTACGCGTCCTCGCGCTCGAGCAGGACCAGCTCCCGGACCGGCACGCCGAGGGCAGCGATCGCCGCCTCGACATCGGCCGCGGTCAGCGTCGCTTCGTCGCCGTTCGCGGCGAGCCGAAGCCGTTCGCCGTTTCCGCGAATCGCGTGCACGAAGAGCCGCCCGTCGAACGGCGCCGAGCGAATCTGCCTGAGATCGCCGAAGCGGCTCGCATCCGACGACAACGCGGCGATCAGCTCGCGCAGCTCGCCGAGCGTGCCGCCGCCCGTCAGGCGCGCCGCATAGCGGCCGCCTTCTCCGCCGCCCGACAAGAGCCCCCACGGATTCATCGTCATCAGTCCGCTGAAGACCCACGTCAGCGCCAACACGCCGAACACGAGCCCGCTGACGTGATGCCAGTACCACCAGCCGAAGTACGGCGAGCCGGGACGGCCGTGGCGCCCGCGGCGTTTGAAGCGCGCGATGCCGACGTAGAGCCCGACGGCCGCGAGGAACGTGCCGAGCACGGACGTCCAGATCACGATCTGCGTCCACAGCGGGCCGTTCTGCCGCAGCTGAAGCGGATACAGCCAGTGCGGAATCGCGCCGAGCCACGCGAGCGTTCGCGTCCGCGTGCTCGTCTGCTGAAACACCTCTCCGCTCGAACCGGAGACGTAGATCTCGTGACCGCGCGGATCGTCGAACGCAATGTGATAGACGGGCCGGTTGCGTGCCGCCGTCTGCACCGTCCACTGGTCGATCTCGACGAGACCGAGCAGGCGCGGCTCGCCGTCGATGCGTAAGCCCCGCCCGTGGCGCGCGGCGACTTCGAGAACCTCTTCAGGCGTCAGCGTGTCGATGGGCTCGCCCGTGCGCAGATTGAGCGCGGCGGAGAAGCCGCCGCGACGCCCGCCGCTCGTGCGCAGCACCGGATCGCCGAGCAACATCTCGATTCGGAACGCGCCAAGCTGCGCGTCATCCGGCCCCTCGAGCGCCGCTTCCGCGCAGCATCCCGAGAAGTCGAGCGGCTCGAGGCCCGCTATCCGATCGGCCTCGGTGAGCGCCGGGTACTCCTGGTACATCATCACGAAGCCGGAGACGCACCAGAGCGTCATCAGCAGGCCGACGGCGATACCGAGATATCGATGGAGCAGCAGGATCACTCGCACGGTCGAGGCTTCCGGCTCAGAACGAATACGTGTAGTTCACGTGCACCGTCCGCGGCGGCCCGAGACGACGGAACATGAACGGCTCGGGCGGATCCGTCCCGACGAGGTTCGCCTGGCTCACGGCCGTCGCGTACGTCTCGTCGAACGCGTTCTCGAGCCGGAAGTTGAGCCGCTGACGCTGCGCCGAGTCGAGATAGACGTGCGCGCCGATGTCGACGACGTACGTGTCGCCGTACTCTTGCCGCCCGAATGCGCCGAGGTCGATGTACTTCTCGCCGATGTGCTTGAACGCCGCGTTCACGCCGAAGTTGCGTCCGGCGGGACGGTAGGCAAGCGACCCCTTGTACTGCCTCCGCGGCCGGTCCGGAATCTGCTGCGTCGAGCCGCGCGCGATCTCCTTGCTGTACGTGTAGCTGACATCGAAGGACAGCGAGTCCGTGATCGGTCCGCGCAGCAGGAACTCGCCGCCCGTGACCTTCACTTCCTCGGGAATGTTCACGAAGATCCGCGTGAACTCCGGCGGAAGCGCTTCAGGATAATCGGGCGGAATCGGCGCCGACGTGATCAGGTTGTCGACGCGACGATTCCACGCGGTGAGCTGCCAGCCGAGCTGTTGGTTACCCGCCGAGAACCGGCCGCCGATCGACACGTTCAGCGCTTTCGACTCCTCGGCGCCGAGGTTCGGGTTGCCGTGCAGGCAGTTCAGGCCGGTCGGGCAGTGAATGCGGTACAGGTTCTCCGCGCTCGGCAGCATGAACGACGTGCCGACGACGCCCTGCACGTAGAGCCGATCGCTGAACTCCCAGATCGCCGAGCCGTTCCATACGGTCGCCTCGTTGCCGCCGGTCTCGTTGTAGCGGACGCCCAGCGCGAAGCGCGCGCGGCTCGACAACGAGTCGGTGCTCCGGATCTGCGCATGGACGGCGTGGACTTCCTCGCGGAGCCCGGCGATCAGGAGCACGTCGTCCTGGCCCTTGTAGCTCTGGAAATCGTAGCCGACGTGGTACTCGAACTTCTCGTGCGGACGCAGCAGCACGGCCGCGTTCAGCCCGTAATCGTCGTAGCCCCAATAGTCGGACGGGTTCGGCGGCGTGAAGTAGTCGGTATCCCAGTCGTGGTAGTAGCCCTTCAGGAAGTACTGAGGCCCCTCCGCCGGCGTGTAGTCGAGCCGGAACGCGACGATGTCCTCGGTGCGGTCGTTCACGGAGACGTTCGAGACGCTCGGGTAGTCGAGCCGCGCCTCGGTATGGATGCCGAGCACCATGATGCGCAGATCGTCCGTGAAGTCATAGCCGTACTTGAGGCCGACGCTGTCGACTTCGTAGCCGCGCTTGCGGTAGGTCGACGTCGGCTGATATGCATCGTAGATCTCGTAGCCGTCCGTCTCGTCGTGCGAGCCCCAGAACACGAACTGGTGATTGCCAAGCGCCGTGCGGCCGTAGCCGTTCACGCGGCGCAGCCCGTCGCTGCCGGTGCCGACGGTGATCGCACCGTCCGGCTCGTTCGACGTCGAGCGCGTGACGACGTTGACGACGCCCGCGATGGCCTGCGTCCCGTACATCAGGCCGTGGCTGCCCTTCAGGACCTCGACGCGCTCGATCATGCTCGACGGCAGCGTGTCCGCCGGGCTCGTGCCGTTGTAGAGGCGGTTGTTGATGCGGATGCCGTCGATGGTCCACAGGACGTCGCTGCTGCGCGAGCCCTGCATCTGCAGGTTCACATAGCTGAACGCGCCCGCCTGCGTCGTCAGGTGCACGCCCGGCACGAGCATCTCGAGCGCCTGAGAGACGTCGACGAAGCCGTGGGCGCGGACCTGTTCCGCCGTCAGAATCTCGAGGTCCGCACCGTACCGGGCGAGCTCGAGCGGCAGCGTCGTCTCGAGGCTGCGCGAGCCCGTGACGATGACCTCCTCGAGATTGGGGTCCATCGTTCGGCCGCTCACGGCCGTCTGGCCCGCCGCGCCCTGCGCCGCGACCGTGCCCGTCCAGAGCGCGGTGATACCGGCGACGGCGGCCGCGCCGGCACCCCATCGCGGGCGTTTCTGCGCCTCGGCGTACCCCGCGGTACGGGGAAGGATGACCGGGAACTTGGCATGTCGAACCATAACGACCTGACCTTCGGCAGCACGATGCAAGGGGACCGCGGACGGTACGCGGCGGCTCGACCGAGGTGTAGTTACTAACGGTTAGCTAACCGTTTTTTTGACCGTGACGCGGACCCAAACATGCTTTAGATATCGAGTCTTACCGGCCACGTTCGTCGAGAGCACGAGAAGGTGGACGGGACGTCCGGATTCGGCCGCCGCTATAGCTGTAGACGCGGGGCCGTCGCGCTGCTCGCCGTGCTCGCCCTGCTCGTCGCGGGCTTCGGCACGCTCGCCACCGCATATAACCAAACGCTCTGAGTATCACGACGAGCTTTAGCGCGACAGTGCGACTTCCGACGCCGCGCATCGCGCTCATTCGGCGACCGCCGCCGCCCTCAGCCTTTGCCGGGTAAGGAAATTGACGATCACGACCGCCGGCCCGGCGGCGGCACACCGTTCGTAGTGGTCGATTCGCTCCTGCATCTGGGCCGGTGTGAGCCGACGCAACGAGTCGATCACGCGCCGAGCCATGTCACCGCGGAAGCCGCAGAAGTCGATTTCGAACTGAGCAGCCGTCCGCAGTGCCGTGATCTTCACTGCAATGTCGTCGAAGCGGTCTCGGCTCATTATCGTTTCGACGCAGCTGGGATCGAGGCCGTGCAAGATACATGCGGCTCGGTAGAACGCGCGCCCGCGGCGAGTGAGCTTCACGCGATGGGCTAGAAAGAAATCGACGTATTCGCGCGCCCTCTCGAGGGGCACGCCTCGGTCGCGAATGTACAGGAGGTCGGTCGGACAGAGTTGGGGTCGCATGGCAGCCTAATCTTCGGCGGCGACGTTAGCCCCAATCAGTCGCCGATCCGTCGTGCGCGATGCCCCAAGAAAAATCGCCCGGTAGGTACCGGGTGAAAGGGGTGCTTGGCATTCTGTTGCCACTAGCGCACACGTGGCAACTTCGTCGGCACGGTTAAAAGGGGCAAGACCGTGCCTTCTTGGGAGCACCGGGAGGCTATTCTTCACGAGCCGCTGGATTCGGCACACGAAGAAGGTTGCATAACGCATCTATAGAGGTGCTCCTGGCCGCGTCTGCTGCGGACACGCGCGCCATGAACCGAGCATCACGCAAGAACATCGGGAGACGTACCGCCCCACGTGACGAGCAGTACGACCATGGGCGGTCCCGTCGAGAGAAATTGACGGGACATCTGCAAACTTGCAAGTTATCGCGGCATCCGACGCGACATTGCAGCCGCTCTGCAAGTCATCGTAGCAAGTCGCCCCGGCGCAATACGCCGCCGGCGAGACTCGATACACGTTCGCCGACTATGAGGCGCTCGAGCGAAAAGCCCTCCGAGGAGACTACCGAGCCCAACGTAAGGTCGCCGACTGGCTCTCCGGCGAGGCTAGGCTCGCCGGCTCGTTCTCGACCGCTCGGACACAGTCCCCGGCCACCTCACTTCCGGGTCACTGCCCGGCTCGCTTTCGCTTACAGACCGGCCCGGCGCCGGGCATGGCGAGCAACGCCATGCCCGGCGCGCGCTATAGAAAGCGCCCGGCGGGGAAACCGGGCGCGCGGTGCCTGGATTTCACTCGGTCGCCTTAGCACGTATTCGACAACCGACGGTGGTACGGCCTGTGGGGAAGCCGCACCGAGCACCGGGTCCAATTCTGCAAGACACAGCAGACACAGGGAAAGCAGAAAAGACTACACATCGAATCCAACGCGTTGAACAACGCGCGGATCGCGTCGAGAACTCGTATCTTCAAGCGCGCACGTCTGATCGAGCGCACAAAAGAAAGGCCCAGTGGGGAAACTGGGCCAGGGACGGTACTTCAAGATCTAATTATAATTCAAGCGCAACGTCGGCAATCTTTGCGCCGTCGTTAACGACGACACCGAGTATTCACGTCGCCGACGGGGCTAGCAAGCATAGACGCGTTCGCCCTGAATCCAATTGACCGGCGTCTCCGGAGGAGACGCGGACGGACACGCCCTCGCGCTTCATCGTTCAGTCAGAGCCTCGGAGAGCGTCTTCGTCAGCGGCTTCAGCAGATAACGCAGCACGGTGCTCTGTCCCGTCT
>CAZKNH010000027.1:0-1140 GCA_964553875.1 uncultured Gammaproteobacteria bacterium | reverse complement strand
AGCGTCTTCGTCAGCGGCTTCAGCAGATAACGCAGCACGGTGCTCTGTCCCGTCTTGATCTCCACCGTGGCGGTCATGCCGGGCTGGAGCTCGATCGACTCCCCGGGTCGGCGCTTCTGCATCCCGCTCGCGTCGACCTCGACGTGCACACGGTAGTACGAGACTTCCCCGCGCGACGTTTGCTCGGTCAACGTATCCGCACTGATGTATGTGACCTGACCGACTCCCTGGCCGTAGATCGTGTAGTCATAGGCGTCGAACTTGACGCTCGCCGGCTGCCCGAGCCGGATGAAACCGATGTCCGCAGGTTGGACTTGAGCCTCGACGATCAGCTCGTCGTCCGTCGGCACGATCTGCAGCACTTCGTCCCCGGCCCGCAGCACGGCCCCGACGGTCGTGAACCTCACGTTCTTCACGACGCCTTCGGTCGGCGCCCGAAGCTCCGTCCTGCGGAGCTGATCCTCGCGCTGCTTGCGCGCTTGCACCGCGGTGACCAGGTCCTCTTCCGTCTTCGTGAGCTCGGTCTGGAGCTCCTGCACATAACGGTTCCTGCGATCGACGATCTTGCCCGCTAGCTCCGCCGCCTGACGCTCGAGCCGCAGGACCTCCGTGCGGCTCACGTCGCCGGTCGCGAGCAGCGGCCGATTCATGCGCAGCTCTTCGCTGACGAGCGTATGGAGCCGCTCGAGGGTCTCGATCTCCTCGTGGAGCGCCCTTCGGCGCTTCTCGTAGAGCGCCTTCTGGTTCTCGACAAACTCCGGGTACTCCGCAACCAACGATGGGTCGAACTTCAACGGCCTGTCGTAGAGCTCCGCCTCGATACGCGCCTTCGCCGCCCGAAGCGCCGCCTCCTTGCCACGGCTCTCGTCGAGCGCCGCCTGCGCCCTGACGACATCGAGCTTCACGAGCAGCTGCCCCCGCTCGACCCGATCGCCCTCGCGCACGAGGATCTCGGTGATGACGCCCTCGTCGGCGGCCTGCACGATCTGGACTCGTCCGCTCGGGATCACGCGCCCCGGCGCTCGACTGATCTGGTCGATCTCGGCCCAATGAGCCCAGACGAGAAAGCCGCACACGGCGACGACCGAGATCAGGATGACGACGCTTCGCGTCCACGATGTTTCCGACGTCACGGCCTGC
>CAZKNH010000026.1:35264-36391 GCA_964553875.1 uncultured Gammaproteobacteria bacterium | reverse complement strand
GCGCTGTCGAACAAGTTCGTGAAGGATCCGCGCGAGGTCGTGAAGGCGGGCGACATCGTCAAGGTGAAGGTGCTCGACGTCGACGTCGCGCGGCGCCGCATCAGCCTGACGCTTCGCCTCGACGACGTGCCGAGCGCCGAGCGCGGCGATCGCCGTAGGGAATCGGACTCTCGCGACGAGCGACGCGGCGCGGGCCGACGCGGGAAAGCAGACAACAGGCAGCCGCCGCGCCGAGGCGCGGACGGGAGCCGAAATGCGCCGCGCGAACCTTACAACACCGCCCTCGCGGACGCGTTCGCGCGCGCAAGGAAGGCGAGCGAGTAGAATCGAGCGAGCACGGCAACGGCGGAACGATCGCGATGACGGCCTCCACGATCCGCATTGCGCGCCGGTTCTGCGGCCCGACCGGCATCGCGAACGGCGGCTACACGTGCGGCGTGATCGCGTCGTTCGCACGCACGCCGGTCACCGTCCGGCTGCTTCGACCGATTCCGCTCGATACGCCGCTCGAGATCGTCGAGCACGATGGCGTGCTCGACGTGAAAAACGGCGGCGAATCGCTCGCGCAGGCGCGGCCGGGCGACGTCGGTGCGCTCGCTTTGCCCGAGCCGCCGACGTTCGACGAAGCGGCCGCCGCATCGCGGCGCTATCCGGGATTCACGAAGCATCCGGCACCCGACTGCTTCGTCTGCGGCCCGAATCGCACGGAGGGCGACGCGCTCCGCATCTTCGCGGGACCGCTCGCGCCCGGCGTCGCGGCCGCGCCGTGGACGCCGGACGCGTCGCTCGACGCCGGCGACGCTCGCGTCGCGACCGAGTTCGTCTGGGCTGCGCTCGACTGCCCCGGATTCGCGGCCGCCGCGCCCGACATGCGCCCGATGCTGCTGGGCGAGCTGACGGCAAGGATCGACCGGCGCGTCGGCATCGGCGAGCCGTGCATCGTCGTCGGCTGGGTCATCCGCGCGAGCGGCCGCAAGCACGAGGCCGGCACCGTGCTCTACGACTCGAAGCGCACGCTGTGCGCGGCCGCGCGCGCCATCTGGATCGAGCCGCGGCAGTAATTCGGGGTCAGGTAATTCGGGGTCAGACCCCGATTTCCAGGTTAATTCGGGTCAGACCCCGATTTC
>CAZKNH010000026.1:0-35164 GCA_964553875.1 uncultured Gammaproteobacteria bacterium | reverse complement strand
GTAATTCGGGGTCAGACCCCGATTTCCAGGTTAATTCGGGTCAGACCCCGATTTCGGTTATTCCGGGTCGGAGCCCTGGTATCCAGCAATCGGGGTCAGAGCCCTTGTATCGATAATCGGGGTCTGATAATCGGGGTCTGACCCCGAATTGGTGAAAATCGGGCTGCCCCCCCAATTGGTGCTGAAAAATCGGGGTCTGACCCCAATTCGTCCTGGAAATCGGGGTCTGACCCCAATTAGTCAGCGCTTCGGCGCGGTCAGCCTGAGCAGTCGTCCACCGGACCCGCGGCGCTGATCCTCGAGCAGCCAGATCGCACCGTCAGGCCCCTGCTCGACCGCACGGATACGTTGCCCCATCGCGAAACGCTCGGCCTCGCGCGCCGTCTCGCCGGCGATCTCCACACGCACGAGCGATTGCGACGACAGGCCTCCGATGAACGCATCGCCCTGCCATTCCGGGAACTCGCTGCCCGAATAGAACATCAGGCTCGACGGGGAGATCACGGGATTCCAGAACGCGGCCGGCGCCGCGAGATCGGGGCGCGTGTCGTGGTCCGGGATCGACTCGCCGGAGTAGTGATCGCCGTTCGAGACGATCGGATAGCCATAGTTCGCGCCGCGCCGGACGAGGTTCAGCTCGTCGCCGCCCCGCGGGCCCATCTCGACGTTCCAGAGCCTCCCCTCGGCGTCGAACGCGAGCCCGAGCGGATTGCGGTGACCGAGCGACCAGACCTCGCGGCCGGCGTCGCTTCGGTCGGCGAACGGGTTGTCCGCCGGCACCGAGCCGTCGTAGTTGAGACGCACGATCTTGCCGAGATTCGACGACATGTCCTGCGCCGGATCGAACTTCTGCCGTTCGCCCGAGCTGATCCAGAGGAACCCGTGACCGAACGCGATGCGGTGCCCGTAGTGACCGTTGCCCGACACCTTCGGCACCTGGCGCCAGATCACCTCGAGGTCCTCGAGCGCACCGCCGCCTCGATCGTCGAGCACGAGCCGCGCACGCGCGACGGCGGCCCCGCTCGTGCCCCGCTCGCCCGGCTCCGCATAGCTCAGATAAACGAGCCCGTTCTCGGCGAAGTCCGGATGCAGCACGACGTCGCCGAAGCCGCCCTGTCCGCCGTAGGCGACCTCGGGCACGCCCGAGACTTCCCCGATCGAGCCGTCCGCGGGCGAAAAGAGCTTCAACGCCCCTCTCTTCTCGCTGACGAGCAGCCGCCCGTCCGGCAGGAACTCCATCGCCCACGGCTCCGAGAATTGCGCGATCGGCTCGACATCGAACGCGCTGTGCTGCGCGAGCACACCGTCGTCGCCGCCGCATGCGGCGACCAGCACGACCACCCCGAAGACCCTCGTCCCCCTCATCATCGTCCGCTCCTCGAGCTCGTTACTCGTTCTTGTCGTCACACGTCCGGATCGCGGCTCGTGCCGCGGGTTCCGTTCGAACCCGACGTGCCGTCCGCGTCGCGTACGCCGACGCGTCCGGCCTCGGCCGGAACGAAGGTCCGGCTGATCTCGCGCTCTACCGCGGCACCGTGCGCCGCGATCGCCGCATCGAATGCCGCGACGAGCTCACGCTCGAGCTCGCCGCGCAGGTTCGTCAATGCCAGGTCGAGCGCCCGCTCGAGCTCGTCGCGATGCATCGCCTCGTCGACGCGCAGCAGCGCCCAGTCCGTCGCGAACCACGCGCCGGCGCCCGCGAGAAATGCGCAAGCCGCGGCAACGGGCCCGCCCGGAGCACAGACGGCCGCTCCGCTCGCGGCGGCGGCACCGATGCGCGACGCGCCGCGCGCGGCCGCCCGGCCCGCCGCAGCCCGGCCCGCGCGCCTGCCGACCGCGCGTGCGAGCGCGGGCGCAGCCGCCGCGCCGATCCCGGCGGTCGCGGTGCTGAGCGAAAGACGCACACCGAGCGCATCGGCCTCACTCGCGATGATTTCGTAGACGAGATCGTCGAGGACCAGCGTCGGACGCCCCGTCGCCGCGTCGAGCGGCGCCGGTACGCGTTGCGCGGAGAGCCGCCGCGTGACCTCGCGGCGCCATGTGCTCTCGAGGTCGCGGTAATGCGCGCCGAGCCGCTCCGCCGCGGCGTGCTCGAGGTCCTCGAGCCGGGCAGTCCACGCCTCCTCCGGCAACAGGGTCGCGGCCGCCCGCCGCGCGACGTAGCCGGGCTCGGCGAGATCGGCCGCGTCGAGCGCGGCCATCCCGATCCGGCCGTACTCTCCGCGGAGCGAGTAATACCAATCGAGGAATTCCGGCAGGCGTGCCCGTGACGCGGCGAACAGCGGATCGAGTGCCGCACGAACCTCGTCGGCGACGAGCGCGCGCGCCGCCTGCTCGCCCGCGTCGAAATGCGCCACCGTGAACGACTCGAGCCAGCGAAGATCGTCGGGTCCTGCCCGATAGTGAGCGCCGTCGAGGACGATGTCCGCGTCCGGCACGTGCCACTCGCGGGGCGCGACGTTCGAGACGAGCCACAGCAGCAACGCCGCGGCGGCCGCGACGAGCACGGCCCCGCCCGCCCCATGCAGGAGCCCCCTGTCAGCCGGGATGACCGCGTTGCTCGTCATGCTTCATCGATCCGATTACGACGGGGCACAGGAACGAAAGATAAGACCACACGAAGACGGCTTCTTCTGCAAGCACGACGAGCCAACCGACCGCCTGACCGGCCGAGAGCCCCGGTTGGGGCATCAGCTGCTGCGCGATCCAGAGCTTCAAGCCGTCCTTGACACCCGCGAGCTGCAACAGAATCTGGACCGCCGCGCTCCGGGCGCGCTCCTGGTCGATGAAATGCCAGACGGCCCGCTCGAGCGTGACGCCGCTCATGTCCGGGTACGGGCGGTGAAATGCGGCCCAGACGAGCACGGCGGCCATCGCGAGACCGACGACCGCGATCGTCAGGCGCCACGCGATCTCGGGCAGATAGAGCGCGGTGACCGTCCGCTGAAGCGCATTTCGCCACAGCGCGAACACGCAGGCCGCAGCCGGCGCACCGACGACGAGCACCGCCCAGGCCGTCGCGTCCGCGAGCCGAACGAGCGCCGAGAACAGCACGAGCGCGAGAATCCCGCCGAGGACCGCCGCACGCACATGGATCAACGCGCCGCCCCCGAGCCGCCTCCCGAGCGCGCTGTCCGGCCGCACGTAGACGGCCCGGAACGCCGCGCAGCGCAGCCGTCCGCGGCGCGCGACGCCCAGCGAGATCGGCGCCGCGAGCCCGACGACGACGAGCCCTGCCCCCCACGTCGGCAACACGCGGCCGAACACGTGCACAAGCCACGCGCCCGCGGCGAGCGCGAGCAGCGCGAGCATGCGGGCCGCGAGCGCCGTCATCGGCGGCGCCGCGTGTCAACGGCGGACGTCGGATCGGGTCGAGCCAGCGAGCCGCGGCGCTTCGACGCGGCGCGGCGGACGGCTTCTTGCCGGGTCAAAGCATCGGTCCGCCGCTCCCACGGCTCGACGGGCCCTCCGACCGGGATGAAAAGCGGATGACACTCCGGGAACGTGACCGCCCCGAGCCGCACCGCGTGCTCCGGGCTCCTGCCGCGAACCTTCGCGAGCAGGTGCGCCCACTCGTGCGCGATTTGTCCGGTCGTCGCCGGGATGCGGGCGACGTTACCGAGCGGCCCGATCTTGCGTCGATCGAAGAGGTAGCCTCGCGCCGCCGCCTCGGCGTAGACACCGGCGAGATACGCGCTGATCGCGCGTCTCGGCGCAGGGTGCGCGCGAAATCGCTCGAGCTGGGGATGCCGCGTATAGCCGCGCGTCCGGCCGCGCAGCACGGCGCGGGCGAGCAGCGCCTCGCGCCAGAGCGCGACCAGCCCTTGCCGGTCGAGGTAGCGAGGATGCAGAGTCCAGAGCCGCATCCCCGCAGGCTTTCACAAAAGGAGCGCGGCCGCCACCAACGCCGCCACGGACGCGGCCTGCAACGCCCACCCGCTCGCCGTGACCAGCGCGAGATGCGCGTCGGGCGACAGGAACGTCAACGAACCGTCGACGCTCTCGAAGCACTGCCGCACCTTGTCCGGCCACCGGCGGAAGACCGCGCCGGCGATGAACGCAACGAACGAAACGACACACAGCGTGCCAACGGCCGCCCAATCGGACGGCGCCCCCATTTCCGGCATCTGCCCGTACCTCGCGCAAACCTGGTCGGTCACGCGCGGGCGCCGCGATGATCGTTTTGGGGTTGGCGAGCGCCGCCCGGACCGCGGCGACTTAATAGGCGCTGCCGCGTCCCGCGTCAAGGACGGCGTGCGGTCAGAATCGCCAGGCCGCAGTGATCCAGACCGCCTCCGCGTCCTCGATCTCGCTGATATCGATGACCTCGTACTCGGCCCGCAGCGCGAGCCGCTCGAGCAGCGTAATGCCGATGCCGGCGCCGTACATCGGGTCGTTCTCGCTCTCGTCGAAAATCTCGTCCCCGCTCGCCGTCACCTCGAGATCGTAGAAGAGCCATCCGCCTTTGACGAAGAGCTCCACCGGCCCCAACGGCAGCGTCGCGACGAGCGACGGCGCGATGCCCCTGGCATCCGACTCGATCGACAACAGGTTCGTCGCGGCCGCCGAGTCCCCGAAATCGAAGTAGTCGAGCTGGGCGGCGATCACCCGATTGAAGCGCCACCCGACGAAGATCCTCGAAGCGTCGCTGTCCTCGTCGAAGTCGAGATCGACGTCGTCGAGATCGTTGATCTCGGTCGAGAAGTCGCCGAGCCCGGCGCCGAGATATAGGCCCGAGTTTTCGTCGGCCCACGTCGGAACGGAAACGAGCACGCCGCAAAAGAGCGCTGCGAGAATCCTGGTGCGTGCCATCGGCACTCCTCGTCGTCGAAACGACGGGGCTCAAGCAAGCTTCATGCCACGCTCGGGGCTCGAGCCGAGCGGATCCTCGCCGCCGTTCACGACGTGATCCGCGAGCAGAAACCCCGCCGCGCTCCACGATTGTCCCGGCATTCCGCGCGCTGCGAGCGTCCGGCCGTGCAGCCACTCCGAGAACCGAAAGCCGCGCAAGGCACATGCACGCGCGAGCTTCACGAGCTCGGCACGCGCGAGCTCGACGTGCCCTGCGCCGACGAGCGCGCATACCCAGAACGCGCCGACCATCGGCCAGATGCCGCCGTTGTGGTACTGCCACGCGAAATTCTGCCGATGCCGGGCCATGTACGGCCGCCACAGCGTGCTCGTCTTCGCGATCGGCTTCACGACGGCGCGCACCGGATACGGCTCGTGCACGCGCGCCGCGAGCAGCGCGCCGAGCGCGCGCCGCGCGGCTTCCCGCTCGGCCGCACCCGCGAGCATCGCGAGCAGGTTGCCGAGCACGTCACCCTCGTCCCCAAAGAACGAGAAGTTGACGAAGCTCAGGAACAGATCGCGGTTCTTCGCCTTCCTCAGCACGTAGTCGCAGAGGAGCCGCCCGCGCCGATACTCGGGCAGTCCCGCCGAGAACGGATGGAAGAGACCGTTGAAGTTCGCCCGCGTCTCGTCGGTGTGCGGCAATCCGAAGAGCCGCTTGACGCGGTACCAGAGGGCATTCGTGTAGAGGACGAAACCCGAGCGCGGCATGATGTCGGCCCAGTCGCTCGCCTCGTTCTGCTGCAGCAGGTAAAAGCGCTGATGCTCCTGCGCGAGCAGCCAGCACAATGCGCGCTCGACGCGCCGCCGCTGCCGTTTGAGAATGCCGCGCGCGAGGCCCGCGCGATCGAGATACTCGAGCGCGATCAGCCACCAGAGCGTCGAATCGATGCAGCCCAAGTACCAGAAATCGGCCTCGCGGCCGTCGACGTCGACGAACTTCGGAAGCTGCCCGTTCGGCGCCTGATGCGCAGCGAGCGTCTCGAGCCCGGCGACGGCCGCGCGCTCGAGCTCGCGGTCGCCGGATACGGCCATGCCGAGCGCGCAGATCGCGGCGTCCCGCCCGAAGATCGACGTGTAGCCGCGCCGCTCGGCTTTCGGATTCGGCGACGCCGCGAGCACGCCGGCCGGCGTCGAGTTCTTCTTGAGCAGCTCGACGGCGCGCGCGCGGCACTCGGCGACGAGCCGCGCATCGTCGTCCGCGGCGCCGGGCTTCGCCCGACTCTTCACGGGCCGCTCGCTCCTCAAGGAACGTTCGCGCTCAAGGCTTGTTCGTAGCCCGCCGGAGGCACGAACTCGAACGGCGCCTCGAGCGCGTCGAGCACACGCGCGTCGCGCCCGTAGACGTCGGGCAGGAGATAGAGCTCGCCGTTCTCCGGCACGGCCGTCGCGTAGATCAAGAGCACCGTCAGGGGCCGCGGCAGCGTGATCGTGCGCGGCTGTCCCGTCGCGAGCACGGCATCGATCGCTGCGCGGTCCCAGCGCCCGGTCTCGGCGAGCAGGATCTCGGCGAGCTCGAGCGGATTCTCGAGGCGGATGCAGCCCGAGCTGAACGTTCGGTCGGCGCGCGCGAAAAGCTCGCGCGACGGCGTGTCGTGCATGTAGACGTGGTGCGGATTCGGGAACATGAACTTCACGCGGCCGAGCGCGTTGTCCGGTCCCGGCTCCTGCCGCAGCATGTACGGGAAGTGCGGCGCGTTCCAATCGACGGTGGACGGATCGACGACTCGCCCCGACGTATCGAGCACGACCATGTTGCGCCGTGCGAGCGACCCCGGGTCGCGGCGAAGCTCGGGCAACAGGTCGCTGCGCAGGATTCCGGGCGGCACCGTCCATGTCGGGTTCAGCACGAGGTACGTCATCTGCGCGCGGAACGTCGGCGTCTGCCGGTACGGACGGCCGACGACCGCTCGCGTCGTCCACACGGGCTCACCGTTCTCGATCAGCGAGACCTGGAAGCGGGCGATGTTCGCGACGATGTAACGCTCCTCGAGATCGCGGAAGATCCAGCGCAACCGCTCGAGATTGACGCGCAGCTGATCGATGCGCGCTTCGACCGGCACGTTGAGCGCCGCTATCGTCCGCGGTCCGACGACGCCGTCCGCATCGAGACCATGAAGCCGCTGGAAAGCGCGCACGGCTGCTTCGAGGGCTTCGTCGAAAAGCTCGGGATCCGCGCCCGCTCCCGCGGCGTAGCCCTCGATCCGCAGCCGATCCCTGAGCTCGGCGACGCGCGCGTCCCGCATGCCGGGCTTGAGCGTCGTCCCGGCGTCGAGCCGCGGCCATCCGCCGGCCTGCTCGATCGCCCGGTAGGCCGCGAGCGCCGCCTTGAGGTCGGCGTAGCGCGGCTCCTGCGGTGCGAGTGTCTCGACCTCCGCGGCGATGTCGGCGGCGTCGATCAGACGCTGGAACACCGCGATCGGATTCGTACCTTCGAGCGTGCGGCTGAAGTTCCAGCTCGGCTCGAGCGCTTCCGGATTCACCTTGCCGAAGCGCAGATGAAACGCAAACCGCGCGAGCGCGTCCGATGCGAGGAGCTCGAAATGGATCGTCGCTGCCGTCGGGTCCTCGTCGTGGTTTCCCTCGGCGTGCGCGCGCAATAGCTCGACATGGTAGTCGCCCGGATCGAGGCCGTGCTCGACGCTCGCCTCAAGCGCGCGGAGCAGCGCGTCACGCTTTGCGTCGGATTCCCACGCAGGGCTAAACTGCCGTCGCTCGTAGAATCGAATCAGGAACCAAGGGTCGGCGACCGCGACACCGTCGATGCGCGGCTCATCGGCGAGCGCTTCGACGCGGGCGCGGAGCGACTCGTCCGCAAGCGTGGCGGCCGAAGAGAAGAGCGCAAGCAGCGCGGCGCAGGACGCGATCCGCACGGCTCTGCCGCGCGGGCGCAAGCGATGACCAAGGGGAGGCATCCGATTCATGTGCGACGAATGTATGGACGTTTCGCCCGAGAGCTTGGCCCGCCGTCGCGTGCTCGTTTCGAGCGCGGCCGCGATCGCGGGCGTGTTGTTCGCGCCGGCCTCTCGGGCGACGGAGCCGCGCGCGTTGACGTTCTATCATACGCACACAGGCGAGCGCCTGCGTGTGACGTACGCCGTGAACGGCCGATATCTGCCCGGCGCGCTCGACGAGATCAATCATTTTCTGCGCGATTTCCGCACGGGCGACGTGCACCCGATGGATCCGCAGCTCCTCGACATCCTCTACGAGCTGCGCCGCCGGGCGGGCGGGAAAGGCACGTACGAGATCATCTCCGCATACCGCTCGCCGAAGACGAACGAGATGCTGCGCGCGAAGAGCAACGGCGTCGCGCAGCGCAGCCTCCACATGGAAGGCAAGGCGATGGACGTGCGGCTCGTCGGTGCGCCGCTCGACCGGCTCCGTGAGGAAGCCCTCGCGCTCGCGGCGGGCGGCGTCGGCTATTATCCCGAAGACCGGTTCATCCACGTGGATACCGGCCGCGTACGCTGGTGGTGAGCGACTTGCCGGCGAGCCGCGGCCCATAACGGAGCCCGAAGCGAGATGAGCACCACCCTTCCGCTCTACGAGATCTACGCCGTCAAGTACGCCGAGCTCGCACGCAAGGCCTACAGCAACTTCATCGGTGCCGACGCTCACGAGACGTCGGACATGCCGCTCGACTACTACGTCTGGGCGATCGTCGGCGACAACTCCGTGTACGTCGTCGATACCGGCTTCGATGCGGCGATGGCGGCGAAGCGCGGCAGGATGCTCGTGAACCCCGTCGAGCGCGGGCTCGAGGCGATCGGCATCCGGCACGCCGACGTGCGTGACGTGATCGTCACGCACATGCACTACGACCATTGCGGGAACGCGGCCCTGTTCGAGAACGCGTGCTTCCACCTGCAGGATGCCGAAATGCAGTACGCGACCGGGCGCTACATGTGCCATCGCAAGATCAAGGAGCCCTTCGAGGCGGACGACGTCGCACGGATGGTGAAGCGCGTGTTCGAGGATCGCGTCGTGTTCCACGACGGCACCGACGAGATCGCGCCGGGCATCACGGTCCACCGGATCGGCGGGCACACGAAAGGGCTGCAATGCGTCCGCGTCGCGACCCGACGCGGCAATGTCGTGCTCGCGTCGGACGCGTCGCACTTCTATGCGCACATGGAAACCGGGCGAGCCTTCCCTGTCGTCTACAACGTCGCGGAGCTCATCGAAGGCTACGCGACGCTGTACCGGCTCGCGAGCTCGAAGGCGCACGTGATCCCGGGTCACGACCCGCTCGTCCTCGAGCGTTACCCGGCGGCGTCCGAGTCGACACGAGGCTGGATCGCGCGTGTCGATCTCGACCCGCTGACTTAGCACGGATGCCCGCTCCGCAGCCTGCCGAGACGGTCCGCGCCTCGACGCTGATCGACGTCGCGACCCTCCGCGCACACCTCGACGATGCGTCGTGGCACGTCTTCGATTGCCGGTTCTCGCTCGCGGATCCAGAGGCCGGTCGAAACGCCTATCGCGCCGGGCACATCCCCGGCGCACGGCACGCGGACATCGACCTCGAATTGAGCGGACCGCGTGTGCCGGGCGTGACCGGGCGGCATCCGCTGCCCGACCGTGCGGCGTGGATCGCCCGAGTCGAAGCGTGGGGCGTGTCGCCCCACGTCCAGGTCGTCGCGTACGACGACTCGGGCGGGGCGTTCGCCGCGCGGCTCTGGTGGATGCTGCGCTGGATCGGCCACGCCGCGGTAGCCGTCCTCGACGGGGGGTGGCGCGCGTGGGTCGATGCCGGTTTCCCGGTCACGCAGGCGCTGCCGCCCGACCCGCTGCCCACGCAAACCGACTACGCGCAACGCGCGCCGCTCACACGGCTCGTCACGGCCGACGACGTGGACGGTCACGAGCAGATCCTGCTCGACGCCCGTGACCGGGCGCGCTTCCGCGGTGAAGTCGAGCCGATCGATCCGATCGCGGGCCACATCCCCGGCGCGCGCTCTGCCCCGTCGAGCGAGAACCTCGACGAGCGCGGCTTCTTCAAGCCGAAGGAGGAGCTACGCCGCCGCTTCGAAACGCTGTTCGGCGATGCCGCAGGGCGCGATATCGTGTGCTACTGCGGCTCGGGGATCACGGCCGCGCACAACATCCTCGCGCTCCGTCATGCGGGATTCGACGAGCCCGCGCTCTATGCAGGCTCGTGGAGCGAGTGGATCAACGATCCGTCGCGGGGCATCGCGACCGGGGACTGATCGCGACGGAGGCTGTGCCACGGCGGCCGCCTGCGGCGCCCGAGCGTCACTGAAACGCCACCTCCGCGAAGCTGCGGAGCTTCCGCGAATGCAGCCGCTCGCGCTCCTGCGCCCGAAGGCGCTCGAGCGCGTCGAGGCCGATGTCGAGATGCTGGCCGACCCGCTGCCGGTAGAACTCGCTCGCCATGCCGGCGAGCTTGATCTCGCCGTGCATCGGTTTGTCCGAAACGCAGAGCAGCGTGCCGTACGGCACCCGGAAGCGGAACCCGTTCGCCGCGATCGTCGCGGACTCCATGTCGAGCGCGATCGCACGCGACTGCGAGAGCTTGCGGATCTTCGTCGCGGCGTCGCCGATCTCCCAGTTGCGGTTGTCGACGCTGCAGACCGTGCCGGTCCGCATCACGCGCTTCAGCTCGAATCCGGTGAGGCCGGTGACGGCGCCGACGGCCTGCTCGAGCGCGATCTGCATCTCCGCGAGCGCCGGAACCGGTACCCAGAGCGGCAACTCCTCGTCGAGCACGTGGTCTTCGCGCACGTAGCCGTGCGCGAGCACGTAGTCGCCGATCTTCTGCGAGTTCCTGAGGCCCGCGCAGTGGCCGAGCATCAGCCACGCGTGCGAGCGCATCACGGCGACGTGATCCGTGATGTTCCGCGCGTTCGACGGCCCCGTGCCGATGTTGATCATCGTGATCCCGTCGCGCCTCGGCCTCAGCAAATGGAACGCCGGCATCTGCGGCATACGCTCCGGCCGCGCGCCGGAAACCGGCGCCGCATCGCCCGGCCGGGTCAGGAGATTGCCGGGCTCGACGAAGCCCTGCCACTCGCCGCCCGGGGCCGCGAGACGCTCGCGGCAGATCCGTGCGAACGCGTCCACGTAGAACTGGTAGTTCGTGAAGATCACGAAGTTCTGGAAGTACTCCGGGTCGGTGCCGGTGTAGTGGTGCAGGCGGTGCAGCGAGTAGTCGACGCGCGCGGCACGGAACAGCGCGAGCGGCGCGGGCGCACCGGGCAGGCGCTCGAGCGTGCCGTTCACGATCGCATCGTCGATCGTGGCGAGATCCGGTGTGTCGAACACGTCGCGCAGCAGCCTGCGGCCGGCAGCGTCCCCCGAGTCGACGGCGATGTTCACGTCGCGCCGGTACGCGAAGTGCACGGGGATCGGCTCGGTCGATTCGCCGATCGCGACCGGTACGCAATGATTCTCGAGCAACAGACCGATCTGCTCGGTGTAGTAGTCGCGGAAGAGATCGGGCCGAGTCACGCTCGTCTCGTGCACGCCGGGGCCCGCGACGAAGCCGTACGACAGCCGCGAGTCGAGGCGCTCGTACGTCTCCGTCGTGATTCGCACGAACGGATATACGGCGCGCACTCGGCCCCCGGGATCGTCCCCGTTCATGTAGGCCTCGAAGCGCTCGCGCAGGAACGCGGTGTTGCGCTCGTAGATCTCCTCGAGCCGGCTTACCGCACGAGCCGCATCGTCGAACAGCTCGGTCGGGATCGGCGGCGGCGTCAGAACACGCGAATCTTTCATCGGATCAAGGTTCCATCGAATGCCGCGCCGCTGGCAAGGGTGTTTTTCTTGGCATGCCGATTGCATTTCCGGGGCACGAGGGGAACCTTTCGAAAGGCGTCGAGATGGCTCACCGCCGAACGAATCGAGCCGGCCGGCCGCCGGCGGAAACCGAGCGAGCGGCACGCGTGGGCGGCTGCTCGCGCGGCTGACGTTCCGAGCCGCGTCGCGCCCGGAGGCCATGCATGAGGGTCGCCGATGTCATGAGCCGCGAGGTCGAGCTCGTGCCTCCGGATGCCACCGTTCAGGAGGCCGCGGTCGCGATGGCCGAGTACGACGTGGGCGCGGTGCTGGTCGGCATCGGCGACACGCTCGAAGGCGTGCTGACGGACCGCGACATCATCCTGCGGGCCGTCGTCGACGGAAAGAATCCGGCGGAGCTCAGCGTCCGCGACATCATGTCGTCGACGCTGTTCACGTGCCGAGAGGACGATACGCTCGAAGACGCGTTTCGGATCATGAGCGAGCGTCAGGTGCGGCGACTGCCGGTGGTCGACGCGGACGGGCGCCTCGCCGGCATCGTCACATTGAGCGACCTCGGCCGCCTCGGGCGCGATCCGCGGCGAGCGAGCGAAACGTTGCGAGAGCTCGCGGAGCCTCATCGCCGCAGGGCCGCGGCTCCGAACGAGGCTCCCGCCCCCGAAAGCGAGCGTGATCGGCGCGACGACACGCTGTGACCCTCGACCAGGCGCTCGCGTTCGCCATCGTGATCGGCATGATGGGCCTCTTCGCGTGGGGACGCCTGCGCTACGACCTCGTCGCGCTTCTCGCGCTCCTCGCTGCCGTCGCGGTCGGCATCGTGCCCCCCGACCAGGCGTTCAGCGGTTTCGGCAACGACATCCTCGTCATCGTCGCGACCGCGCTGCTCGTGAGCGCCGCCGTCTCCCGCTCCGGGATCGTCGACGCGGTGCTGCGGCGAGTGAGCCCGCATCTGCGCTCGCCGACGACGCAGGTGCTCGGGCTCGTCACGACGGTCACGCTGCTCTCCGCGTTCGTGAAGAACATCGGCGCGCTCGCGATGCTCATCCCTGTCGCGCTGCAGCTCGCGCGCCGTACCGGCACGTCGCCGTCGTACCTGCTGATGCCGATGGCGTTCGGGTCTCTGCTCGGCGGCATGATGACGCTGATCGGGACGTCGCCGAACATCATCGTCTCCGAGATGCGCGAGCAGATCGCGGGCGAGCCGTTCGCGATGTTCGACTTCTTCCCCGTCGGCCTCGGCCTCTCCGCCGCGGGCGTCGTGCTTCTCGCGTTCACGTATCGGCTGCTGCCCACTTCCCGAAAGGGCGCAGCGTCGATGGATGCCGCGTTCAACATCGAAGGCTACACCGCCGAGGCATACGTGCCGGCCGAGTCGCCGTTCGTCGGCCGCACCGTCGCGGAGCTCGAGGCGCTCGGCGAAGGCGATGTCGAGGTCGCGACGATCATCCGCGAACGCTTCCGCCGCTATACCCCGACCGACAACTGGACGTTGAACGCGCACGACGTGCTGTTGCTCGAGGGCGATCCCGGTGCGATCGAGAACGTCGTCGGACAAAGCCGCTTGAAGCTCGCGGCGGAGGAAGAGGACGCGAAGACCGGCCGCACGAAGCGCGAAAACGTCGGCGTGATCGAAGCGGTGGTGCGCAGCGATTCGCCGCTCGTCGGACGCTCCGCCGCGCAGCTCCGTCTGTCCGAACGCTTTCAGGTCAGGCTGCTCGCCGTCAGCCGGAGCGGCGAGCGCGTCGCGCACAGGCTGCGGTCGCTCAAGTTCCGGCCAGGCGACGTCATCGTGCTGAAAGGCGACCTCGAGCAGCTTCCCGACACGCTCGCGGAGCTGCGCTGCCTGCCGCTCGCGGGACGCGACTTGAGGCTCGGGCGCGGCGGGCAGAGCTATCTGCCGGTCGCCGTGCTTGCGGCCGCAATGGCACTCGCCGCAATGGATGTCGTACCCGTCGCGATCGCGTTCTTCGGCGCGGCGGTCGTGCTGCTCCTCTTTCGGGCGCTCACGCTGCGCGAAGCGTACGAGGTCATCGACTGGCCGATACTCGTCCTCCTCGGCGCGCTGATCCCGATCAGCGACGCGATCCGGACGACCGGCGGCACGGAGCTGATCGCGGCGTGGCTTTCGTCCGTGACAGGGCCGATGCCGCCGCTCGGCGCGCTCGCATCGATCATGATCGTCGCCATGCTCGTCACGCCGTTCCTGAACAATGCCGCCACAGTGCTCGTCATGGCGCCGATCGCCGCGAGCCTCGCCGCGACGCTCGGCCTCGCGCCGGATCCGTTCCTGATGGCCGTCGCGGTCGGCGCCGCGTGCGATTTTCTGACGCCGATCGGCCATCAGTCGAACACGCTCGTGATGGGTCCCGGCGGCTATCGGTTCGGAGACTACTGGCGGCTCGGGCTGCCGCTGTCGATCGTCGTCGTGGTCGCCGGCGTGCCGCTGATCGCGTTCGTCTGGCCGCTGACGGCGGTATGACCTGCGCGTCGGTCAGAGCCCGTCCGGAGTGCGCAGCTGCAGCAGCGTCATCATGTTGATCCCCATGTGCGCGAGGATCGCGGGCCACAGCGTGCCCCAGCGCAGCGTGAACACGGCGAGCACGAGCCCGAAGAGCGCCGTCTGCACGACGCCGTAGACGCCCTGATAGAAGTGCCCGAGGGCGAACAGCCCGGCCGAGATCAACGCGGGCGGCCAGAAACCGCCGACGAGCTCGCGCGCGCGGGTCAGGAGCAGCCCGCGCGCGACCACCTCCTCGTAGAAGCCGACGACGAAGAGCAGCAGGACCATCGCGCCGATCGGCACGTCGTCCGTGAGGCCGACCGCGAACGACTCGAGCCCGGCGATATGGTCCTCGAGCGTACCCGGCGACAGCACGACGACCGCGAGCGTCAACAGCAAGTTCACGCCGAAGCCTGCGAGCATCACGATCACGGCCCGGCCGAGATCGGCGCGCTGCGGTGCTCGAAGCCCGATCCGCTCGAAACCTTGCTCGCGTGCCGTGAGCAGCAGATAGACGATGCCGAGCGTCAGCAGCGCCTGCAAGAAGAGCGCGATCGCCAGGTTCGGCGTATCTCGAGAAAAGAGACCCACGATGACGCCCGCGCCGATCGCGCAGAGCGGCACGAGCACGACGACGGCAACGATGTCGAAAGCCGCTTCGCGCCGCGATATGCGCGGTGCGCCCTCCTCCGCGGCAGCGTCGTCCGCCGTCCTCACGCGTCGTCCCTCGAGTCCCGTATCGGTCCATTCTAACCGGCGGCCGTTCATGGAACGCCGGTGCCGTCACGAGGCGGTACGCCTACGCGCCGAGGGCCGAGGCGACGGTTCCTATGCGGCCGCTTCGTGCTGCGGCGGGGGCGCGTCGCGTCACGCCGTCGGACCGGCCCCGGCGTGATCGGCAGCGCTCCGCTGCCGCCGCCGCGTGACGCCTGTCACGGTTTCGCGCATTGCCATAATTCGACATTTTTCGTCCCCTCGGAGGCCATTTCCGGCTGCGAAGCTACGCACGTCTCGAAAGAAGGCATGCACATGGCGTCGATTCGTACCGACAAGACCGCCTCCACCCTCGCCGACGGACGACCGGCGACGCTGCGGCGCTCGATCGACATCGCGATCGCGGCTCTCGGGCTCGTCCTCGCGAGTCCGCTGCTGCTCCTGATCGCGTGGCTGATCCGCGTCGACGACGGAGGACCGGTGCTGTTCACGCAGCTTCGGCTCGGCACGAACCGCGCACCGTTTCGGATCTACAAGTTCCGCACGATGCGCGACGGCTCGACGACGCGGATCGGACGGTGGCTCCGTCAGACCGGCCTCGACGAGTTGCCGCAGCTCGTCAATGTGCTGCGCGGCGAGATGAGCCTGATCGGTCCGCGGCCGCTGACGAGCGAGGACGTCGTCCGGCTCGGCTGGGACGACGACGCTCACGCCGTCCGCTGGAGCATTCGGCCCGGCATCATCGGCCTCGCGCAGCTCTATGCGGGACGCGGGAAACGCCAGTCGTGGTTCCTCGACATGACGTACGTGCGCGATCGCCGCCTCTCGCTCGATCTCGGCATCTTCGCCGCGACGGCCGTGATCGGCGTCGTCGGCAAGCGACGCGTCCGTGCGTGGCTCCGGGCCTACCGACGGCGCCGTGCGATGCTTGCAGCGAGACCGCGACTCGACGCGGGACGGCCGGCCGTCGTCGACGGACGAAACGCCTGGCCGGCCCTGCCTCGCTGACCGACATGACGCGTCACGCGATCACGTGACGCGGCGTCACGAGGATCTGCATGGCGGACGGCACGATCCCGCCACGATTCGACGCTCGGCCTCGAGCTCCCCGCAACGGACGACCGCAGCCGGCGGACGGTATCCTTCCGGGCGTGAGAATGTCATCATCCGCGCATGACGCCCCGGCTTGGACGCGCAGCCACGGCGCTGCTGCCGCTCGTTCTCGCAGCAAGCTGCGGCGGCGGCTCGTCATCCGGTGGTCCCCCGCTCGCGCCGCCCCCGGGCGGCGGCGCTCCGTCCGGTCTCGACTCGCGGCCGCCGAACCTGACCTGCATCGCACCCGCGCGAACCGCTCCCGCGACGCCCGAGATCGGGCTCGAGCGGGTTTTCGCCGGGCTGTCGTTCGAAGAGCCGCTCGGCATGCTGCAGGCGCCGGGCGATCCGAGCCGATGGTTCGTCCTCGAGAAGCGCGGCACGGTTCGCGTGTTCGCGAACGATCCGAGCACGACGTCGTTCGATCCGGACTTCCTTCAATTGACCGTCAACCCGGCCGGTGAAGGCGGCCTCCTCGGCATGGCGTTTCATCCGAGCTATCCCGCGGACGGCCGGGTCTTCGTCTCGTGGACCGAAGGCTCGTCGCCGATGGTCTCTGTCGTCGCGCATTTCGTGAGCCTCGACGGCGGCGCGACGCTCGATCCCGGCAGCCGACGCAACGTGATCCGCGTGAATCAGGATCAGTCGAACCACAACGGCGGGCACATCGCATTCGGGCCCGACGGCTATCTCTACTTCGGGCTCGGCGACGGCGGAGGCGGCGGCGACCCGCTCGACCGCGCGCAGGACACGACGAATCTGCTCGGCACGATGCTCCGTCTCGACGTCGACGGCGGCGAGCCGTACGCGATCCCGTCCGGCGCGAGCGGCAACCCGTTCGCGGGACAGCCGTTCTGTCCGCCGGACCACTCTGCGGGCTGGAACTGCCCCGAGATTTTCGCGTGGGGCTTGCGCAATCCGTGGCGCTTCTCGTTCGACCGCGAGACCGGCACGCTATGGGTCGGCGACGTCGGTCAGAGCGCTCGCGAGGAGATCGATATCGTCGAGCGCGGCGGCAACTATGGCTGGGATTGCCGCGAAGGTTTCATCGCGCATGCCAACGCCGCGGCGGTCTGCGCGACCGTGTCCAACGCGATCGACCCCGTCCACGACTACCCGCGCACGCTCGGACAGTCCGTCACCGGCGGCTACGTCTATCGCGGCACGTCTATCCCGGAGCTCGCGGGACGGTATGTCTTCGGCGACTTCGTCAGCGGCCGGATCTGGAGCCTCGTCGACGACGGCCAAGGCGGTTTCGCGGCCGAAGAGCTGCTCGACACCGGGCTCGCGATCGCATCGTTCGCGGAGGACGCGGCCGGCGAGCTCTATGTCGTCGACCTCGGCGGCACGCTGCATCGAATCGTGCGGCTGGAAGGCAGCGGAGCTGGGGCCGGCGCACCACCCGTAGCCGAGCGTCTCTCCGAGACCGGCTGCTTCGACGCGACCGATGCATCGATCGTCACCGCAGGCGCGATCCCTTACGACGTCGCGGCACCTGCATGGTTCGACGGCGCCGTTCACGAGCACTACCTCGCGATCCCGGACGGTACGGCGATCCGGATCGACGCTGACGGCCGGCTCGTCTTCCCCGTCGGCGCCGTGCTGATCGAGCGGCTCGGCGTGAACGGCGCGCCGGTCGAGGTCCGCCTCACGATGCAGCATGCGGAAGGCGACTGGGGCCGCTACAGCTACGAGTGGGAATCGTCGCTGCACGACGGCGTGCTCATCGACGGCGGCAAGACGATCGACGTCGGCGGGAAACCCTGGCAGTTTCCGAGCAGCGCGGAGTGTGCCGCGTGCCACCGCGCGTCGGCCGGCGTGGCGCTCGGCCTCGAGGTCGCGCAGTTGAACCGTCCGTTCACGTATCCGTCGACCGGCCGCACGGCGAATCAGCTCGCGACGTTCGATGCGATCGGTCTCCTGTCGACGCGCGTGATGCCGGACACTCTGCCCGCGCTGCCGTCGCCGAGCGACCAGGGTGCGCCGTTGGCCGAGCGCGCACGCGCTTATCTGCACGCGAACTGCGCGCACTGCCACGGTGCCCCGAACGTCGCCGGGCTCGACCTCCGTCACGACACACCGCTTGCGCTGACGGGCGCGTGCGACGTGCCTCCGAGCCGAGGCGATCTCGGCATCGCGAACGCACGGATCATCGCGCCCGGCGCCGCGGACCGCTCCGTGCTCGTCGCACGGATGTCGCGACGCGACGCGCACGGCATGCCGCCGCTCGCGACGCTCGAGCCGGACGACTCGGGCATCGCGCTGATCCGCGAGTTCATCGACACGCTCGAGCGCTGCCAGTAGGCAGCGTGCCGTTTTGCGGCGGCTATCTCGCTCGTCGACGTTTGGCGTCGGCGGTGGTCGGCCGCTGAACCTGCCGAAGCATGACCGCCGACGTGAGGATGGCGAGCGTCAGCGCGTAGCCGGCCGCGCTGCGCGGACCGCACCGACGTCGGGATCCGCTGTCGCGCTCTCGAGCGCGCGTATGAAACGCCGGCACCACGCGTGGATGTCGTTTCGGGTCAGGACATCCATCATTGCGCGATGACGCTCGCGCCGCTCGTCGAGCGGCATCTCGATCGCGCGCTGCATGCCTTCGGCGACGCCTTCGCGGTCGAACGGATTCACGAGCACCGCGCCCTCGGCAAGCTCGATCGCCGCGCCCGCGAGCCTCGACAGGACGAGCACGCCCGGATCATCGGGATTCTGGCTTGCGACGTATTCCTTCGCGACGAGATTCATGCCGTCCCGAATCGGCGTCACGAGTCCGACGCGCGCGAGGCGGAAGAGCGCCATCAAGAGACTCCTGTCGTACGAGCGATTCAGGTAGCGGATCGGTACCCAATCCACCTCGGCGAAACGCCCGTTGATGTTCCCGGCCGCCTGCTCGAGCGCGTTGCGAATCGTCATGTACGTGTCGACCTCGGATCGCGTCGGCGGCGCGATCTGCATGTACGCGACGTGTCCACGCAGAGCCGGATAGTTCTCGAGCAGGCTTTCGTACGCGCGGAACCGGAGCTCGAGTCCCTTGCTGTAGTCGAGCCGATCGACGCCGATGATGAGCTTGCGATCGCGCAGACTCACTCGGAAGCGCTGCACCTGCGGACGGTCGAGGTTGTCCACGCTGAGCGAGCGACACTGCTCGACGTCGATGCCGATCGGGAACGCTGCGACTCGGAACACGCGTCCGAATGCGCGGATCTTGCCGTCGTCGAGCACCTCGCCGCCGATGTCGGGCTGCGTGAAGCATTCGCGCAGCGCGTCGACGTCGGGCTGCGTCTGCAGCCCGACGACGTCGTACGCCGAAAGCGCTTCGAGAAGAATGTCGTAGCGCGGCAGCGCTTTCAGCACGTCGAAGCCCGGGAACGGCACGTGCAGGAAGAATCCGATCGGCCGATCGACGCCGGCGTCGCGCAGAGCGCGTCCGAGCGGGAAGAGCTGATAGTCGTGCACCCAGATCAGGTCGTCGGGCTCGAGCAACGGGATCAGACGCCTCGCGAACAGACGATTCACCCGCCAATACGCCTCGTGGTCGCTGCGGCTGTAGGAGAAGAAGCCGAGCATGAAGTGAAGCAGCGGCCAGAGCGTGTTGTTGCTGTAGCCCGCGTAGTAGCCGGCGAAATCTCTTTCGTCGATGTCGATCGTCGCGAAGCGCACGTTGCCGGACGACGTGAGCCGTGCCGGCCCCGGCTCTCCGTCGATCGTCTTGCCGCTCCAGCCGAACCAGAGACCGCCCTGCTCCTGAAACGCGGCCATCAGACCGACCGCGAGCCCACCGGCGGATTTGCCGCTACGCGGTATCGCCACCCGATTCGACACGGCGACGATGCGACTCATCGACCCTCGCTCATCGTTTCGGAGCCGAATCCATTATGCCCGAAGGCGCACGATCGCTGCGCGCCGGAATCGCGCGATCGACGCCATCAGCGCCTTGGGCGATTGCGAGACTCGGCACTCGGTGCCTGCGCCGCGTCTTGCGTGGCCTCGTCGTGTGTTTTTGGAGGCGCATCGGCCCTGCGGCTCGTGCTGCCCGGCGCAACCACTGCGACCGGATCGCTCGCAGGAAAAGTCATTTCGAGCGCTTCGTCGAGCTCGCGGTCGATCGCTTCGGAGCTTCTTTGCATGAACCCAACTGTACGCGCTATACGACGTTGCGCATAGACGGCACGGCTGCGCATGAGCTCACGAGAAACGCCGCGAGCGCCTCGGCGGCGCCGTTTCGAGCAGGGACGGGCCTACTGCCTCCGCCCGAGGGCAACGAGCCGCTCGAGCCAGTCGAGCACGTCAGCGACGTTTCCGAGCCGCCAGCGCGCGAGCGTCGGCGCGTCGCCAACCTTGACCGATAAGCCGCCGAGCGCGTTCACGGCGCGGAAGCCGGCCTCGTCCGTCACGTCGTCGCCGACGAAGACCGGCGTGCGCCCGGCGAACGGCGCCTCCGTCATGAAATGCTCGATCGCTCTGCCCTTGTCGGCGGCGCTCGGTTTCACCTCGAACACGCAGTGCCCCAGCAGGATCTCGATATCCGGCGGAACCTCGCGCTCGAGCGCGCCGACGAAGCGATGGATGTCCTCCTCGAGCTCGGGACGATCGCGGTAGTGCACCGCGAAGGCGATCCGCTTGTCCTCGATCCAGAGTCCGTCGTGGCGCGCGACGAACGGCTCGATCAGGCGCCGGATCCGCGTGAGCTCTTCGGTCGGCGCGTGCGCCGAAACCGTCCCGTCCGGCCCGCGGCGCTCGAGACCGTGCACGCCGGCCGCGAATACCGCATGCGGTGCGAGGACGCGATCCACGTCGTCGATCCGCCGGCCGCTGATCACCGCGACCGCCCCGGCGCACGACTCGACGAGTCTCGGCAGCAGCCGCCGCAGGCGCGGCGACGCCTGCGTGAGGCTCGGATGCGCCGTGAGCTCGACGAGCGTCCCGTCGAGATCGAGAAAAAGCGCCGGGCGCCGCGGCCACGGCGGAAATTCGGGGTCAGAGCCCGTTTTCGGAAAATCAGGGTCAGAGCCCAATTTCGGAACCCAACTTCGACGGTGCACGTTTAGCGTTAGAGCCTATTGTCGGCCGACTTGACAGGATCAGAGCAATTTCTGGGTCAGAGCCCGCCTTCAGGCGCCCCTCGGGGGGTCAGAGCCCGTTCCAGTGGCTCGCGTTGGGCGGCGCATTTCGGGGTCAGCGCATTTGGAGCCAGAGCCGGATTCCGGGCCGGATCGGGGTCAGACCCGTTCTCGGGCGCGTTGAGGCGAAATTGGGGTCTGACCCCGAAAAACTAAATTGGGGTCTGACCCCGAAAAAAGTCTCGAACGGGTGTCTGACACAATTTTTCGGAGCGTTTATAGTTGCGCGAAGATCAACCAGACCGGCCAGGTGGCGCCGACGCGCACCGAGCCGGCGTTCGACGGGGGAAATCCGTATGCGCAAGAGCGCGGCAACCGCGATCCTGCTCGGCCTGTTCGCGTCGGCCGCGGTGACCGCGGACGAGACGACGTTCCGAGCACGCCTGTCGATGGTCCCGATCGATCCGGCCACCGCCGCCGCGGTGACCGGCATCGGCGAGGCGCGCGGAACCCTCGAAGGCACGACGCTCGTCGTCTCCGGCACATTCGAAGGTTTGCAGGGGCCCGCGACCGTCGCACGGCTCCACTCCGGCGTGCGAACCGGCGTCCGCGGCGAAGCCTTCGCCGACCTCGTCGTCACCGCGGCGACGTCGGGCTCCGTCTCGGGCTCGGTCGACCTGTCTCCCGAGCAACTCGATGCGCTCAGGTCCGGCCGCGTCTACATCCAGATTCACAGCGAGGCCGCGCCGGACGGCAATCTGTGGGGCTGGCTCCTCGCCGATTGAGCGCACGCTTCTGCCGGTCGCCTGACCCCGCGCGCCGACTTGCCGGACGGCGTCCGCGCGCCGGCGGCTAACGCAGGAGCGGCAGCACGCGCGCGCCGAAGACGTCGATGAACTGCGGCTGATTGCGCGCGACGTTGTGCAGATAAACGTCGTCGATGCCGAGCACGGCATAGCGGCGCAGATGCTCCGCATGCCACGCCGGATCGGCCGAGACCGGCAAGACCTTCGCGACGTCGTCGATCGAAATGAAACGGGACGCGGCCTCGAGCTCCTCGGGTGTGCGCAGCACGGCGAGCACGTCCGTGCCGAGCAGGTTCGCGGCCCATTCGCGATGAGCGGCCCGCCGGGCGTCGTCGTCCGTCGGCGCCCATGCGAACGCGCACTGCACCTTGATCGGCTTCCCCTCGCCGCCGCCTTCGCGAAACGCGTCGATCACCACGCGTAGCGCATTCGGATCCGCACCGACCGTGATCAACCCGTCGGCCCAGCCGCCGAGCCAGCGCGCCGTCGGCGCCGTCAGCGCGGCGCCGAAGATTCGAAGCGGCCGCTCCGGGCGCGTGTAGAGCTTCGCCTCCTCGACGGTGATCCGTCCGTAGTGCGTGACCGTTTCACCGGCCCACAGCGCGCGCATGATCTCGACCGCCTCGAGCAGCCGCGCGTTGCGCTCGCTCTTCGGCGGCCAGGGAACCCCGCAGATGTGCTCGTTCAACGCCTCGCCGCTGCCGACGGACAGCCAGAAGCGCTCCGGAAACATTTCGGCAAGCGTCGCGGCGGCCTGCGCGAGCACGGCCGGGTGATAACGCCAGCCAGGCGCGCTGACACAGCCGAAGTCGAGGTGCGTCGTGCAGAGCGCAGCGCCGAGCCACGACCACGCGAAGCCGCTCTGCCCCTGCATCGGTGTCCACGGATGGAAGTGGTCCGAGCACATGGCGGCGTCGAAGCCCGCCTGCTCCGCGCGCCGCACGTATTCGAGGAGCGCGCTCGGGGCGTGCTGCTCGTGCGAGGCGTGATAGCCGTAACGCGTCATATCCCGCCCTATTCTTCAAGAGCGGGAGTTGCCGAAGAAGCGGGGCGCCTACGGACGGCGCGTCACGTGTGCATCACGAACTTCGCGCGCCGCTCGGCGATCCGCCAACCGTCCATCGTCAGCTTGAAGCGGTCCTCGAGCTCGCCGATCAACGTGCGCAATTCGCATTTCGCGCCGAAATACTTGTCGGAGTTCAAAGAGTCGGCCGAGTAAAGCACGACGTACGTCGTACCGTGAGCCGATTGAGGGGATTCGACATTGATGAGTATGTTCGTGCAGATGTGCCGCGTGATGCGGTTGCGTGGTCGCGTGCGGTACGACTCGACGATCTCGTCGCGTCCGCAAAGCGGCTCGCCGTTCGGCCGATGTAGAAGGCCGTCGCTCGTGAAGAGCTCTGCGAACGCAACGTAATCCTGCCGATCGTTCGCCGCGATCGACTCGAGCACGAGCCGCGTGCACGCGTGCTCGATCAGCAGGCGCTCCTGCTCGTTGAGCGTGGTCGTGGTTTCCGTCATGACCTGCCAAGCATAACGCATCACCGATCGCGAAACGCGTTTGACGCACGTCGGCGACAGCGCGGATTACGTGCACGCGGCCTCGACGTCGCGGGTTCTCGAAGCTAGTCTTGCGACCGATACGATCGGAAGCGGCCGCGATGCGAAGAACGCTGATCCTCTTCACGGCCTTGGCGGCGTCGACTCTGTTGCCCGCTCTGCTCCCCGCGCAGCGGCCCGCAGCGGAAGATCCGAACTTCTACTTCGTGCGCCTGATGTACACGGATCTGCGCCGCCCCACGCTGGGCCGGCCGGCGCCGTTCACATGCCCGGAGCTCGGCGGCGGCAACTTCTTTCCGCGGCAGGGATACGGCTGGGCGACGGACTATCCCGGCGCCGACTGTAAGTTCATGCACGGCGTGGACCGCCTCACCGGCGTCAGGGTCCACCCGGATCCGCACGTGCGCGCGATCCTCGACGACGACCTGTTCGATTTCCCGTACGCCTACATCGTCGAGCCGGGCGGGATGTACCTGAGCGACGCGGAGGCTCTGCGGCTCGCGGACTATCTGCTGCGCGGCGGGTTTCTTCACATCGACGATTTCTGGGGTTTGGCCGAGAGGGCGAACGTCGAGGCACAGCTGCGCAAGGTCTTCCCGGACCGGAGTCTCGACGAGCTGCCCCTCTCGCATCCGGTCTTCAGCTCGTTCTTCGAGATCCGGGAAGTCGTCCAGGTCCCGAACCGCTGGAACGGCTGCTCCGGCGGCCGGACATGGGAGCGGCCCGACGACACCGAGCCTCGCATCTACGGCATCGCCGACGACGACGGACGGCTGATGGTTCTCGTCACGTACAACTCGGACCTCGGCGACGCGTGGGAGTACCTGGACCTGCCGTGCTATCCGGCCGAGATCGCCGTTCGGGCGTTGCAGATGGGCGTGAACTTCATGGTCTACGCGATGACGCATTAGGGGCGGTCGCCTCTTTCGCCTCCCCCTCTTCAGTCTCCCTCTCCAGCCTCGAGTCCTGCGAGCATGAACCAGGTCGAGTCCTGCTTGCATCCATCTGGCGCCCAGTGACCGACCCTCAGAGGGCCACGCACTGGGGACTGACTCGAGTCCCGCAGGGCGGACCGAATCGCCTCGCGCTCGCCATTCGGAAGTCACATCAATTTCGTCGCATAACGCTTTGTCCGACCTATCGTTCTTGCATGGACGAGGCCCGCTTCAGAGTGACCTGGCGTTGAAGTTGACTAACTCGTAAGTAAACTTGTTACTGAACCGTTTAGTAACATGCCCGCGATGCTCTGCCGCGAGCGTCTCCGCCTCGACCGAGTGGCGGCTCGTCCCAGTAGAGAACCGCGGGGCCCCGGGTAGCATCGGACGCGAAGGAAACGCATATGGACGCGTTTCACTCCCTCGTCAACGGGCAGCGGATGCTCGTCGCGGCAGCGCTCGTCGCCGCCACCTTCTTCGCCAGCCCCGCCGGCGCTGAAGAGCGAGCTTCCCGCGTCGCGGACCGGGCCACGGCCGATCAGGACGCCGGCACGGCCGCACGGATGCGTCCGCGCGGCTGGACGGTCCACCTCGACAACGATCTCTTCGCATTCACCGAGGACGATCGCGACTATACGGCCGGGATCTCCGTCACCCTCGGCGGGAAGGACGCCGCCGGCCCGAAGCCGCTGTCACGCGCACTCGATTGGATCGACCGCAAGACGGGATTCGGCGCCGACGGCGACGACGCCGAGGGTGCACGCTCGTTCGAGGTCGGAGTCCTGTTGTTCACGCCGCAGGATCTCGATGCGGAAGAGCCGCTGTTCGACGATCGCCCCTATGCGAACCTCGCTTATCTGTCGAGCTCGCGTTTGACGCACGATCCGTCGAGCCGCACGGCGTACCAGTCCTCGCTGACGGTCGGCGTGCTCGGAATGCCGTGGGTCGAGCATCTGCATCGGACCGTGCACGTCGCATTCGGCAGCCGGGAGCCGAAGGGCTACCGGCATCAGATTTCCGACGGCGGCGAGCCGACGGCCCGCTACGCCGTATCGCGGTACCGTCTGCTCCGCACCGGCACCTACCGTGAGCGGCCATACCATCTGCGCTTTGGCCTGTCGGGCAGCATCGGTTATCTGACCGAGGCGAGCGCGGACCTCGCGTTCCGCTGGGGCAACCTCAATACCCCATGGTGGAGCTCGTCGCCTTCGCTCGCTGACTACGGCGGGCATCCGCCGATCCGGCTCGCGCGCGAATCGCCCGCCCGCGCAGGTTTCAGACTGCAAGTCGCCGCCGGCGTCAGCGTGCGTCTGCGGGCGTACAACGCCTTCCTGCAGGGACAGTTTCGCTCGAGCGACGTCACCTACTCCGCGTCGCGTCTGAATCCCGCGCTCCTCGAGGCGTGGCTCGGCGTGACGACCGTCTTCCGCAACAACCTGAGCATCACGTATACGCTGCGGCACCAGACCGAGGAAATCAGGACCGGCGACGGCTCGCGCGAGTCCTCATGGGCGAGCATCGCCATCGCGCAGCAGTTCTGACTTTCCGAGTGCCGAGGCCGCAAGCTGCGCGTAGACGTCGCCCGAGCCGTCTTCGGCGCGGAGCCCGCGCAGGTATGCGCGGATACCGGCCACGTCGAGCCACTCGCGCGTGCCGAGCACATGGCTTTCGCCGACGGACCAGTTGAAACGGTAGTCGGCGAGCGCGGCGAGCCGGTCGACGCAATCGAGCGCACGCTCGCACGCCGCCGGCAAGTACTCGAATGACAGCGCACGCACCGGACGGGTGAGCCCGGCGAGCACTTCCGCCTCGAAGCCTTCGACGTCGATCTTCACGAACCCGGGCTCGCCGTGCTCCGCGATCAGCGCATCGAGCGTCGTGACCTCGACTTCTTCGCCTTCCGACCAATGCACGCCGGCGAAGGACGGATCCGCGCTCACCTCGGCGATCCAGTCGCGCGACAGTGTCGTCACCGTCGGCGTGCGGGCGCTGACGAGCAGTCGCGCTCGGCCCGCCGCCCGTCCGATCGCCTTCGGCACGATCTCGACACGGTCATCGCTGCCGTACAAGAGTCGCAGCAGCCGCACGAAATCGCCCTGCGGCTCCACGGCGACGACGGTCGCGCCGAGTCGCCGCCAGCACCGCACGCGGTTGCCGACGTGCGCACCGATGTCGAAGCAGAGCGCGCCCGGATGGACGAAACGAGCATAGAGCTTCGCCATCCGGCGGGCGCGAAACGGCACACCGTAGTAGATCGCGAGCGAACGCGCGATGCCGAGCCAGCGCGCCGAAGTGCCGAAGAGCCGACCCTCGTTCGTCGTAGCCGGCGTGCTCATCCCGTGACTGTAGCACGCGGCTCCACGCGTCGGCTTTGCAGCAGCGAGCGGCGCGGCGCTCCGACGCCAAACGCGCCGGCCCGCCGCTCACCGCCGCATCGAAGGACGACTCAATCGATCGCGAAGCAGTAGAAGAGCCCGTTGCCCCCGGTGGCCTGCAGATCCGCCTGACCGCAGCCGCGCGACGCATGCGCGGAGTTCCACGACGTCGGGTTCTGGCCTCCGCCCTGCCGGTCATGGTGACCGACCATGGCGCTGCCGTCCGACGCGCTGCTCGTCCAGTTCGAGCACGTGTTCTCGGATGCGCGGCCGTCGGGCAGCGAGCCCGTCAGGATGTCGTGCATGTTCGGCGTATCGCCGCGGCCGTTGATCTGCTCGCCCTTCTCGCTGAGCGACGTCTCCTTGCCGAGGTTGTTGTCTTCGCTGTGCAGATGCTCGACGTTCTCGGCGACCATGACGCCCTTCGCGTTGTACCAGGGCCCGCTCCCGATCCGATCGCGGGCATTCACGGCGGGCTGGTCACCTTCGGCCGTCGTGCTGAGGTACGCCCGCCAGGTCTTGTTGCCGGCGCCGACCGCCTCCGCAAGCCGCGCGCAGTGCGCGTCCGCGCCGGCGAGACCGCCGAGATCCGCACCGTTCCCGGGACCTTCGCTCGTGATGAAGAAGCTCATGCTCGGGTGCGCCTGCTGAGCGGCCGCCGTCGCACAGCCGAGCACCGCGGCGACCGCCGCCGCGACGATGGTTCCAGTATTCGGTCTCATTGAACCCCCTTGTCTCTTCTTTGCGTTGTCCGACTGCCGCCGTAGTTTAATATGTCAAATACCGTCGGGCCGAGCGCGAGAGGTAAGCCATGTCGCAGATGGACGAGGCAGCACAACGCATCGTACGACGTTTCGGCCTGAAGCCGCATCCGGAAGGCGGCTTCTACCGCGAAATCTACCGGGCGGACCTGCTCGTCGAGCACCGCGGTATCCCGTCGGAGCCGCCCGCGACGCGCGCCGCAGGCACGTTCATCTATTACCTGCTCGCAGAAGGACAAATCTCGGCTTTTCACCGTGTGCAGTGGACGGACGAGATCTGGCACCTGTATGCGGGCGGCCCCCTCGAGCTGCACCTGCTCGACGACGTCGGCAGCTACCGCGTCGTCACGCTGACCACGGCGCTCGACGACGGCGAACCCTCCGCGGTCGTCCCCGCGGGCTGGTGGCAGGCTGCACGACTCGGGCCCGGCGTCCCGTGGGCGTTCGGCGGCTGCACGGTCGCACCCGGTTTCGATTTCGAGGACTTCGAGATGCCGCGCACCGACGAGCTGCTCGCGCGGTTCCCGAAGCACGCGTCGTTGATCCGGGCGCTGACGCGTCGTTGAGCCGTACCGCGCAGCTTTCGCGTAGTGGTCGAGCTGCTATACTCAACCCGCGATAAAACATAAGGAAAAGCGACGCCGCCGAGCGGGCCGCTCGTGATCTTTCGTGCACCGCGGCCCGGCCCTCGCAGCGTGATATACGTCAGCGCCTGCGTCGCACCGTCGGGACACAATGCCGGCGGTCTCGAGGTCGTCGTGCTGCTCAGGGGACATCTGCATGCCGAGAAATCCGTTTGCGCGGCTCTTCCTGGCCGTCGTGATCACGATCGCACCGGCGCTCACGGCGGCCGACGACAAGTTCCCCCGTCCGAAACAGCTCGAGGCAGCGGTCCAGTTCTGGACCCGCGTCTATACGGAGGTCGATACGCGCGGCGGCTTCATTCACGACTCCGAGCGGCTCGACATCGTTTACGAAACGGTCCGCAATACGAGATCGGAGGCGGAGCGTCGGCGCCAGGTCGACCAGGCCGTGCGCCGGTACCGGGATATCCTGACGAAGCTCGGGCGCGGCGTGCGCGACGGGCTGAACGCGGAGGAACGCCGCGTCCTCGCGCTCTTCCCGGAGGGCACGAGCAACGCCGAATTCCGAGCGGCCGCGCAGCGGCTCCGCTTCCAGCTCGGCCAGGCCGATCGCTTCAAGGCGGGCTTGATTCGTTCCGGAATCTGGCGCGACTACATCCTCGAGGTCCTCGAGCAGCACGGCGTGCCGGCGGAGCTCGTCGCGCTGCCTCACGTCGAGTCGTCGTTCGACCCCACGGCTTATTCGAAAGCCGGCGCGGCCGGCATGTGGCAGTTCACGCGCTCGACGGGGCTGCGCTACATGCAGATCGATCACATCGTCGACGAGCGCCGCGATCCGTTCCTGTCGACCGACGCGGCGGCCCGCCTCCTGCGCGACAACTACGAGGTCCTCGGCCATTGGCCGCTCGCGATCACGGCGTACAACCACGGCGTCGGCGGCATGCGTCGCGCAGTCAGCCAGCTCGGCACGACCGACATGGGCGTCATCGCGGAGCGCTACAAGGGCCGAACCTTCGGCTTCGCGTCCCGTAACTTCTATGCCGCGTTCCTTGCGGCATCGGACATCGACAAGAACCCCGAGAAGTACTTCGGAAGGGTCGACTTCGCGCCTGCATCCGCGACGATCGTGACGAAGGTGCCCGACTACATGTCGGTCCAGACGCTGTCGCGTGCGCTCGGGATCGGGGTCAGCCAGCTGCGCGAGCTGAATCCGGCGCTGACGCCGATCGTGTGGAGCGGCGAGAAATACGTGCCCCGCGGCTTTCCGCTGCGGCTGCCCGGCGAGGCAGCCGCACGCAACCCCGACGTGCTGCTCGCTGCCGTGCCGGCGACCGAGCGCTTCGCGGCGCAGCTGCCGGATGTCGAGCACCGCGTCGTGCGCGGCGAGACGTTGTCGCAGATCGCCGCGCGTTACCGCGTCAGCGTTGCGTCGCTCGTCGAGCTGAACGGTCTTCGCAACAGCCACATGATTCGCGCCGGCCAGGTCTTGAAGCTTCCGGTTCCGGCGGGCCAGGCGCCGGTCGTGCTCGCGAGCTCGGAGCCCGAGCTCGCCGACGGCGAATACGTCGTGAAGAGGGGCGACACGATCGAGCGCATCGCGCGTACGTTCAACGTCGACGTCGACGCGTTGCTTGCCGCGAACGGCATCCGCAATCGCAACCTGATCTACGCCGGCCAGCGCCTGCGCGTGCCGACCGGCGGCGCCGAGCCCGAGGTCGTGCTTGCGGCGGCGACCCCCGACATCACCGTGGAAGCGCGCGAAGCCGTGCTCGTCGAACCGTCGGACGGCGGCGCGGCGGGACAAGCGGCGGACGCGCTGCTGGCCGCAGCGCCGATCGGAGCCGCCGCGGACGCGGCCGATGCGGACGTCGCCGACGTGCTCGCCGATCTCGCTGCCGATGAGGAACCGATCGTCGAGGAGTCGCCGGACACGGAGGCAACGCTCGAATCGAACGTGCTCGCGAGCCACCAGGCGGAGCTCGCGGCCGATCCGAGCGACTACGCCGTCTCGGACGGCAGGATCTTCGTGCAGGCTCTCGAGACGCTCGGCCACTACGCGGACTGGCTCGAGATCCGCACGCAGCGGCTGCGTGATCTGAACGGCCTCGCCTTCAATCAGAACGTCGTCATCGGACAAACGCTTCGGCTCGATTTCTCGCGTGTGAGCCCCGAAGAATTCGAGCGCCGCCGCATCGCGTACCACCGGCAGCATCAGGAGCAGTTCTTCTCGAGCCATCGGATCGAGGACGTCGAGGACCACGTGATCCGCCGCGGCGAATCGCTGTGGGTGCTCGCGCAGCGCACGTACAACGTGCCGGTCTGGCTGCTTCGCCAGTACAACCCGGACCTCGATCTCGACCGCGTGCGTCCCGGCACCGTCGTGAAGTTCCCGCGCCTGCGGCCGATCGAAGCCGACGATCAGCTTTCGATCTAGGCACCCGCAGGTTTCCAGCGCCGAGCAGTTGGGTTACGCTCGCGGGCGATGACTCGACGAATGCTTGCGGCGATGCTCGCCGCGCTGTCTCTTTCGCTGCTCGCGGCGTGCGAACAAACCGGTGAGAACGGTGCGCCCGCCGCGGCGCAGTCGATTACGATCGGCTCGAACCCCGCCGGCACTCACGTGTATGCCGTCGCGGCCGGATTCGCAAAGGTCCTCCAGGAGCGCGCCGGCATCCGCGCGACGATGCGGCCGTATACCGGGTCGTCCGTCTACCTGCCGATGCTGCAGCGCGGAGAGATCTCGTTCGGGTTGAACACCGGCATCGACTCGCACCTCGCTTTCCAGGGTCTGCCGCCGTACACGGAGCGGATGGACCGGCTGCGCGCCGTCGGGGTCGCGTTTCCGCTGCCGATCATGTACATGGTACGCGCGGACTCCGGGCTCACACGCATCGAGGACCTGCGCGGCAAACGCGTCGTCATCACGTTCCGTTCGAACGTTGCGCTCGAGCAGCTTCACACCGCGATCCTCGCGACCGGGGGGCTCACGCCCGCGGACGTCCAGCCGATCGTGGTCGCGGGCCTTCCGGACGCGATGAGAATGCTGACCGAAGGCCGTGCGGACGCGGTGCCGACCGGGCTCGACACGGCACTGTCGATCCAGGTCCATTCGTCGATTCCAGGCGGCATCCGCTACCTCACGATGGGCGAAGACGAAGCGAAGCTTTCCGCCGGCATGATCGGCGCGGTGCCCGTCACCGCGACGCCGGGGCCGTCGAGCGTCGGCCTCGTCGGCCCTACCCGCGTCGCGGGCGTGTTGGATTTTCTGAACTCGAGCACGCACGTGCCCGAGGACCTGGTCTACCGCGTGATCAAGACGCTGCACGAGAGCTGGGACGATCTGCGTCGAGAGTACGTGCAGCTCGCCGATCAGTCCGCCGACGCGATCGCGCCCGCCGAGACCCATCATCCTTATCACGACGGCGCGATCCGCTACTACCGCGAGGTCGGCCTGTGGACCGAAGCCCACGAGCGCAATCAGGCCCGCCTGCTCGCCGAGTGAGCTCGCCCGCGCGGACATGACCGACGACGGCGAACCGCTGCACGGCAAGGTCATCGCCGTGCCGGAAAGCCGGCAGCTCGAGGTGTTCGCGTCGCTGCTCGAGCGGCGGGGCGCGCGCGTCGTGCGCTGTCCGTTGGTGACGATTCACGACGCCGACGACGAGCCTCGGGTCGTCGCGTGGCTCGAGCGTTTGATCGATGCGCCGCCCGAGCTCGTCGTCTTCTACACCGGCGAGGGCATCGAGCGGCTCGTCGCGTTCGCTGCACGGGCCGGCCTCGAGGAACGCTTCGTCTCCGCGCTCGCGCGCACGTCGACCCTGACGCGCGGGCCGAAGCCGAAACGCGCGCTGCGTGCGCGCGGTCTGTCGGCGACGATCGAGGCTCCGGAGCCGACGACGGCAGGCATCGTCCGCGCGCTCGAACCGCTCCCGCTCGAGGGCAGACGAATCGGTGTGCAGCTCTATGCCGCCGAGCCGCCGAAGGCGCTCGTCGAGCACTGCGCGGCGCGCCGGATCGACGCCGATTTCGTCACGCCGTACCGCTACGCGGACGAGGCCGACGAGGACGAGGTCGCGCGGTTGATCGAGCGCCTCGCGCGCCGTGAGGTCGACGCGATCGCGTTCACGAGCGCGGTGCAGGTCGACCGGCTCTTCGCGGTTGCGGCCGCGCGCCGACTCGAGACGGAGCTCGGCCACGGGCTTGCCGCGGCACGCGTTGCGGCGGTCGGTCCGATCGTCGCGGACGCGCTCGACGCGCGCGGCGTTCGCGTCGACGTCGTGCCGGACGACAGTTTCCATCTGAAACCGCTCGTCAGTGCGTTGATCGACGCGTTCGCCGGGAAAGATTGAGCCCTCGACGGATCACGGCGCGGCTCGAGCGATAGCGTCCGGCCGCGGCAGGGACGCGGCACGGTCCCTGCGAGGCAGAACGCACGTCATGCGCGCGATGGCGCAGTGTCGGGACCCGTCCCGGCGATGATCAGCTCTGCTGTTGCTGCAACCGTTGACGGCGCAGCTGCATCGCGGTCGGCCGCCCGTCGCCAGTCGGCTGATACCAGACCGTGTAGTCGGCGGCCGCGGCACGAAACGCTCCGAGCGGATCGGGATCTCGGATCTCGAACGCATCGAATCCGCAGCGCAGCATGAAATGGAGCTGCTCGAGCAGGACCTCGCCGACCGCGCGCAGCTCCTTCTTGTAGCCGTAGCGCTCGCGAAGCAGACGCGCGTACGAGTACGCCCGGCCGTCACGGAACTTCGGGAACTCGAGTGCGATCACGTCGAAATGCTCGAGGTCGTCCGCGATCGCCTGCGGCATCTGGTCGCTGCGAAGCTTCACGCCGAGCGGCTCCCGGCGGGCGACGAGCGCATCGCGGTGCGCCTGCCACTGCTCGAGACTGACGATGATCGCGCCGCGTTCGGGCAGCGTATCGGCTCCGCTCACGTCGACGAACGGATCCTCGACGAGCTCGCCATTACGGACCAGTCCCGTCACGCGATCGCCCTCTCTTCCACCGTCCCGTAGACCGCTTCCTTGAACGGCTCGATGCCGACCCGCCGATAGGTGTCGAGGAAACGCTCGCCCTCCTCGCGCAGCTCGAGGTACCGATCCACGATCGCCTCGATCGCGTCCGGCACGTCCTCCTGCGCAAGCCCCGGGCCCAACCGGTCGCCGAGCGATGCGTTCTGGTCGGAGGACCCGCCGAGCGTGAGCTGGAAGAACTCCTTGCCGCGCTTGTCGACGCCGAGAATGCCGATGTTGCCGACATGATGATGGCCGCACGCGTTCATGCAGCCCGACACGTTGATCGTCAACGGGCCGATCGCGGCGAGACGGTCGACGTCGACGAAGCGCGCGCTGATGTCCTGCGCCACCGGGATGGAGCGGGCGTTCGCGAGCGCGCAGTAGTCGAGGCCGGGGCACGAGATCACGTCGGACAAGAGGTTCAAATTCGGCGTCGCGAGCACGAGCGCGTCGAGCTTCTTCCAGACCGTGTGCAGGTCGCGCTGCCGCACGTACGGCAGCACGAGATTCTGCCGATGATTCACCCGGAGCTCGCCGAAGCTGTACTCGTCCGCGATATCGGCGAGCGCATCCATCTGCTCGGCCGTGATGTCACCCGGCACGGCTCCGGGCGCCTTGAGCGTCACGTTGACGATCGCGTACCCGGGCTGCTTGTGCGGAGCGACGTTGTGCCGCAGCCACCTCGCGAAGCGGGCATCGCTCGCCGCGAGCGCATCGAGCTCGTCCTCGATGTCCTCGAGCGGCTCGTACGGCGGCGGCGCGAAGTAGGCCGCGATCCTGTCGATCTCCTCCTGCGGCAGCTCGGGACGAGAGGTGATCTTCGACGCCGCGAAATCCTCCTCGACGAGCTCGCGGTAACGGTCGATGCCGAGCTGATTGACGATGATCTTGATGCGCGCCTTGTGAATGTTGTCGCGCCGCCCGTAAATGTTGTAGATGCGAAGGATCGACTCGACGTAAGCGAGCAGATCCTCGGGCGCCACCCAATCCCTGATCGTGTGCGCGATGTAAGGCGTGCGGCCGAGCCCGCCGCCGACGAGCACCTCGAAACCGATCTCGCCCGCGGCGTTGCGATGCATCCTGAGCCCGATGTCGTGGACCGCGACGGCGGCACGGTCGTTCGGCGAGCCCGTGACCGCGATCTTGAACTTGCGCGGCAGGTACGAGAACTCGGGATGCAGCACCGAATACTGCCGCAGCAGCTCGCAGTAAACGCGCGGGTCGGCAAGCTCGTCGCGCGCGACGCCGGCGTACTGGTCGGACGTGATGTTGCGCACGCAGTTGCCGGACGACTGGATCGTCGTGATCTCGACGCTCGCAAGCTCCTCGAGAATGTCCGGCACCTGCTCGAGCCGGATCCAGTGATACTGAATGTTCTGCCGCGTCGTGAAATGGCCGAAGCCGCGGTCGTACGTCCGCGCGACATGCGCGAACTTACGCAGCTGCCGCGACGACAGCGTGCCGTACGGCACGTTCACGCGGAGCATGTACGCATGCAGCTGCAGGTAGACGCCGTTCTTGAGCCTGAGCGGCTTGAACTGATCCTCGGTGATCTCGCCCGCGAGGCGCCGCTTGACCTGTCGACGGAACTGCGCAATGCGCTCCGCGACGAGCCGATGATCGAATTCGTCGTAACGGTACATTCGGCACTCCTAGCGGTGGCCGCCAACGCCGGAAGACGCGCTCGCGCCGGAGCCGCCGCCCACGGTCGGCCCGAAGGCGCGAATGGCCTCGCGAATCTCGACCGGCCTCGGCAAGCCCGTGTCGTCTATCGTGACCTCGATCAGCGTCGGCTCGACGACGATGTTCTCGGCCTCGTGACGCTTCGCCGTAGCGAGCGCCGCTTCGGCCTCGGCCGGGTCCTCGAGCACGCGCCCATCGCCGATCCACCGGCACCAGCGGTCGTCCGGGCCGAGGAACACGACGAACCCGCCCGCCAGATGGTTGGCGATAACCATTTGCTTCATCGCGACTTGTCTCGCTGCACAGCCGCGTCAGCGCCGACGGGCGCTGCGCGAGGCGCTCATTCTAACCGGGCGCATAGAGCGGTTCGTTATAAGAAAGCCGCACTAGGATATGAGGGAAAGGCACGAGCCGCGCACGAGCCCCGCGCGCCGCAATCCACAAATTCTGTGGATAACG
>CAZKNH010000025.1:31208-37635 GCA_964553875.1 uncultured Gammaproteobacteria bacterium | reverse complement strand
CGATCACCTCGACGGCTACGTGCAATACCTCGTGCCCGAGCAAGAGCGCGGCGCGGCGCCTGCAGGGTTCTTCGGCATCGGGCTCGCCGACCGCGTCGACGTCGAGCGCATTCCGGACGCCGCGGCCGCGACACGCGACGCGCGCGTCTACGTCGTCCCGACACAGACGCTGCTCGAGCATTGGGCCGCGCCGAGCCCGACGGCGGACGAGCTGATGGCGCGTCCCGAGATGGCTTACGTGTCGCCGCAGACGCGGCAGCAGTGGCTGCAGTCGAAGCGGCAGATCACGCAGTCGCCGGGTTATTCCGAGGAGAGGGCACGTCGCCTGATCGAAGTGCGCCGCATGCTCGTCAAGGCGCTGCACGACACGGACCCGAGCCTGCTGCTGCTCGGCTCCGACGCGCCGCAGGTGTTCAACGTGCCAGGCTTCTCGCTGCTTCACGAGCTCGAGTCGATCGTCGCGGCGGGGCTCACGCCGTACGAGGCGCTGCGCACCGGCACGGTCCATCCGGCCGAGTTCTTCGGCGCCGAGGACGAGTTCGGCCGTATCGCGCCCGGGCTCGCCGCGGATCTCGTGCTCGTCGACCGCAATCCGTTGGAGGACGTTTCCGCGATGCGGGAGCCGGCCGGCGTGATGGTGCGCGGAAGGTGGCTCGATCGCGACGCGCTCGACGCGCGCCTCGCCGAGATCGCCGAGCGTTATCGTTGATCGCGAGCGGATCTCGTTGCTGATCTTCGTCTGCGCCTTCGTCGGACTTCTGATCGGCGGCGTCAAGGGACTCGTCGTCGGCGCGCTCGTCGGCTGGGCCCTCACGCTCGTCGTGCGCAACGTGCTGCGCAGCGGTTTCGCGCGCCTGCAGGCGCAGTTCCTCGAGACGACGTTCGCCGTGATGGGAGCCCTCAGCAAGGCGGACTCGGTCGTGACGCGCGAGGAGATTCGCGCGGCGGAAGCGCTCTTCGAGCGGCTCAATCTGTCGCCGGCGCAGCGTGAGGCGGCGAAGGCCGCGTTCAATCGCGGCAAGGCGCCCGGCTTCGATCTCGACGCCGAGGTCGACCGCTTCGCGCGCGCGGCGCGCGGGCGGATCTTCCTGCTGCAGCTGTTCCTGCAGGTCGAGCTGATGGCGGTCGCGGCGGACGGGCGCGTGCATCCTGCCGAGCACGCGATGCTCGTTCGCGTCGCACGCAGGCTCGGCCTGTCCGAGCGGGACGTGGCGCAGCTCGAAGCGCTGCTGCGTGCGGCCGGGCAAGGCGCGTTCGCCGACGACGCGGCGGCGCGCGCGCCCGGGCCGCCGCCGAGGTCGAAGCTCGACGATGCGTACGCGGCGCTCGGCGTGTCGCCGTCGGCGACGGAGAGCGAAATCAAACGGGCGTATCGGCGGCTCGTGAGCCAGAACCATCCGGACAAGCTCGCTGCGAGGGGCCTGCCCGACAGCATGCGCGCGATCGCGGAGGAGAAGACGCGCGAGCTCAATGCCGCATACGACATCATCAAGGAGGCGCGCGGATTCGTCTGAGCGCGACGAGGGGGAACATCGACATGCACGACTTTCGAGCACGGCTCAGGCGCGGCGAGACGCTGCTCGGCACGCTGCTGACGCTGCCGCATCCTGCCATCGCCGAGATCGCAGCGGGCGCCGGCTTCGACTGGCTCTTCCTCGACGCCGAGCACGGCGAGCTCGAGACGCGCGAGCTCGCGGCAATCCTGCGCGCCGTCGATCATCGCGTGCCGTGCGTCGTGCGCGTCGCCGCCGCGGCCGAGGTGCCGATCAAGAAGGCGCTCGATCTCGGCGCCGCGGGCGTGATCGTCCCGCAGGTGCAGAGCGCAGAGCAGGCGCGCGAGGTCGTGCGTCATGCGCGCTATTCGCCGCGCGGCGCGCGAGGCGTCGGGCTCGCGCGAGCGCACGGCTACGGCTTCGGGTTCGCGGATTACGTCGCGACGGCGAACGAGCGGATCGCGCTCATCGTGCAGGTCGAGCACGAGCGCGCCGTCGCGGACATCGACGCGATCGTCCGCGTCGACGGCATCGACGCGGTGCTGCTCGGTCCATACGACCTCTCCGCGAGCCTCGGCAAGATGGGCCAGGTCGACGATCCGGAGGTCGTCGCCGCGATCGATCGTGTGATCGATTGTTGCCGTGCGGCGAGCATGCCCCTCGGCATCTTCGGCGTATCCGCCGCCGCGGTGGCGCCGTATGCGGTGCGCGGCTGCACGCTGCTCGTCGCCGGCGTCGACACGCTGCTCTTCGGCAATGCGGCCCGCGAGCTCAAATTCGCACTCGCTGCGGCGGCGCGCGGCGGGGCATGACGAGACGACGCGTGCGCGGCACGGTGTGAGCGGGAGCGAAGACGGCTTCGACGTCATCGTGATCGGTGCAGGCGCGGCGGGTCTCGCCGCCGCGTCCCTGCTGTCGGCCCACGGCCTTTCCGTGCTCGTGCTCGAGGCGCGCGACCGCGTAGGCGGCCGGATCCTGACGGAGCACGCCCCCCGCGTGCCCGTTCCGCTCGAGCTCGGTGCCGAGCTGATCCACGGCCGGCCGCGCTCGACGTTCGAGTGGCTCGCGCGCGCGAACGTCGCCGCGATCGACGTCCCGAGCGTGCGTTTCAGCGGACGAGCAGGACGGCTGCGGGCAGCGAACGCGACGCTCGCCGCAATGAAGCGTGCGCTCGCGCGCGTCGGGATTCCTGAAGCCGATTGCTCGTTCGATGCGTTCCTCGCCGGGCCTGCACGCGGCAAGCTCGGCGCGCGGGCGGCGGCGCTCGCGCGTGCGCTCGTCGAAGGCTTCGACGCGGCGGACCCGTCGAACGCGAGCGCGCTCGACACCCTCGTCGAATGGAACGGCAAGAGCAGCGCGGACGCCCCGACATTCCGCCCGGCGGGCGGTTATGAGGTGTTGCTCGATGCGCTGACCGCGTCGCTCGACCGCTCGCGCGTGGAGCTCAGGCTCGGTGCTGAGGTGCGGCGCGTCGAGTGGCGACGCGGACGCGTGCGCGTCGAAGGGCGCCGTCTCGGCGAAGCGTTCTCGGCGGTCGCGCCCCGCGCGGTCGTCACGCTGCCGGTCGGCATCCTCGCCGGCGCGGCGGACGAGTCCGCGACGGTCCGCTTCGAGCCCGCGCTCGACGCGAAGCGGCGTGCGCTCGCGGCGCTCTCATCGGGCGCCGTGCTCAAGGTCCTGCTGCATTTCCGTTCCCCGTTCTGGGAGACGCTCGACGGCGGGCGATACGAGGACGCCGTGTTCTTCTACGATGCTGCCGCCGAGTTCCGTACTTTCTGGACGACGTTGCCGGCACGGAGCACGCTGCTCGTCGCCTGGTGCGGCGGACCGCGCGCACGCGCGCTCTCCGGTTTGCCGAAAGAGCGGATCGCCGAGCGTGCGGTCGCGAGCCTCGCGCATATCTTTGGCGAGGACGCGGTCGCCTCGGCGCCGCTCGAGGGCGTGTGGCTGCACGACTGGCAGTCCGACCCGTACTCGCTCGGCGCGTACAGCTACGTCAAGGTCGGCGGCCGCGGCGCCCGAGCGGAGCTTGCCGCGCCGCTCGAAGGCACGCTCTACTTCGCCGGCGAGGCCACCGACGACGACGGCGACGCCGCGACGGTGGCGGGCGCGTTGTCGAGCGGCGAACGCGCCGCGCGCGAGATCATCGCCGCCGTGAAGCGCCGCCGTCGATGAAGGTCAGGCGTCGACGAATAGCGCGAGCACCTCGTTGAGCAGCGCGTAGCCGCGCGGCGTCGGACGGATTCGCGACCCGTCGCGTTCGATCCAGCCCCGATCGATCGCCGCCGCAAGGGGGGCCTCGATCGAGCCGACCCGCTGGCCGGTGCTTGCTTCGAACTCGTCGACGGCCACGCCGTCCGCGAGGCGCAACGCGTTCATCATGAACTCGAGCACGATGTCGGAGGGTGCCGTGATCCGTTCGATGCGCACCGCGGCGTCCGTTCCGGCAACCTCCATGTACGTGCGGGGATTGCGCGTCTTCGCGCGCCGCACGACCGCACCATCGGGCGCCGTAAGCTTCCCGTGGGCGCCGGCGCCGATTCCGATGTAGTCGCCGAAGCGCCAATAGTTCAGGTTGTGGCGGCAGCGGTAGCCGGATCTCGCGTACGCGGAGACCTCGTAGCGTTCGTAGCCCGCGCTTGCGAGGAGCGCGCGGCAGCGGGTTTCGATTTCGAGCAGCACGTCCTCCGGAGGAAGCGGCGGCGGACGGCGGTGAAACGCGGTGTGCGGCTCGAGCGTCAGCTGATACCACGAGACGTGCGAAGGCTCGAGCGCGACCGCGCGCTCGACGTCGCCGATCGCGCCTGCGACGGAATCACCAGGCAGCCCGTACATCAGGTCGACGTTCACGTTGTCGAAGCCCGCCGCATGCGCCGCGCGTACCGCGCGTTCGGCGTCGTGCTCGTCGTGCACCCGGCCGAGCGCGCGAAGCTGCGTCGTGCGAAAGCTCTGCACGCCGATCGAGAGCCTCGTGACGCCGGCGCGACGGTACGCGGCGAAACGGGCGGCATCGGACGCGCCCGGATTCGCCTCGAGCGTGATCTCGACGTCATCCGCGACGTCGACCCGGGCCCGAACGCCTTCGAGGAGCCGCGCGATGGCGCTGCCGGCGAAGAGGCTCGGCGTGCCGCCGCCGATGAAGACGCTCTCGATCGGGCGCCCAGCGACGAGATCGGCTTCGGCGTCGAGATCACGCAGCAGCGCGTCGACATATCGATGCTCCGGCACCGCGCCGGCCGCGCGATACGAATTGAAGTCGCAGTACGGGCACTTATGCAGGCACCAGGGCAGGTGGACGTACAGCGAAAGCGGACGGGACGGTACGCGCGGCGGCATGCAATCTCACGAAAAGACGGGGAGCGATGCGCTCCGCCGGGTCGAATTCTATCAGGCGTGGTAGCGTCGGTCGGGCTTCCGTACACTGCCGAAGGCTGTCCGGGAGTAACGGGGGAGCATGTGTTGAAGGCAGGTTGGGCCGCGGTCGGCGGTTATGTCATCGCGTTCGCAGCCGCCGCCGGGGCCGCGATCTGCGCGGCCTGGCCGCTGCCGATCGAATACGCGTTGCTCGGGCTCGTGTTGCCGGTCGTGCTCGCGGCATTCGTCGGCGGCGTTGCTTCGGGACTCACCGCAACCGCGGCGGCGGCCGTCGCGGTGCTTGCCGTGCGGTTTGCGCTCGAACGCGCGGGGTGGTGGGGCACCGACGCTGGCGTCCTCGGTCTCTTCGTCGTGCAGGGCGCGGCCGCGAGCTGGCTCGTCGACGCGGCTCGTCGGCGGGGGGCGTACGCGCCGGCCGTGGACCCCGCTGGCGTCGAGGAAGCGCTCCGCAGGAGCGAGGAGCGCTATCGTGCGATCGTCGACACGCAAGCCGAGATGGTGTGTCGGTTCCACCCGGAGGGCGAGATTCTGTTCGCGAACGGCGGCTATGCGCGCGCTCGCGGCACGACGCCGGAGGCACTCGTCGGCAGAAGCTTTTGGGACTTCATCGCGGACGAGGACCGGCCGGGCGTCCGTGCGCTGCTCGATCAACTGACGCCCGAGACACCGGAGATCAGGATCGAGAACCGCTTCGAAACGGCCGACGGCGTGCGTTGGACGCTCTGGACGAACCGTGCGCTCGCGTTCGACGAGTCGGGCCGGTGCATCGAAGCGCAATCCACCGGCATCGACATCACGGACCGCAAGGAGGCGGAAGAGGCGCTGCGCGAAGCGAACCGCCGCAAGTCGGAGTTCCTCGCCGTGCTGGGGCACGAGCTTCGCAATCCGCTTGCGACGCTCAGCGCCGGGATCGAATTGCTGCAGCAGCCGACGATCGGCTTCGAGTCGATCGTGAAGGTGCGAGCCATGATGAAGCGTCAGCTCGATCACCTGACGAGGCTCGTCGAGGATCTGCTCGATTTGTCGAGGATCAGTCGGGGCGAAGTCGTGCTGCGCAAGGCGCCGCTCGACATGCGCGACGTGATCGATGCCGCCGTCGAGCTTTGCATGCCCGCGATCAGCGATCGCCAGCATCGCCTCATCGTCGAGACAGGGCGCGAGCCGCTGCCTGCCGACGGCGACTTTCAACGTCTGACACAGGTCATCGGCAACCTGCTGAGCAACGCCGCGAAGTACACGGAGCCGGGCGGATCGATCACCGTCACGGCAGCGGTCGAGGACGAGAGCGTCGTCGTGCGTGTGCGGGACACGGGCTTCGGGTTGCCAAAGGAAAGTGTGGAGTCGCTGTTCGACATGTTCACGCAGGTCGCGGAGCACCGCGAACGCACCGGTGGCGGGGGTCTCGGCATCGGGCTCGCCCTGTCGCGGCAGCTGGTCGTGCGGCACGGCGGGACGATCGAAGCGAAGAGCGACGGGCCGGGGCACGGCAGCGAGTTCGTCGTGCGCCTGCCGCTCGGGTGGGAGGCACGGCCCGAGCAGAGCGCGACGGCGTGAGGGCG
>CAZKNH010000025.1:0-31108 GCA_964553875.1 uncultured Gammaproteobacteria bacterium | reverse complement strand
TTCCGCTAGCGTTGATCGAGCTCCACGCCCGAGCCGGGTGCCGACGCGCGCGCGGGCGCTGCGGTACGCCGTGAAGCGCGCCACGTCGCGGCTGCGTAGGGAAGTGCGCGTCGCAGCTTCGCGAGCGCGAATGCGAGCTGCCTGAAGCGCCGCTCGTCGCGCTCGGTCCACGCGAATCCGTATTGCTCGCGCAGCGGCGCGGGCAACGTCCCGAGCGTCAGCAGCCGGTTCACGAACGTGCCGGGTGCGGCGAGCGGACCGAACGGCGGAGACAGCACGGCATCCGCGAGCTCCTTGGCCTGCTCGCCGACGACGATCTTTCCGGACGCATGCATGCGCGCGATGTAGTCGTCGAGCGCGGCGCCGGTCGTCGGCACTTCGTTCGGCCTCGCGCCGAGCGCAACGGCGACGGCCGCGGCTTCCGAGCAGTAGGCGTCGCGCTGCTCCTCGGTAATCGGTCCGACGAGCATCCGATAGAACATCGGCACCGACTCGATCAGCGTCGCGTGGACCCACAGCACCAGATCCGGGTCTTCGGCGGAGTAGGGCGTGCCGGCTCGGAACGGGCCGACGTCGATCTGCAGGCGACCCCGCACGCGGCGGTGGATTGCCATGATCCTGTCGAGCGTGCGCTGCCGATCGGCCGGCGTTCCGAACGTGAGGTCGAGCATCGCGCGGACCGTGAGCCGAAGACGCTGCACCGCCGCGGACGGCCGCGAGCGGAACTGGCTGTGCTCGTAGATGCCGGCTGCAATCAACGGGTGTGCGAACTGGAGCAGGATCGCGCGGGGCCAGCCGAGCAGGACGAGCCGCTCGGCGTTGACGGTCCGCGAGATCGGCACGCCGGACGTTGTGCGTTCGACGTCGCGCTGCACGTGAGTTTTCCCTTCCGTCGTGACATCGCCGACGCTGCAAGTTTTGGTCCCGCTGTCGCACACGCCGGGTGCGACAACCCGCGACATGCGGCTCGTCGGCTACGTCGAGTGTAGCCCGGTGCGGCTCGGTCGCCATTCTGCGATTCGGCGCTTTCATCAAGGGCCGTGAATGTGTGGTGAGCCGGCGCGGATCAGCACCGATTGAACGCGCCGGGGTGGCGGTGCGACGCTTTTTTGTTCGAAGGGACTCAGTCTGCCCGCGGGCAGGAGGCTTCTATGAGCACGAGGCAGCACCGTGCGGGGGGTCGGATGGCGGCCCTCCCCTCGGCAGTCTCCTTCATCGTCGCAACCGGCGTTCCGAGTCCCGCCAGCGCCCAGCAGGAGAACATCGAAGAGATCGTCGTCACGGGCTCGCTGATCACGCGACGCGACTTCGAGGCGAACAGCCCGATTGTCACAGTCGACGAGGACTTGTTCGATCAGTCGACGACGTCGGCGATCGAGACGCAGCTGAACCGACTGCCGCAGTTCAGGCCGACGCTCGACAACCCGACACAGGGCGGCGACATCCAGCCGAATGCGCGGAACACGCCCGGCGTCGCGACCGTGGCGCTCCGCGGGCTCGGTGCGAACCGCACTCTCGTTCTGATCAACGGCCGACGCGGCACGCCGTCGAACGCGTCGATGGTCATGGACATCAACACGATCCCGCCCGCGGCGATCGAGCGCGTCGAAGCGATATCGGGCGGTGCGTCGGCGACGTACGGCGCCGATGCCGTCGCAGGGGCCGTCAACTTCATCATGCGGGACGACTTCCAGGGCCTCGAGCTCTCGATGCAGGCGGGCTCGCCGGAGGAGGGCGACAACTTCGAGTATCAGTTCTCCGGTGTGATCGGTGCCGACGTTGCTGACGGAGACGGCAACGTGAGCCTCGCGTTCTCGACGAACAAGCGAAACGAAGCCTTCCAGCGGGACCGCGATTGGTACCGCGACCTCTGGGCGAACCCGACGATCGGCGGCACGCAGTTCTTTCCGGAGTTTCCCGGGTTCTTTACCGGCTTCGCGAATCTTCCGGATCCCGCGGTGCTGAACCAGCAGATCGACGGCGCGACGTTCACGGCGCCGCCGGCGAACGCGGTGATCTACAGCGACTTCGCCGGCAACGCGTTCTCGGGCTTCGACGTCGCCGGCACGCCGGGTGCATCGGGCGCCGCAGGTCTCGTCGACGGCGAGAAGTACGTGCAGCTCGCGAACGGCCAGATCGGCGTCAACAACACCGACAACTATCTGATCCTGCCGCTGACGCGCCATAACCTGTATGCGCAAGGCAATATCGCGATCAGCGACACGATCGGCGTGTTCGCGGAAGGGTACTTCTCGAGGACGAAGACCGACACGACGCAGGAGCCGGTGCCGATCACGGGCGGCTGGAGCGTGCCCATCGATCCGACGATCAACCGGGACGTGCTGCCGGCCGAGTTCCTCGCGATCCTCGATTCACGCCCCGATCCGACCGCTCCGTTCGATCTGCGGGCGCTCCTGCCGTTCCAGCGCACGTCGGATACGGACGTCTCGACCTACAGCCTCGTGATGGGCCTCGAAGGCGAGCTTCCGGTCGGCGATTGGACGTGGGAGGTCTTCACGTCGAAGGGCGAAGCCGAGACGACCGTGCTGCAGAAGGGGTTCGCGTCGCTGCAGCGGCTCCGCGCGGTGATGCAGCAGCCGAACTTCGGGCAGGGGTTCGAGCTCAAGAGCAACGCCGGCCCGCCCGATTTCGGCTTCGGCGGCGCGACGGGAAGATGCACGACGGGCCTCAACCCGTTCGCGTGGGAGTCGGTCAGCCAGGACTGCTTCGACGCGGTCAACGCGAACATCGCCACGAAGCAGGTGATGGAGCAGGACGTCTGGCAGGCGAATTTCCAGGGAAGTCTCGGCAATCTGCCGGCCGGCGAGGCGCGTGCGGCGGCGGGGCTGAACTACCGGGAGAACGAGTACACGTTCCAGAACGACACGCTCGTCACGCAGGGCACGTCTTTCCTCGAGCAGGCGGCAGGCCTCTATCCCGCCGGCAACTCGGCGGGGACGATCAAGGTGAGGGAAGCGTACGTCGAGTTTCTGATTCCGGTCCTCGCGGACAAGCGCGCTGTGCAACAGCTCGAGCTCGAGATCGGCAGCCGCTATTCGGACTACAACACGACCGGCGGCAGCAGCACGTACAAGATCCTCGCGGATTGGCGCGTGAGGGACGGACTGCGGATCCGCGGCGGCTTCAACCGCGCGGAGCGCGCGCCGAACGTCGCGGAGCTTTTCCTCGCGGCCGAGCAGACTTTCGCGCTTGCGGCAGGCGGTGATGTCTGCTCGATCAACAACGCGCTGCCCTGGTCCGCGAACCCGCTTCAGAATCCGGACGGTTGGGACGACGTCGTGCGACTCTGCGGCGCGCTGATGGAGGCGAGCGGCAGTGCGACCGCGGACGAGCAGTATTACGGCGTCCCCGCGGAGACGCTCGCTTCGGCCGATCCGGCCGCCGTCGCGGCGGGGCTCGTGACGACGACGCCGCAGCCCGCGGGGCCCGCGTTCCTGTTCCCGACGACCGTCGGCAATCCGAACCTCGACACCGAGGAGGCGGATACGTGGACCATCGGCGCGGTGATAGATCTTGCGTTGGGCGAGGGCCTCTTTTCCGACGTGCGGATCTCGGTCGATTACTACGACATCGAGGTCAGCGAGGCGATAGGTGAGCAGTCCCCCGATATCGTGATGCGCCAGTGCACGGATCCGGCCTTCAATCCGACGTTCGATCCCGGTGCGCCGCTCTGTCAGGGGTTCAACCGCAATGCCACCGGCACGATCGGCGATATACAGCGAACCTTCTTCAACAGCGGCCGCTTCGAGACGTCGGGGATCGACCTGCAGTTGAACTGGACGTTCGACGCCGGACCCGGTCGAGTCGACGTGACGTCGCTGATCAACGTGCTCCTCGACATGAAATCGGCGGAGCTGCCGACCGATCCGTTGACGGACTTCGCTGGCACGTTCGGGCCGACGCAGAACGGCTTGAACGGCAGCGCGTACGACTACCAGGCACTATCGTCGTTCACGTACGTGCTCGACCGTTTCGATGTGAGCCTCAGATGGCAGCATCTGCCGAGCATCGATGCGGAGGTCTCGGCGACGAACCCGAACACGACGATCACCGGCGCATCGGCGTATAACCTGTTCGACCTGCTCGGCCGCTATCAGCTCGGCGAGAATCTCGCGCTGCGCTTCGGCATCGAGAACGTGTTCAACGAGGAGCCGCCGATCACGGGGCGGGATCCGGCGGCGCAACCGCCGAATCTGCCGGAGGGCACGTTCAACACGAACAACTACGACATCAACGGGCGGCGGTTCTACGTCGGGGCGACGGCGGCGTTCTAGTCCAGCGCGGACGTCGGGCGCCAGCACTCGGTCGGCCGCACGCATTCTTCGAGGCTAACCTTGGTTGCCGCCTGGCGCGCGCGGCTCGGGGTCGGTCGCGAGGCTCGCTCGCGTCTTCATCTTTCGACGCTTTCGGACAAAGGTGCTCGCGCCTCTTCGATGTCACCGGCTGCCGGTCGCTTGAGACCCGGCAAGCCGAGCAAGCTTCTGATCTTCGGCCTCACCGCATCCACGTTCGCGACGATCAAGTCCTGGAGCCGGTCGACTTGTTCCGCTCGCGTCGGCGCCTCCTCATCAAGCCAAACGGCGCCGGATGAGACGAGCACTGCGTCGCGCTCCGAGATCTCGTAAATCGCCATGTGCACGACCGCGATCAGGTCGTCCCCATCCGACGAGCTGATGTCTCGCGCGAACTTCCGCATGTCGGTCAGGAGCTCGGGGGAGACTGCATCGCGCACCGATTCGAGAGAAGACCCGGGACCGACCGCCGCGGGCCGAACCATGAGCACCATGCGAACGCCGTCCGACGCGAGAGTTCGGAGGAAGCGTCTGTCGTCGACGTCCGTTACATCCGGGACGAGGTCGTAGCTCGTCACCGCGTCGTAATCGTGCTCGAGTGCCTTCGCGACGAGGCCCTCCTCGAACTCGGCTCTCAAGGCAGGATCTTCGGCGAGCGCGACGACCGCGGATTTGTAGGTGACGACATCCTGCGCAAGCGCAGAGGTCGACGCGGAAGCGCCGAGCATCAAAGCGAATGCGAAACGACACAGCATGGCTCGCACCCCCGATGGCGAGTCTCCTTTTCGCTCGCCGGTCTTGACCTTCGAACGCGCGAGCCGCCACCGTCCCCGGGCGGCGGCCTTGGCTTCCGTCAGAAAGTTGAGGGTAGAACTTATCGGCGGGGGCAGCTGTAGGACCAAGTGCCTATGTGCCGAGGAAGCCGCACGTCGGCTGCGGTCCTTTTAGCCGGCAGCATCTGGCGGAGAGGGTGGGATTCGAACCCACGGTACGGGGTTACCGTACACTTGCTTTCCAAGCAAGCGCCTTCGACCGCTCGGCCACCTCTCCGAGGGGGCGGAGCGTAGCGCAAAGTCCGATCGAGATCCAACGGCAATCGAACCGACGCCGGTGACGAGGGTCTGTTAAAATCCACGAGGTCCGCGTCGGTCCCCCCGCGACGACCCGTCGTAAACCCCGTCAGGCCCGGAAGGGAGCAGCGGTAGCGGCTCGGTCGGGTGCCGGGGTCGGGCTGACGCGGATCTCGTTTTCCGGCGCCCGCATTCAGCCGAGGATCCGGTTCCGAAGTGAGCTATACCGTTCTCGCAGTGAAGTGGCGGCCCCGGCGGTTCCAGGATCTCGTCGGGCAGCAGCACGTCGTCCGTGCGCTCGTGAATTCGCTCGAGCAGGACAAGCTCCACCACGCGTATCTCTTCACCGGCACGCGGGGCGTCGGTAAGACGACCGTCGCGCGGATCCTGGCGAAGGCGCTGAATTGCGAGCAGGGCGTCGTCGCCGAGCCGTGCGGCGTCTGCGATGCCTGCACGGCGATCGATCAGGGCCGGTTCGTCGATCTGCTCGAGGTCGACGCGGCGTCCCGCACGAAGGTCGACGATACGCGCGAGCTGCTCGATAACGTCCAGTACGCGCCGACGCGGGGCCGATACAAGGTGTACCTCATCGACGAGGTGCACATGCTCTCTAACCACTCGTTCAACGCACTGCTCAAGACGCTCGAGGAGCCGCCGCCGCACGTCAAATTCCTGCTCGCGACGACGGATCCGCAGAAGCTGCCGATCACGGTGCTCTCGCGCTGCCTGCAGTTCAACCTGAAGCGCCTCACGGCAGCCCAGATCCAGGCTCAGCTCGAGAAAATCTGCGCGGCGGAGGGCGTCGACGCCGAGGCCGAGGGCCTCAAGGCGCTCGCGAAGGCCGCGGACGGCAGCATGCGCGACGCGCTCAGCATGCTGGACCAGGGCATCGCGTTCTGCGGCGGCCGGATCGAGGCCGCGGCGATCAACGCGATGCTCGGCACGATCGACCGCGGTCACGTGCTCAGGATCCTCGAAGCGCTCGCCGCCGAGGACGGCAACGCGCTGCTCGACGAGGTCGCGCAGCTCGCGGAGCGGGCGCCCGATTTCGGCTCGGTGCTCGACGAGCTGATGGGCGCGCTGCACCAGCTCGCGGTGATCCAGCTCGTCGGCGACCGCGTGCCCGACGAGGACCTCGAGACGTTGAAGCCCCTCGCGGAGCGCATTTCTGCGGAGGACGTGCAGCTCTACTTCCAGATCGCGCTGCAGGGGCGGCGCGACCTGCCGGTGGCCCGCGATCCGCGCGTCGCCGTCGAGATGACGCTGTTGCGGATGCTCGCCTTCAGGCCCGTCGGCACCGACACGGGCACCGGAGGCACTGAGCCCGGACGAGCGCAGCCGCGCGCCGCTCGGCCCGGGACGCCGTCGGGCGCTCCGGCGGCGAGTGCCGCGGGAGCGCCGGCCCGGACGACCGGCGCGTCGGCCGCGAAGACCCGGCCCTCGGAGCCGCTCGAGCGCGGCACGCCGAAAGCCGTTTCGCCGGCCCCGGCCCAGGGCAGGGCGAGCCCCGACCCGGGCACCTACGACGGCCCGCCGCCGGCGCCCCCGTTCACGGATGACCCGGGGCTGCCGGAGTTCGATCCGCGAGACGCCGCGCCGCTCGGCCCGGACCCTCTATACGACTCGCTCGGCGACGATGCGGCACCGGCGCGTCGCTGGGACGGCCGCTGGTCTTCGCTGATCGAGGGCGCCGACATCCGCGGCGCCGCGCGTCAGCTTGCCGATCATTGCGAGCTCGCGAAGGCGAGCGAACGGCGCCTCGAGCTCGTGCTCTTGCCCGAGAAGGAGATGCTCGCGACGCAGCAGGTCCGATCGCGGCTCGAGGCCGCGATCAGCGAGTATCTCGGCCGGCCGATCACGCTGTCGATCACGACCGGCACACCGCCGCGGCCGACGCCGGCCCAGATCCGGCTCGCGAACGAGAACGAGCGTATGCGCAGAGCGCGCGAGGCGATGGAGCAGGATCCGAACGTGCGCGCCGCGCAGGAGGCGTTCGGCGCGGTGCTCGAGGCGGATACGATCCAGCCGCGCAACGGCACCGACTGACCTCGCCGTGCCGAGGCCGGCGCGCGGCGACTCTACGTATCACTCAACGGAAAGAGGGATTCATGAAAGGCTTGGGCCAATTGATGCGACAGGCGCAGGAGATGCAAGCCAACCTGCAGAAGGCTCACGAGGAGCTTGCATCGACCGAGGTCGAGGGCCAATCGGGCGGCGGCATGGTCAAGGTGCGCATGACCTGTAAGTACGAGGTGCGGCGCGTCGAGATCGAGCCGAACCTCGTCGGCGACGACAAGGACATGCTCGAGGATCTCGTCGCCGCAGCGATCAACGACGCGACCCGCAAGGTCGAGCGTACGGTCCAGGAGAAGCTCTCGTCGCTGACGGGCGGCTTTCAGCTTCCGGAGGGATTCAAGCTGCCGTTCTGACGGCGTCCAGCGTCGCGATGTCGAACGTCTACTCGCCGCTCCTCGCGGAGCTGATTCAGGCGCTGCAATGCCTGCCCGGCGTCGGCCAGAAGTCTGCGCAGCGGATGGCCTTTCATCTGCTCGATCGCGAGCGGGAGGCAGCCCGCCGCCTCGCGCGGACGCTCGATTCGGCTGCAGAGTCGATCCGGCATTGCGAGCAGTGCCGGATGCTGACCGAGGAGACCGTCTGCCGCTTCTGCCGAAGCCCGCAGCGTGACGGGACGAAGCTCTGCATCGTCGAGACGCCGGCCGACCTTCTCGCGATCGAAAGCTCGAACGCGTATCGAGGCCGATATTTCGTGCTGATGGGGCACCTCTCGCCGATCGACGGCATCGGTCCGACGGAGCTCGGTCTCGAGCTGCTCGAGCAACGCCTTGCCGACGGCGAGATCGACGAGGTGATCGTCGCGACGAGCGTGACCGTCGAGGGCGATGCGACGGCGCACCTGATCGCGGCGCTCGCTCAGAAGCACGGCGTCACCGCGACGCGCATCGCTTACGGCGTCCCGGTCGGCGGCGAGCTCGAGTTCATCGACAGCGGCACGCTGTCGCGGGCGCTCACCGGGCGCCGCAAGATCGACGCGACCGACGAGCGGTAGCGGGGCTGACCGGCGCCTAGACGGAGCGTGTCCTGAGGCTCAGTGCCGCGTCCTGAACTCGACGACGAGCTGGTACAGCCGAGCGTAGCTTTCGTAGCGCTCTCTACAGATCTCGCCTGCGTCGAGCGCCGCCTTGACCGCGCAGTCGGGCTCGGCGAGATGCCGGCAATCGTCGAAGCGGCATTCGCCGAGCCGCTGCCGGAACTCGCGAAACCCGTGCTGCACGCGCACGGGGTCCTCGATGTAAGGGGCATAGCCGCGAACGCCGGGCGAGTCGACGATCTCCGCGCCGTTCGGGAGGCGATAGAGCACGGCGCTGCTCGTCGTGTGTCGGCCGTGACCGCCTTTGCCGGTGAGCTCCCCGGTCTCCTGCACCGTGTCGCCGAGCAGCGCGTTCAGGAGCGACGACTTGCCGACGCCCGACTGACCGACGAGCACGCTGCGGGTGCCGCGCAGCGCGTCCGTCAGCGCATCGATGCCGCGGCCGTCGAGCGCGCTCGCCGTCACGACGGAATAGCCTGCGCGACGGTAGCAGTCGAGATGCGCGAGCGGCTCGTCGCCGAGATCGATCTTGTTGAGCACGATCAGCGCGTCGAGGTCCGCAAGCTCCGCGGCGACGAGGTAATGGTCGACCACGAACCAGTCCGGGGGCGGCGCGTACGCGACGACGACGACGACCTGCGACAGGTTCGTGGCCACGAGCTCGCAGCGGCCGCGGCTGTCGACCCGCGTCAGCGTCGTCTTGCGCTCGAGGACGCGGGTCACGGTGCCCGTGCCGTCGGGCTCCGGCCGCCACTCGACGTCGTCGGCGACGATCGGCTGCAGGCGCCGCTGCGCCGTCTTGCAAAGCCTCCTCTGGCCGTCCGTGCCCTCGACGGTCACGTGCCGCAGGTGGCGGGCGACGACGATGCCGCGCTCGCTCATCGGCAGCCTCCGCAACGCACGGATGGCGCCGCGACCCGAAGCCGGGGCCGCAATCCGAGCCCGCATCGGCGGGCGATATCGCCGCGACGGGCAGAGGGCACTGTTACAATGCCTCGATTGGAGGGCCGTGCATTGAACCGCAGAAGCAATCTCGTCTGGATCGATCTCGAGATGACCGGGCTGGATCCCGACACCGACCGGATACTCGAGATCGCAACGGTCATCACGGACAAGGATCTGATCGTGTTAGACGAGGGACCGGTCTGTGCGATCCATCAGCCGGACGACGTGCTCGCGGCGATGGACGAGTGGAACACGCGGCAGCACAACCAGTCGGGGCTCGTAGAGCGCGTGCGCAACAGCACGATCACCGAGCGCGAGGCCGAGCAGCTGACCCTCGATTTCCTCCGCCGTTACGTCGATCAAGGTTCCTCCCCGATGTGCGGCAATAGCATATGCCAAGATCGGCGATTCCTGGTACGTCATATGCCGGAGCTCGCCGCGTTCTTTCACTACCGCAACCTCGACGTGTCGAGCTTCAAGATCGTGACGCAGCTCTGGGCGCCGGAGATCGCGGCCCGTTTCGAGAAACAGTCGACTCATCTCGCGCTCGCGGACATACACGACTCGATCCGCGAGCTTCGTTTCTACCGCGAGCACGTGATGAAGATCGGCTCCCCGTGAGCCGTCACCGACGCGCCGCGGCGCGAACGCCGCCGCGCGGTCGGGGAGGCGAGCCCTCGTCGTCCGGCGGCCCGCACAAAGCCGTTTCAAGTTCCGGCGAGATCAGTTAGGCTCCTGCGCCGAATCGGCTCGCCCGAGAGCCGAAGCGTCTCGCCGAAGAAAAAGCCGACTCGAACCCGGGCAAGTCACAATGTTGCGAAGCGCCGCGCTCGTCTGCGTGTTCCTCGTTTCCGCCGCCGCTTTCGGGCAGACCCGTTACGTCTCCGACAATATCCCCGTGATGCTGCGGACCGGGCCGAGCCTCGAGTACCGGATCATCCGCCAGCTGTCCTCCGGCGTGCGTGTCGAGGCGCTCCGCGAGGAGAACGGCTACACGCAGGTGCGGGTCGCCGGCGACGGCGCCGAGGGCTGGGTGGAGACGCACTATCTTCAGGCGGAGCCGATCGCGAGAGAGCGGCTCGCGGCGGCGGAGCGGAATCTGACCGCCGCCCGCGAGCGGGTCCAGGAGCTCGAGGCGCAGGTGGCCGCGCTGACGGAGGAGCTCACGCGGACACGCGACGAGCTCGAAACGACGAAGGCGACGAACAGGGAAATCTCGCTCGAGCTTCAGGACATCCGCAACGCGTCGTCGAACGTGCTCGCCGTTCGGGACCAGAACGAGCAGCTGCGGAAACGCATCGCAGAGGCCGAGGAACGCATCAACCGGCTCGCGATGGAGAACACCGAGCTTGCGAGCGACGCCAGGCAGAGCTGGTTCCTGATCGGGGCCGGGGTCCTGTTCGGCGGAATCCTGATCGGGCTCGTCGCACCGAACTTCAAACGCAGAAAACGGTCAAGCTGGTAGTCGCTCGGCGGCTCGTTCTCGGCTTCCCGATGCCCCGGCGGCGCGGCCCGGGTCGGCCGCGTTCGCGTGCGTTTCTCACAGGGTTTTCCGCATGCGAGCGCACTCGAGCAAGGGTTGTCAAGCCTTTGTTCCACCGAGGCGCTTGTGGCATGCTCGCTCGGAAGGACGAATCTGGTCATGCAGGTACTGGTCGACAGTTTGATCGTTCCGCAGTGCGTTTATCGGCCCGGCAGCTTCACCGGTCTGATGACGCTCTACGAGAGCAACTACATCAAGCTCGTGAGCTTGATCGAGCCGCTCGCCGTGCAGCGGCCGAAGCGGCTCGGAAGCGCCGTCTCGGTCTCGCCGCAGGACTGTGACCTGCATCTGAAGCCCGTGTCGTTCGAGCCGTATACGACGACGATCAAGCTCACGTACTGGTTCGATGGCGAGGACGGGGAGCAGATCGCCGATCCGGACTTGATGATCCGCGTCTACCATGACGCGCGCCTCGTCGAAGCCGTGCGGGCGGCCGACGCCCATTACCATCACAAGCTGAGGGAGCTCGCCGCTCAGGAGGCGGCCGCCGTGCATTCGCTCGAGCTCGATCGGCGCTGGCGGAACAACATCATGTTGAACAAGTGGCTCGACTACTTGCTCGACATGGGCCATAAGTTCCGCTGATTCGAGGCCCGGCGCCCGCCGGAGCCGCCGCAAGTCCCCGCCGCCGCCCGTCCCTGCGGCGCCGGAAAAAGCCGGAAATTCCGCTCCTTATCACGGTTTTGCCAGGCCCGGGCCGGTATATTCGCGCTCGTCGTTGCAGGGAAGAGCGAAACCGAAAACGGACCCTGATCGCTATGATCTTCGGATTCCTCGAAGCACGGCCCCAGAAGAAGAAGAACGAGCAGCTGCTGAAGCTCTATTGGAACCGGGCGGCCGTCAAACGTGAGCTGCGCGACCTGCGTCGCGAGCGTTACGACCTGCTCGACAAGTTGAAGGAGCAGGAGGCGGCGATTGCGCGTGCCCGCGAGCAGCTCGAGGGGCTCGAGAGGCTGCTGACGAATCCGCTCGCCGCGGCGAACGCGATGGTCTATTTCCAGCTGCGCCATCTGTGGGACACCGCGGCGCAGCGTCTCGAGCAGTTCGCGGCGGATCTCGAGCTTCAGCGCGAGAAACGCGAGCGTAAGCAGCTACGCGATGCGGCGCTCGCGAAAAGGGGCCGCCGTCTCGAGGCGATCGCGTTGAAGCTGACGGAGCTCGAGCACAAACGGGCCGGCCTCGACAGCGAGAAGCGCCGGCTCGAGCAGCGCCTGAAGCGTGCGAACTTTCTGATGAGGATCCTGCACGGCCCGAAGCTCAAGCGGCGTATCCGCGGGCTCGCGAACGGGGAAATCGTTCTCGCCCAGCGCATCGACGAGCTGAAAGATCTCGTCACGAAGATCGAGGGTGAGCCGCTGCCCGAGCTCGAAGGTTTGAGCCTCGAGAGCCGCAGATTGATCAACACGGCCGTGATCGCGCTCGCGCAGCACTTCGTCGTGCACTTCGCCGAGCACGACCTCGCGCTGCTCGCGAAGGCGACCACCGAGCGGGCCGTCGCGGACATGAAATTCGGCGACCGTCGCGACTGTGATCGGATGGTCGAGCGGATCCGCGAGAAGATGAACGAGCTCAAACAGCAGAACTTCGCCGAGGCGGTGCGGCGGCGGACCGAAGCGCTGATGCACGAGATCCGCTACCGGACCGAGACCGATGCGGTCCCGGTCCCGGAATGCGTCGAGGAAATCCGCGTGAGCTTCGACGGAGGTCAGCCGGCGCGCCGTGCGAGCGACGCGCCGATCCGGATCAACGTGCTGGCCGACGACTACTGGGATCTGCTCAACGCCCTGCGCTAGCGGCTTCCTTCGCGGTGTCGGCGTTCGCCGCGCTCAGGCCGCGCGTCGTCATCAGCTCACGCTTGCGGTCGTCGTCGAGCAGTGCCAGCTGGGCGACGATGCGCGTCGCCTGATCGAGCAGGATCTTGCCGCCGATGTCGACGGTCGTGTCGAGCTCTTCGAGGCTCGCGATCGGCTCGAGGCCTAGCGCCGCGCGGCGAGCGTTCTCGCGTGCGAGCTGCTCCTGCTCGATCCGTTCGCGCTCGGCCTTACGCTTCTCGAGGTTGAGCGACAGCGTCTTCTGCTGGCGAAGCTGCTCCGTGGCCGCGATCTCACTCAGCAAGTACTCGTACTCGGGATCGTTGGCCGCCTCCTGCTTCTGAAATTCGCGCAGCAGCTCGATCGCCGCGTCCAGCGCGTCCATCGCTTGATAGCGCGTCGCCTGGATCCGATCCCACGGAAGCGCGGTGTCTCGGCTGCTCTCGCCGACGGCTTTGGGGTCGACACGAGGGGGCAGGGCAATGTCCGGGATCACGCCCCGGTGCTGCGTGCTCTCGCCCGTGACTCGATAGTACTTGCCGATTGTCAGCGTCAGCTGGCCGTTATTGTCGCCCCGCAGCAGCCGGTCCAGGCTGAAGAGGTTCTGCACGGTGCCCTTTCCGAACGTCTGTTGGCCGATCACGATGCCGCGGCCGTAGTCCTGGATCGCGGCGGCGAAGATTTCCGACGCGCTCGCGCTGTAGCGATCGACGAGCACGACGAGCGGTCCGTCGTAGACGACCTGATTCGGGCTCGGATCGTCGAGCTTCTGCACGGCGCCGCTCGTCTCCTTGAGCTGGACGACGGGGCCGTCCTTGATGAAGAGGCCGCTGAGCTCCTGCGCCTCGGTCAGGTGGCCGCCGCCGTTCGCCCGGAGATCCATCACGAGGCCCACGATGCCTTCGGCCTTGAGCTCGTCGATGAGCCTCGCGACGTCGCGCGACGTGCTCGTGTACTCGGCATCGCCGCGGCTCCGCGCGGCGAAATCCTGGTAGAAGCTCGGCACGGTGATCACGCCGACCTTGTATTGCTGGCCGTCGATCTCGACGGTCTCGACGGCCTTCTTCGCGGCCTGCTCCTCGAGCTTCACCTTGTCTCGCACGAGCGCGATGACCTTCGGCGGCGAGCCGGGCGCCGCGCCCGCGGGCAGCACCTGCAAACGAACGGTCGTGCCGCTCGGCCCGCGAATGATCTGCACGACGTCGTCGAGCCGCCAGCCGATCACGTCGACGAACTCGCCGTCGGGCCCCTGCGCGACGGCCGTGATGCGGTCCTCGGGCTTCAGCTGCCCGTCGATCTGCGCCGGGCCGCCCGGGATCACGTCGATGACCTTCACGTAGTCGCCGTCCGCCTGCAGCGACGCGCCAATGCCGTCATACGACAGGCTCATTTGGATCCGATACTCCTCGCTCTGACGAGGCGAGAGGTAGCTCGAATGCGGGTCCATCGTATGCGCGACCGCGTTCATGTAGGTCTCGAACACGTCGTCCGCGGTGAGCTGCGTGATGCGCTTGTAGAGGTTCTCGTAGCGATCGGTCAGCGTTTCGACGGCCTCTTCCCACGTCTGGCCCGCGAGCATCAGCGACAGCGCGTCGGACTTGACCTTCTTGCGCCACACCTCGCGCATCTCTTCTTCGGAGACCGGCCACGGCAGCTCCGTGCGATCGAACTGGAATTCCTCGTCGATCGTGAAATCGGGCTCGGTCTTCAGCAGCTCGAGCGCATAGCTCACGCGCTCGTGCGTACGCTGCATGAACACGTTGAAGATGTCGAAAACCGGCTGCAGCTCTCCCGACTTCACGCGGTCGTCCATCTCGTAGCGGTACCGGCCGAAGCTCGCGATATCGCTCGCGAGGAAGTACATGCGGCTGCCGTCCAGAGCGTCGAGGTAGCGATCGAGGATTGCGGAGGAGTAGGAGTTGTCGAACTTCGGCCGAGAGTAGTGGAATTCCTCGATCAGCCGTGTCACGTTTCGCGCGATCTCGGGATGCTTGCTGCTCATCTCGAGCGGCGGCGGAATGTCTTCGAGGGTCGCCGAGGCGGTGAGGCTCGTACAGAGCAGCGCGGCGCCGACCATGAGCGGACGGAGAATCTCCCTCACATTACCTCCTCGACCTGCGGTTGCCGACATGTTGACCGTTCGCTAAGTTTCAGGCCGATAGCCTGGCGAATCAAGCCTCGACGCCGCCGGGCTCCCACGAAGGAACGCAGCGGAATCAGGAAGATATGAAGCCATCGGTCGTCCTACTCGGATTCGTGTTGGGCTCCGCCGTGTCCATCCTGTTCTCGTTGATAGGGGTGGCGGTCATCTTCGTCGTGCTGGGTCCGCGATATCCGAGAATCGAAGCCGAGGCCGGCTCCCTGCTCGTGAGCCTAGCATTCTTCGCGGCTTTGACTCTATTCGCAGCACTGAGTTTCTACGGAGTGCTGAAGGGGCGGCCGTGGCGGGCCGCGGCCATCGCGCCGATGATCGTGACGCTCGTGCTGATCGGGTGGTACTACTGGCCGGAATGACGAGGCCGTTCATCGGGTTGTACCGACCGGGCGCGTGTCGGACCAAGCCGGTAAGCCCCTGGCCGGCGAGCGCGTAGCGATCCGGGCGGCAGGCTGCGTCAGTGCTCGCGCTTCGCGACCCGTTCCCACGACGCGCTCCGGTCGAACGTCCCGGTGTTGTACGGATCGAATGCGACGCCGTCAGTGCGCCGCGCTCGCGCCGGGGCCTGAGCCGGGGCGGTGCGGCGGGCGAGAATGTCGCTCGTGGCGGCCGACGGCCGCAGCGGTCGGGCCGGCCGCGCAGGGCCGCCGGCACTGACGAGTCTTCGCAGGAGCTTCCACATCGTGGTTCGGGTTCGGCGTGCGAGCTCGGAACGGGCCCACGAGAAACGTTAACAGAACGCGTTCCGCAACCCACGCGCGGCGCTCGGATACTGTGACATCCTTCACGAGCGTCGCAGCAGCTTGAATGCGACGCGGAAGAGCTGGATCACGACGTACGGGCTCAAGACCAGTATCCATGCCGCCGGGCTGCCGCGGCCGAGGTCGTCCCAGATCGCACCGATCAGACCGACGACGCCTCCGTCGCTTTCATAAGCGCCGATCACGAGCTGTCCGACCCAGTACACGGCGATCGGCAGCGCGAGCATGCCGACCGCGAGCAATGTCATCGCAAGGATCAACTCGAATTTGAGGGCAGACGAGGTCATTGCAGTCGCGAGTGGCCTTCGCACGAACGGGCGGCAGTATGCCACGGCGCGACGCGGCGTCGATAACGCGCATTCGGCTACGCGGTGCCGGTCCGCGCCTCGCTTTCGAACCGGAACTGCGTCTCGCCGATCGTGACGAGATCTCCGTCGCGCAACGGACCCCGATCGACGCGCACCGCGTTCACGAAAACGCCGTTCGTGCTGCCGAGATCCTCGATCACGATGCGGTCCCGCTCGCGAACGATCCGGGCGTGCTCGCGGCTCACGAAGTGAGTCGCGATACGCACGTCGCAGTCGGGACCTCGGCCGATCAGGAGCGGGCTCGCGCCGATCGGGTAGGTACGCGGCGGGTCGCTCGTCAGGCAGACGAGGGCGGCGGGTGCAGCGGAGAGGGGCGGAGCCGCCCCGTCGCCGTCAGCTGCGGCCACCGCGGGCATGCGGAGCGTCGCCGTCGTCGCTTCGTCCGCGGACGCCTGCGGCTCGGCCGCCGCGGGTCCGGTCTCGGACCGCGCGCGCAATTTGGCGAGCTCGCTCTTGAGCGCGTCGGCGCGGCGTGCCTCGGCGTCGGCCCGCTCGGCCTCCCGTCGCTCGCGTTCCGCGCGCTGCTCGAGCTCCTGCTCGAGCTCTCGAAGCCTCGCGCGATGCTCGTCGAGCTGGGCCTCGAGCGCCAGCCAGTGCGCGCGCCTGCAATCGATGTACGCCGCCAGCGCGGCCGCTTCCTCGCGGCTCGCGGCAAGCGCGGCTTCGAGCGCCGATTCGCTCGGTGACGCGTGGCGGCCGGTGCCGTCGTTTCCGCCGTCCGCCTCCGCACTGCCGGCCGGCGAGGCCGCTTCGGCCGACGCCGCCTTGGCCTCCGCGAGCGCACGCTCTCGCTCGACGACGCGCGCCTCGCGCGCGATCAGCTCGGCCTCGAGCTCGGCGAAGACCTTGTCGCGCTGAGCAACTTCTTGCTCGAGCGTGCGTACCCGGCTCGTGAGCTCCGCGACGCGGCTCGCATACTCCTCGGCGAGCGTCTCCGCTTCGGCAAGCCGCGCTTCGAGCTGGCGCCGTTGCGCTGCGGCGTCCGCGAGCTCCGAGCGCAGCCGCGCTTCCGTTGCGTCCCGACGCTCGACGGCGTCACGGGTCGCTTTCAGCCGCTCGGCGAGCGACGCGATCTCCGCGTCCTTGTCGTCCAACGTCGCCTCGAGCAGCTGGATCCGGCGCTGCAAGAAGGCGAGCTCTTCGTCGGATTCCGGGAAGGGCTCGATGTCCGGCAGGTCCTCGGGACGCGCGAAGCGTCCCGTGCCGGACCGCAGGTCCTCCTGGGCGTCGCCCGCGGGCAGCCAGTCGTCGTCCGCGAACAGCACGTCCGGGCGCAACTCGATCGGGCCGGCGTCGAGGTCGACGACGTCGAGCTCGGTCAGCACCGGCAGCTCGTTGGTCGGGCTCTCGTCGTCGATGGGCTCTTCTTCTTTCCCTATATTCAAATAGATGTTCTCTCTACTTCAGGTGGTTTCTCTGGACGTCAGTCGGCCGGCACGGTCCGGTCGCGCGCCCATGCTCGCAGCGCCTCGATGCGCTCCGCCATCAGGACCGACAACGGCCGCGTCTTCCGGAGCTCGGCGAGCACGTGTCCGGCCGACGGCTCCTGGCGAAGCGCATGAGCGGCATAGAGCGCGGACACGACCGCCTGCTCGAGCTCCGCGCCGGAGAAGCCGTCCGTCTCGGCGACGAGGCGGGCGATGTCGAAGCGCTGCGGATCGAGCCCTCGCTTCTTCAGGTGAATCGACAGAATGTCCGCGCGCTGCGCGGGCGTCGGCAGGTCGACGAAGAAGATCTCGTCGAACCGTCCTTTGCGCACGAGCTCGGGCGGCAGCGCATCGATGTCGTTCGCCGTCGCGACGAGCAGCACGTCCGCCCGCCGCTCCGCCATCCACGTGAGCAGCGTGCCGAGAACGCGCCGCGACGTGCCGGTGTCGTCGTGCCCCGAGGCGACGCCTTTCTCGATCTCGTCGAGCCACAACACACATGGGCTCATGGTCTCCGCGAGGCGCAGCGATTCCCGCAGGTTGCGCTCCGTTTCTCCATGATACTTGTTGTAGAGCGCACCGAAGTCGAGGCGCAGCAGCGGCGCGTGCAAGGCTGCCGCCGCGGCTTTCGCCGCAAGGCTCTTGCCGCAGCCCTGAACGCCGATCAGCAGTATTCCTTTCGGCGGGTCGAGGCCGGGCGGGCGCTCCGCGCCGAACAGGGCCTGGCGCTGCCTCAGCCAGACCTTCACGGCACGAAAGCCCGCGACCTCGTCCAACGTTGCAGTGTCGTACTCGTAGGTCAGCACGCCGCCGCTGTTCAGCAGGCTGTACTTCGCGGCCATGACCGCCGCGACGTCGTCGTGCGTGATCGCGCCGTCCTGGAAGATCGCGTTCCGCGCGAGGCGCTCCGTATCCGAGTGCGAGAGGCCGCTCAGATTTCTTATCAATAGATCAAGAGCATGTGAGTCTATCTTGAGGTCGCGTATCAGGTTGCTCTTGCGGTATTCGGCGATGACCCGATCGACGATCGCGCGCCGTTCCGTCGCGTCGGGGAGGCGCATCTCGAACCGGGCGGCCTGGCGCTGCAGCTCGGGCGGAATCTCGATCGCATGGCTGATGAGGACGAGCGTGATGCCGGTGCGCGGAGCGTCGAGGGCGATGTCCTTCAGGAGCCGGACGTTCACGGGATCGCCGAGGAAAGGATGGAAATCGAGCAGCGCATATATGCCGGCTCGCGCGACTGCGCGGATGTGGCGCAGGACGTCGGTCGGCGCGGCGTTGTGGCGCTGCGCGTCGAGCTCGACGTCGAGGCGCCGGAGCCCGTCCGTGATCGACCAACGGTACAGAGGACGGCCGCGGCCTCGGCCTGCGACCTGAATCAGCATGTCGAGGGCTCGGCCCTCGTCGGCCGTTTCGATGACGACGACCGGCACGCCGGAGTCGAGGACGAGCTTGAGATCGTGTCGGTCGTTCATCGTCGGCGCACGGGAAGTGCGCCGAAGTGTAAGCGTCCGGCGGGCGGGCGCAACGACGTGGTCGTCAGCTTGCGTTCGAGCCGCAGGCCGGCGCTCAGCGGTATGCGGGATCGGGACCGGCGCCGTAGCCTTCGGGCGTCGTCAGGAACGTGCGGATCTGCTCCGTCAGCCCACGGCACGCAGCAGCCTGCGGCCTTGCGATGAACGGCAGCGGGATCACGATCGCGGGCATCACCGAGCGGCCCTTCACGTCGGCGTGGATCGTTCCGGCCGACGACAGCTCCTTGATGTCCCAGACCGTGGCGTCGTAGCGAGCGTCGTCCTCCCACCACGCGAGACCCATGCAGCCGGCGCCGCCGACGCCCGCCGCGCACGTGATGCCGCCGCCGCTCGCGACGCGGTCGGTCGAGCCGTCGAGCCAGATCAGGAAGCGGACGCCCGTCGAGCGGATCTGGTCCATGACGCCGGGTCTCTCGAGAAGCGCAGTCAGATCCTCCGTGCTGAGCGGCGCCATCGACGGCTCGAACCACGGATACATCTTGTCCTCGAATTCCTTGGACGAGTGCACGGCAAGGCCGCTGCTGCCTTTCGCGAGGGAATCGCTGAGACAGTCGATGAAATCCTGCTCGGCCTCGCGGTTCGCGTGATGCTTGCGGGCGAGGATGACGACCTGTTCGCCCTCGCCGATGACCGCATCGGTCTGCTTGTAAGGCTCCATCCGCGACGTCACGCCGCACGACGCGAGCAGCGGCGCGGCGATCAGCGGCAGCAGCGTGCGCTTCAGCAGCGCGGTTCGCTCAACCGCCGAGATCGGCGGACAACGCAGCTTCATTCCGTTTCTCCTGCAGCCAATAGCTCACGTCCGGCTGTTCGGCGAACTTCGTCGAGATCGTCGCACCGACCTCTCGCATCGCGACGATCGCCGCGCGGCGCACCGAGTCTTCGCGGCGCCGCCCGAGCTCGGCCTTGCCGTAGCCGCTGACGGGCCATTCGACGACGACCGAGCCGTCCGGCTCGTAGAGCGTCAGCAGATACTGCATCCATACCTCTACGAACTCGTCGCGCTCACGGATCGGGACGTCGAACTCGAACTTCTCGAGCCGAGGCTTGATCACCCCGTCGAGCTTGCCGACCGACCCCGCGACGGGCACGGCGTCGACCCTTTGCGTCTCGACGAACATCGCCTCGAAAAGCGGCGACAGCAGCTGGATGTTCGCGTCGCCGAGGTCGATGACCCAGGCCGACTGCTGCGGCAGACTCTCGACGTGCACGTAGTTCATCAGGTCGTCGTCGAAAATGACGCCCATCGTGACCGGCAGCGGCTCGACGAGCGGCTTGGGGAAATCCGATTCGACGACGACGGAGGAGACACAACCCCAGGTCATCGCGCCCGCCACGGCGAGGAGCGCCGGCCGAGCAATGGTCCTAGAGGCATTTCGCATGAAGCTCATGTTTCCGGCCCGGTCTTGAGCCTTCCACGGATTGACTAGAACACTATCACCGAAAGCCGCGAGCAGAAAGACTCGCGCGATGGACCCGGACGCCGCGCCGGCCGCGCGGACCGCGCGCAGGAGGTCGTCCATGTTCCTGTGACGCTCCTCCTGTGCGTCGGGTTCCGTGATGCCGGAAACTACAGACGCCTGTGGAAGCGAACGAGGAGGTCTGAATGATTCGCAGTTGCGGCAGGCGGCGACGGGAGCGTGTCGTCTCGTACGCCGTGTTGGCGACAGCTGCCCTCGCTTCCGAGGGCGCGCTTGCCGAGGACCACGCTGTCGGCGCAAAGGCGGGCCTCCTCGGCCTCGGCGTCGAGTACGCGCACTCCATCGGCGATCGGTGGGCGGTGCGGGTCGGCTGGAACGGCTCGGAGCTCGGCTTCGGGGCCGAGGAGTCCGATATCGACTACGACTTCGATTTGGTTTGGGATTCGCTCGCCGTCGGCTTCGACTTCTATCCGACCCGTGGTGCGCTGCGTCTCTCCGCCGGCGTGCTGCGGAACGACAACCGACTCGAGGCGAGATCCGTGCTCGACGACGAGATCACGATCGGCGGCACGACCTATGCCGCGGAAGACGTCGGCACGCTCACCGGTCTCGTGAAGTTCGACGATCGCGCCTTCTTCGCCGGCATCGGCTGGGACTGGTCGCGGCGCCGCACGCGAGGCGTCGGCGTGTCGTTCGACATCGGCATCTTGAGCCACGGAAGCCCCAAAGTGTCGCTGCGGGCGAGCGGACCGATCGCGGATATCCCTGAGTTCGAGGACGACCTCGCGGCCGAGGAGGCCGAGCTCGCGGACGAGATCGGGGATTTCGATCTGCTGCCGTTTGCGACCGTCGGCGTCGTGTTTCGCTTCTGACGCCGGCGGGTCTCCGCCGCGCCGCGGTCAGCGGTGTTCCTGCATCGTGATCCGCGGCGTGAGGTTTCGCTCGTTCAGCATGCCGCGAATCATCTGCACGTGCGCCGCGTTCGGGCGCATCCCGGCAGCGATCGCGTTGTCCCGTGCCGCTTCCTCGAGCATGCCCTTCAGCAAATACGCGTGCGAGCGGTTGCTGAACGCACGCCAGTTTCCGTCGTAGAGCTCGATCGATTCGTCGCAGTACGGAATCGCCTCGTCGGGTTCGCCCTTCGCGACATACGCCGCGCACAGGTTCGCGAGGCCCGCTGCGCGATCGCGCAGTGTGCGCGATTGGCGCTGCAGACCGATCGTCGTCAGGCGAATGCCTTCGTCGTAGTTGCCTTGGCGGATCGCATCCGCGCCGGCAGACAGGTACGCGCTCGCACCGATGACGATGCCGTGCTGGGGGCCGGGCTCCGGGTCCGCGAAGGCGTCCACGGCCCACGTCAGCGTCGCGCAGGCCAACGCCACGTGAAGGACATCGTTCGCTCTCATGATGCGCACCTCGGATCGTGGGGCAGAAGCGCGCGGCCGCCGCTTCGCGCCGGCCGTCCGGCGAGCGGACCGGCCACACCGAGCGTAGCACCGGCGATCGGCTGCGTGAAGAAAGCGGCGTCGCTCGCTGCACGCGCAGAAGAAGCCTTCGAAGCCAATGCATTCGAGCGCTCTGCGCGAACGGTACATGGCCGAGACGGTTGCACTTTGACGACCACACACGAAACGTGGTAGAGAAAACCTTGGTATAAGAAGTACAAGAACCCAACAAAACCGTTCGGAGGGCCTGTTGCCACAAGGCAACAGCGAAAAAGGGGAAACAAGCGGGGGAGACCAACCAATGGCATCGCTTCGTGCCGTTCGGCATTACGTTCCGTTGTGCGCGCGTCCGGTTGCCGACCGGTCGAGCTGCAACGCGTTGACGTGGACCGGAATTGCATTGTCCGTGTCGCTCGCGCTCGCCGGGCCCGCCCGCGCGCAGCAACAGGTCGTCGAGGAGGTGACCGTGACGGGGTCGCGGATCGTCCGCGAGGTCGGCTTCACGTCGCCCGTGCCGGTAACCGCGGTCACGACGGACGAGCTGACGATGCTCGATCCGAACACGACGCTCGTCGATCAGCTCGACATGCTGCCGCAGTTCTTCCTGACGCAAAGCGCGCAGCGCGGCGGCGGTGTGCTGTTCGGCACCGCCGGCGGCAGTTACCTGAACATGCGAGGCATGGGCGATCAGCGCACGCTGATACTGATCGACGGGGCGCGGACGGTGCCGGCGGACCGCAACAGCAGCGTCAACATCGACAACATTCCGAGCGCCTTGCTGCAGCGCGTCGAGGTCGTGACGGGCGGCGCGTCCGCGGCGTACGGCGCCGACGCGCTCGCCGGCGTCACGAACTTCATTCTGAACCGCGAGTTCGAGGGCCTGAGCTTCGACGTGCGGACGGGTATGACCTCGGAAGGCGACGGCGAGAACTTCGCGATCGATGTCGCCGGCGGCACGCGGCTCTCCGACCGCTGGCATCTGATCGGCGCGTTCGGAACTCAGGAGATCAAGCAGATCGATCGCAACCGCGATCCCGAGGACGTCGGCGGATGGTTCCAACGGTGGGGCTTCGTGCAGAACCCCGAGTGGTCGCCGGGGGCGCCGTTCGGCGTACCTCAGCGCCTCAAGGTGCCCAACGTTCACTCGTCGCTGCACTCACCGTCCGGCATCATCAACGATGCGTTCAACGAAGCCGGCCAAGCCGTCCCGTTCACGCTGGACCGCTATACGTTCCTGCCGGACGGACGGTCCGTGCGGCCGTTCGTGATGGGGCCGCTCGGCTGCCACGGCTCACCGGCCCAAGGCTGCACGATCCAGTCGACGATGGGCGGTCCCGAGTTCTCGAACGCAAATGTCGCCTTCACCGGCGGTCCGTACGGTGCCGAGGTCGAGCGCTGGAACGCTTTCGTCGGTCTGCAGTTCGAGCCGAACGATCGGACGCGGATCTTCGGCCACGTGCTCGCCGGCGAGACGCAGTCGAACCAGCACGACCGTCCGGGCAATCCGCATTTGATGGGCATCTGGCACGCCACGATCTACCGCGAGAATCCGTTCTTGCCCGAGGTCGTGCGCCAGCGGATGTTCGAGGAAGGCGTCACGAGAATCCGCGTCGACAAGCTCGGCCAGATCTTCGGGCCCGGGAACAGCAACTTTGCCGACGCGCAGGACGACCGGAACTCGTTCGAGACGTGGTCCGCCGCGCTCGGCATCGACCGCGATCTGTTCGGCGGCGACAACTGGAGGCTGCAGGCGAGGTTCCAGCGCGGCGAGACGGACAAGTTCACGGGGACCCCGAACATCCTGCGTGTCGACCGCATGTTCCTCGCGATCGACGCCGTGTCCGTCGACCCGGTCACGGGCGAGCTGCTCGGCGACGAGCCGGGCGAAGATCCGTCGCAGGGCGTCATCATCTGCAACGTGCAGCGCTTCAACCCGACGCCCGAGCAGCTCCGCGACGCGGTCGCGAACGTCCGCGTGCCGGCACCGCAGGGCGACGACACGCTCGGTGGGCCCGAGGATCTCGTGCCGATACCGGGGCCCGTCGGACCGGACGGCTCGATCGAGAACTGCGTGCCGATGAATATTTTCGGGCATGGCAACGTCTCGGACGAGGCTCGACGTTATGTCGTGTCGCCGAAGTGGGGACGGTCCGCGGTCGTGCAGTCGTTCGCCGAGATCTTGTTCCAGGGTGACGTCTGGCAGGGCTTCGGCCCCGGGCCTTTCTCGATGGCGGCGGGCGCGACCTATCGCGAGGAGTCGTTCTGGCAGCGCGGCTACCCGGTCGAGCTGATGAAGTACGGTCCGCCGATCAACGCGCCTGATCTCGGCATTCGGGGCATCCCCCCCGGATTTACCGGCGGCAGCGCGAACCTGCACGAGTTCTCGACGGTTCCCGCGATCAGCGGCGAGTTCGACGTGTGGGAGGTCTTCAGCGAGTTCATCATGCCGCTCTACGCGAGCGGCGACCGACGCCTCGAGCTGAACCTCGCCGGCCGTCGCTCCGACTACTCGCTCGGCGGTGAGATCACGTCGTACAAGGCGGGCATCGACTTCACGGTCAACGAGGCGCTGCGGCTGCGGACGACGCTGTCGCGCGACGTGCGCGAGGCGACGTTCTCCGAGCGCTTCGACCTGCAGGGCGGGGGCGGCTCCGTCGAGGATCCCGCGTTCAACGACGCCCAGTTCCAGATCACCGTGACCACCGGCGGCAACCCGAATCTCGCTCCGGAGGAGGCCGACACGCTGACCGCGGGCTTCGTTTATCAGCCTAGACGCGTGCCGGGGCTCCAGTTCTCGGCCGACTGGTACCGGATAGAGCTCTCCGACGCGATCGGCACGCTCGGCCAGCAGCGCATCGTCGACGAGTGCTTCGAGAGCGGCGTGCTCTGCGACCTCGTGCAGCGCGATGCGAACGGCATCATCACGAACGTGAAGAACGTGTTCCTGAACGTCGACAAGGCGCTCGTTCGAGGCATCGACTACGAGCTCCTGTTCAGGACGGAGCCCGACTTCTTCGACGACTTCGCGGAGTCGTTGAGCTTCCGGCTCCTCGCGGGCGTGATGCTCGATAACAAGGATCAGCCCGCCGGCGGCTCGGTGGTCGAGCGCGCAGGTGGATATCAGTGGCCGGAGCTGAAGACGACCGCGTTCCTCAACTACCAGATCGGCGACTACAGCGTTGGGCTGCAGCACCGGTACTACGATAGCGGGCTGCTGAACGTGCAGTGGGTGGAAGGCAGGGACGTCGACGACAACACGGTCGAATCTCAATCGGTCCTGAACCTGATCCTCGGCTACAACCGCGACCTCGGCGACGGGCGCCAGATGCGATTGTCGCTGACCGTGACGAACCTGCTCGACACCGATCCGCCGGTCATCGCGGCGTACGGCGACCGCGGCGGCGCGCAGCTCGTCAGCAACAGCTACGATGTGTTCGGCCGCCGCTATTCGCTCGGGCTGAACTACAGCTTCTGATTAGGGGGAGGGCGGGCGCCGGCTCGGAAACACGGATGTTCCGAGCCGGTCGACTCGTCCCGGGACCTTCCGCTCCTGCCGGCGCCGAACGCCGGCTCTTTAAGCCCGCGTTCAGCGTTCGAAGGGCATGCTCCGCACGCGGTGCGTCGCACGAGGCGCGCCGCCGCCGTCGCGCGGCGGCACGCGGTGCGCTGCGTGGTAGACTTTCGACACATCGACGGCGCCAGCCGATTCGATGGCCAGGGAGGCCGGCAGGAGATCGATATGCGTGTCCATTGGATTGGAGTCGTTCCGTTTGCGCTCGCCGCGGGCCTCGCGCTCGCGCAACCGGCCGCGGTGCAGGCGCCGGAGCAAGCCGAGCTCTACGAGATCGACGCCGACGCGTCCGAAATCTACTGGCTCGTTTACAAGGGCGAGGGCGCGATCTCGCAGCGCCTCGGTCATAACCACGTCGTCTCGGTGGGTCGCCTGACAGGCCAGGTCCTCGTGCATCCCGAGCTCGAGCAGTCGCGCTTCGAGATGGAGATTCCGGTCGAGGAGCTCGTCGTCGACGACGCGGAGCTCAGAGCGAAGGAAGGCGACAAGTTCGACAGCACGCCGTCCGACGACGACATCGCGGGCACGCGCCGGAACATGCTGAGCGAGGCCGTGCTCGACGCCGAGAACCATCCGTTCCTGCGGGTCAGCGGCACGGGGCCGACGATCGAAGGCGGCGAGCAGCGGCTCGAGGTCACGATCGAGCTGCTCGGGCGCTCGATTCCGGTGACCGTGCCCACCGAGGTCACGATCGATGGCGACGTGCTCGAAGCGGCGGGCACGTTTCGCTTGACGCACGAGCAGCTCGGCATGCGGCCGTTCAGCTTCATGCGCGTGCTCTCCGTCGGCGAGCCGATCGACTTCGTGTACCGCGTGGTCGCGCGTCGGGTCGAGTGAGCGCGGTTCCAAAGCTCGAAGCGATCGACGAGGCTCTCGAGCGCGCCGCGGCGGAGCGGCGCGTGCCGGGCGCGGTCGCCGTCGTCACGGATCGCCGCGGCGTGCTGCACGAGGCCGCCTGCGGGCTCGCGGCGACGCGCGAGCAGCGGCCGATGCGTCCCGATACCGTGTTTCGCATCGCGTCGATGACCAAGCCGCTGACGGCGGTCGCGGTGCTGATGCTCGCAGAAGAAGGCAAGCTTTCGCTCGACGACCCGCTCGCGCGCCATTTGCCGGGCTACGAGCAGCCGGGTGTGCTCGAATCGTTCGACGCCGACAGCGGCTGGTACACCGTGCGGCCGGCGAAGCGGGAGGTCACCATCCGGGACCTGCTGACGCACACGTCGGGGTACGGCTACTGGTTTCTCGATCGGGAGCTCTTCATCGAAGCGCAGGGCCGCATCGAGTACTTCAACGCGCCGTTCCTGATGCACGACCCCGGCGAGCGCTTCTCGTACGGCATCGGCACGGACGTGCTCGGACAAATCATCGAGCCGCTATCGGGATTGCCGCTCGCGCGTTTCTTCGCGGAGAGAATCACGGGACCGCTCGGCATGACGGATACGGGCTTCGACGTGCCGGCCGATCCTGCTCGGCTTGCGGCAATGCACGTTTTTCGGGACGGACGATTCGAGGATCCGGGGGCCGAAATCCGGAGCGAAGCGCCGCGAGGCGGCGGCGGGCTCTTCTCGACGGCGCGCGATTACGCCGCGTTCGTGCGCATGCTGTTGAACGGCGGCGTAAGCGATCGCGGCGAACGGCTGCTCCGCGCGGAATCGGTCGCGGCGATGACCTCGAATCAGATCGGCGAGCTTCGCACCGGGACGCCGCGCACCGCCTACCCGCCGCGCACGTTCGACTTCACGTTCCTCGACGGGACGCAGCAGTTCGGGTTCAACCTCGCGATCGAGACACGTGCCCGACCCGGCCGGCGCGCGCCGGGCAGCTGGGGGTGGGCCGGCATCTTCAATACGTATTTCTGGGGGGATCCCGCGACAGGCATCGGCGTCGTGCTGATGATGCAGGGGAGCCCTTTCTGCGAGCCGCGTTGCCTCGACGTGCTCGACGCCGTCGAGGCGGCGGTCTACGGCGGGTGACGTGTGTGGTGTCGCGCAGCCGCGTACTGTGCTGATACCGCGCCCCTTCAGCAGGCTGACCAAGTGCCGTAGCACCCGTCACCACGACTGGCAGGCACGCTCATCGACGCCGTTCTACTCGTCGTCGTCGTTCGCGGCTTCGGCGCCGACCGCGGCTCCTACGCCCGCAGCCGCGAGATAGCCGCATCCGAGCTGAGCGCCCGCAGCGGCGAGTAAGAATACCAGTAGCGTCAATCGTTTGAGCATCTTCGTGCGTCCTTTTCGACGTATGTAGGCGGGTATGCTGCAAGGGACATGCCACGCAGGGAGCGAATGCCTTTCGCCGCTGTCACGCGTACCGCGCGTTTCAACGGGCGCATCGACGCTCGTGCTCCTCGGTTCGCCCGAGCGGCGCGTTTTGCGTTAAGTTCTGTCGGTCGTCCACGCTCGAGGGGGCGGCGGCCATCGTCCGCCGGCGTGGGGGGAGGAGGGAGAACGATGACGAGCACGAACGAGACGTCTTTGCCCGAGCGCGCGAAGCGCGTTGCCGAGATCGCCCGAGAGCACGCCGGTTACGGCGACGAGCACGGTCGGCTTGCCGAGCCGGTCGTCGAGGCGCTGCATCGCGAGGGGCTGTTCGGCATGTGGGTCCCGAAGGCGGTGCGCGGCGGGTACGAGCTCGACCCGGTCTCGTCGCTTCAAGTCATCGAGAATGTCTCGTACGGGGATCCCTCCGCGGGCTGGGTGCTGATGGCGGCCGCGCTCGCGATCGGCACCGGCGCTGCATACCTGAAGGATGACGCGGTCGAAGAGCTTTTCAGCGGCGAGCGGCTGCCGGTGATCGCCGGGCAAGGCACGCGTCCGGGCAAGGCCGTGCCGAGCGACGGCGGATATCTGTTGAGCGGCGCGTGGAGCTTCGCGTCCGGCATCAAGCACGGCACGCATATCCACACGCTCGCGGTGATCGAGACGACGGGCGAGCCACGCATCTTCGTGCTGCCCGTCGGACAGGCGAAGCTGATCGAGAACTGGGACGTGCTCGGGCTGCGCGGCACCGGCAGCATCGACTACACGATCGACAACGCGCACGTGCCGGAAAGCTATACGCACTTCGCGACGACCGAGGAGCCGCTGCGGGGCGGCAGCCTCTACACGATCGGCATCATCGGTTTCGCGTCGATGTGCCATTCGGGCTGGGCATGCGGAATCGGCCGGCGCGTGCTCGACGAGCTCGTCGACGTCGTGCAGCAGAAGGCCGGGCGCCCCGGCACGCTCGCGGACAGTCAGAGCTTTCACGAGCAGTTCGCGCACGCGGAGGCCGTGTACCGCTCCGCGCGCGCGTTCGTCTACGAGACGTGGGGCGATATCAAGGAGACGCTCGCGCGCGGCGATCGGCTTTCCGTGCGGCAGCACTCGTTGATGCGGCTCGCGCTCGCGAATGCGACATGGTCCTCTCATCACGCGGCGATGTTCGCTTACAAGGCGGCCGGCACGCTCGCGCTGCGCGCCGGGACGCTGCAGCGGCTTTTCCGCGACATGCATGCCGGGACGCAACACATCACGTCGGCGCCGCCGGTCTACGGCGCGATCGGCCGCGAGCTCGCCGGGCTCGCCCCCGGCAAACGCTGGCAGTTCTTGACCCTCGTCGACGACTGAAACGAAAGTCCGCGCTCACGAACGTGTTCTCGGTAAACATGAGGACTTCCGACGACGACGTTGACGTCGCATCCGGCGCTGACCGTTCCCGGCGCACCGGCATGCCGGAGGAAATCGCACGCGCGCTGCGTGAGATCGGGCCCGTGATCGCGCCCGCCGAAACCGCCGCGCTCTATGCGCCGCTTCATGCGAACGCTTCGCTCGACGGCGTGACGGTCACGCGCGATGCTCGCTACGGCACGCACGAGCGGCACGTGCTCGATGTGTTCACGGCGGCGCCCGCGGGCAGCGGGCGCCCGGTCCTCGTGTTCGTCCACGGCGGCGGCTTCACGCGCGGCGCGAAGAGCGCGCCCGGCTCGCCGTTCTACGACAATGTGATGCGTTGGGCCGCGAGCGAGGGCCTCGTCGGCGTGAACGTCAACTATCGGCTCGCACCGCAGCATCGATGGCCGTCGGGCATCGAGGACCTCGCGGCCGTCGTGGCGTGGATCGAGCGCAGTATTGCCGAGCACGGCGGGGATTTGCAGCGAATTTTCCTGTGGGGACATTCGGCCGGAGCGGCGCATGTGGCCGACTATCTCGCCGACGCCGAACGCGCGGGCAAGGATGCGAAGATCGCGGGCGCGATCCTGACCTCCGGGTTCTACGATCTCGGAGACGAAGTGTCGACGTGGCAGGCGTATTACGGCGACGATGTCTCGACGTACGCGGAGCGCTCGTCGTTACCGTGGCTCGCGGCGTCTGACGTGCCGCTTCTCGTCAACGACGCGGAGCTCGATCCCGAGAGCTTTCGGATCGAGACGCGGAAGCTTCTGCGACTGCGCGACATGAACCGCAAGCCCACACGCTACGTGCATCTCGCGAAGCACTCGCACCTCTCCGAGACGTATGCCGTCGGCACGGCGGACCGGTCCCTGTCCTCTCCTGTGCTCGACTTCATCCTCGATCATTCCTGACTTCCGAGCCGCGCCGGACCGCGCTTCATGCGCGCGCCGGCGCAGCGCTTCGCCAACTTTGCGACCGTGTCGATCCGCCGCGTGCTTGGCACGTGGATTGCACACCGTTGCTCCCTGTCGAGAAGGCATGAGATCCCAGAGGAGCACGCAATGACACGGTTCACTTATACGGGCTGCTTGTTTGCCGTCGCCATCGCCGCAAGCGGCGCCGCGTTCGGCCAGCAGGCGTGCCAGCAGGACATTCAACGATTGGAGAGACAACTCGAGCAGCGGCAGGTCGATCAGCAGACGCAGAGGCAAGTGCGGGAGCTCCTCGACGCCGCGCAGCGCGCGAACGATCAGAATTGCCAGGAGATCGTGACCGAGGCGCGCGAGCAGCTCGAAGGGCTCGGACAATCACAGCAGCTCGCGCAGAGCGAGTCGCAGCAGAGGACACCGGAGCTCGGTGCGCGGCAGCAGAGCTCGCAGGCCCAGGCTGCGCAACAGCAGCGTGAGCAGCAGGCCGCGCAGCAGGGGCAGCAGCAGGGCGAGCAGCAGGCCGCGCAGCAAGGGCAGCAGCAGGGCGAGCAGCAAGCGGCGCAGCAGCGGCAGCAGCAAGCCGCGCAGGAACGTCAGCAGCAAACAGCGCAGCAGCGCGAGCAGCAGAGCTCGCAACAGGCCGGGCAGCAGCAACAGGCCGAGCAGCAGCGCGCAGCACAAGCCGGTCAGGGACAGCGCGATACCACCGACGTCCAGGTTCAGCAGCGCGGCGCCGAGATTCAGGTGGATCCGGCCGCACCGCAGGTCCAGGTGCAGCAGCCGGCGCCCGACGTTCAGGTCGAGCAGCCGGCACCCGACGTGCGAATCACACAGCCGCAACCCGAGGTGACGGTGCGCCAGGCGCAACCGCAGGTCGAGGTCAGCCAGGCGGAGCCCGAGGTCAGCGTCCAGCAGGCCGAGCCTCGCGTCACCGTGCGGCAACCGGAGCCCCGTGTGACGGTGCGGCAGCCCGATCCGGAAGTCACGATCCGCCAGGCGGAGCCCGAGGTCAGCGTTCAGCAGGCCGAGCCGCAGGTCGAGGTCAGCCAGGC
>CAZKNH010000024.1:0-38172 GCA_964553875.1 uncultured Gammaproteobacteria bacterium | reverse complement strand
CGGGTCAGGTCTCTTCCCGGAGAATCGGGGGGCGGAGCCCTCCTCAGAGAACGACCGGGTCTCCCTTTTCGGCCACGCTCTTGTGGGTCCTCGGGAGATTTCCTACCCGGTTTGTCACTAGTCGATTTTCCGAAAAGGGCTCCAGCCCGGCGCCAGTCGGTCCTCGGGAAGAGAGCTCCGACCCCGATTGTCACGAGTCGGTTCTCGGGAAAATGCGCTCCGACCCAGATCCTCACCGACCCGCCTTGTCGCGGGAAAACGGCTCTGACCCGGATTCGTCATTGGGACGAGCACTCCGACCCGTTCTTCGCGGAAATGGGGTCTGACCCCAATTTCTCTTTCGGAAATGGGGTCTGACCCCGATTTTTCCTTTAGCCGAGGCTGTCCCAGAAACGCTCGATTTCCGCGCGAAGCGCCGCGTCCGGCAGCCGGCCGCGCGCGGCGCCCTGGTTGTCGAGCAGATGGTCGAGCCGCGTCGTGCCCGGGATCGCGACGGTCACCGCCGGGTGGGAGACGACGTACTTCAGGAAGACCTGCGCCCAGCTCGAAGCATCGAACTCGGCCGCGAAGTCCGGCAGCGCGACGTCACGGACGCGCCCGAAAAGGCTTGCCGCGTTGAAACGCCCGCCGAACGGCGTGTTCGCGATGACCGCGATGCCGCGCTCCTGTGCTTCCGGGAGAATCCTGTCCGCGGCGCTGCGGTTGTCGATCGAATAGTCGATCTGCACGAAGTCGAGCGGATAGCGGCGCATTGCATCGAGGATCCCGTCGTACTGGCCGTCGGTCGACGTGCTGATGCCGATATACCGGATGCGCCCCGCCTCCTTCGCCCGCTCGAACGCCGGCATGAGCTCCGGGATGCCGTGCAGGTTGTGGATCTGCATCAGATCGATCACGTCCGTGCGGAGCGCCTCGAACGAGACCGCGAGCGTCCCCTCGGCGTCGGACACGTCGCCGCGGATCGGCGTCTTCGTCGCGAGGAAGAGCCGATCGCGATTGCCGATCGCCTCGACGAGCTCGCCGATGACCTGCTCGGACCGGCCGTACACGCGCGCGGTATCGATCACCTTGCCGCCGAGCTGCGGCAGCCGCTCGAGGACCTCGCGAATCGGCGCCAACGCTTCCTCGCCTTCCACGCTGTATGCGTTCGTGCCGACGCCGATGACCGGCAGCGCCTCGCCCGTCGACGGGATCGGCTTCGTGATCAGAGGCAGCTCGAAGAGGTCCTGTGCGATCGCGGCGAGCGGCCGCGCGAGGATCACGCCGGCCGCGGCGGCGACGCCGGACTTCAGGGCATCGCGGCGGGTGAGACGAGCATTCCGCATGCGTATCTCCTGTGACTGAACGACCTGGCTTGGCGGTCGATCCTAGCCGAGGTCGAGCTTGCCCGAAGTTCATGAATGCTTAAGCCCGCCCCTGGGAAGCTTTCCATCGACGCATCGCACTCGACAGCGGTGAGCTGCCGGTGGACGCACAACGAGCTCGATGCTTGTTTCATCGGGCCCGCCGGTTGTGATCGGGCTGAGGGCTTCGGCACAATCCCGCGCAACGAAAGAAGGGGGGCTTCCGGACGTGATCAGGGGATTCGTCGCCGTCTTGCTCTGTGTGCTCGCGTCCGCCGCGTACGCGGAGGGACTGCCTTCGGCCGTCGAGCGCATCCTCCGCGGCCACGGCCTTTCGTCGAGCGACGTGAGCATCGTCGTGCACGCGCTCGACGAGCCCGCGGCCGTTCTCGAGCACATGCCCGACGAGCCACGGAATCCCGCGTCCGTGATGAAGCTCGTCACGACGTGGTCCGCGCTCGAGATCCTGGGGCCGACGTACACGTGGCGCACCGAGGTCTATCTCGACGGCAAGCTCGACGACGGCAAGCTCGACGGCGACCTCGTGCTGAAGGGCTACGGCGATCCGTTCCTCGTCCTCGAGGAGTTCTGGAAGCTGCTCCGTGCGGTGCGGCGCCTCGGTGTCGACGAGATCGGCGGCGATCTCGTGATCGACGACAGCTACTTCGCGATCGACGAGCCGCCGCCCGGAGAGTTCGACAATCAGCCGACCCGCACGTACAACGTCGTGCCGAATGCGCTGCTCGTGAACTTCAAGGCGGTGAACTTCCAGTTCACCGCGGATCGGGCCGCGAACCGCGTGCGGGTCACGTACGAGCCGCCGTTGCCGAATCTCGACGTGAAGAACGGGATCCGGCTCGCAACGAGCGCATGCGGGGGTTATCAGGCCGGAATCAGCTTGGACGTCGTCGGCTCTCGGCTCGACGAGGTGCGGCTCGGCGGCGCGTTTCCGGCGCGTTGCGGCTCGTACTCGATGACGCGGACCGTGCTCGAGCACGACACCTACGCTTTCGGGCTTTTCGAGCTCTTGTGGCAGGAGATCGGCGGCCGTTTCGACGGAAAGCTGCGCAAGGGCCGGGTCGACGAGGCCGCGCGGCCCGCGTTGACGTGGCGATCGGCGCCGCTCGCGGACATCGTGCGGAGCATCAACAAGAACAGCAACAACGTGATGACGCGCCAGCTCCTCTATACGCTCGGCGCCGAGATCAAAGGCGCGCCCGGCACCCGCGAGAACGGCGCCGCGGTCGTCCGCGAGTTCCTGACGAGCCGGGGCCTCGACACGCGCTCGCTCGTGATCGACAACGGCGCGGGCCTGTCGCGGCAGGCGCGCGTCTCGGCGCGGCTCGTCGTCGACATCCTGAGGGCGGCCGCGAAGAGCCCGTATGCGGCCGAGTTCGTCTCGTCGCTCGCGCTCGGCGGCCTCGACGGCACGACGCGCTCGCGCTTCAACGGCCAGTCTGCCGTCACGCACGTGAAGACGGGCCGCCTCGATCACGTTTCGGCCATCGCGGGCTACGTGCGCTCGGCGCGCGGCACGGACTACGCGATCGCAGTCATCGCGAACGCCCGGGACGTGCACCGCGGGCCGGGGCACGAGCTCGAGGAGGCCGTCGTGCGTTTCGTGCACGACCAGCTTTGACGCCGGCCTGGCATCACCCTGGCCGGAGCACGCACCCGCCGAAACGCGCGCGTCGCTGAGGACCCCTTCCTACGCGACGCCCGGATCGGCTCTAATTCGCCGTCATGGAAATCGCGAAGAACAAAGTCGTCACGTTTCACTACAGGTTGACCGACGAGGAAGGCTCGTTCACGGAGACGTCCGAGGGTCGCGGCCCGATCGCGTACCTGCACGGGCGGAACAACATCGTTCCGGGGCTCGAGGCGGAGCTCGCCGGCAAGCGCGCCGGCGACGAGCTCAAGGTCAAGGTTCCGCCGGAGCTCGCCTACGGGCTTCGCATCGACGACGCGACGGCGCGCGTGCCGATCAAGCATCTCGTGCGCCCGGGCAAGCTCGAGGTCGGCAAGGTCGTCACGATCAACACGGCTTCGGGCTACCGGCGCGCGATCGTCACGAAGGTCGGCCGATTCAACGTCGACGTCGACTTCAATCATCCGCTCGCCGGCAAGACGCTGATCTTCGACGTGAAGATCGTCGACGTTCGCGACGCGACGGAAGAGGAGATCGCTCACGGCCACGCCCACGGGCCGGGCGGCGCGCACGCGCACGGCTGAGCAGGGGCGAGTCGTGCCCGAAGAGGGATCGAACGGGCATACCGGCCGGCGTTACCGCTACTACGATCTGCTCGTCGCGGGCTTCGTCGCCGTCCTGCTCTGCTCGAATCTGATCGGACCGGCGAAGGTCGCCGAGCTCACCGTCCCGCTCGTCGGCACGACGCTCGTGTTCGGCGCCGGAAACCTGTTCTTCCCGGTGAGCTACGTCTTCGGCGACGTGCTGACGGAGGTCTACGGCTACGCGCGCGTGCGCCGCGCGATCTGGGCGGGCACCGGCGCGATGATCTTTGCGATCGTGATGGCCGCCGCGGTAGTTGCGCTGCCCGTAAGCCCGAGCGAGCCGTTCAACGCGGTGCTCCAGCCCGCGCTCGAGACGGTGTTCGGCAACACGTGGCGCGTCGCGATCGCGTCCGTGCTCGGTTTCTGGGCCGGCGACTTCGCGAACGCGTACGTCTTGGCCAAGATGAAAATCAAGACGAAGGGCCGCTGGCTCTTCGCGCGCACGATCGGCTCGACGATCGTCGGGCAGGGCGTCGACACGCTGATCTTTTTCCCGGTCGCGTTCGGCGGCGTGTGGACGCTCGATACGCTTGCCGCGGTCGTCGCGTTCAGCTGGTTCTTCAAGGTGATGGTCGAGGTCGTAATGACGCCCGTGACGTACCTCGTCGTGGACGCGCTCAAACGCGCCGAAGGCGAGGATTACTACGACATCGAGACCGACTTCACGCCGTTCTCGCTGCGAGACCGCTAGCGCGCGGACATCAAATCGCGAGATCCCTCGCTAGCCACGAGCCGACACCTTCCGGCGCGAGGCGTCGATGCAGCCACGGCATGATCGTCTTCAACTGCGCGTCGACACCGTACGGCAGGTTCGTGATCACGAGCCCTGAGCCGAAGAGACCGAAGCTTCCCGCGGGCGCGACCTGAAGCTCCACCTGAAACGGCCGCGGCATCTCGAGCGCGCGGAGCTGCCGCACGAAAGCGCGAGCCTCGGGCTTCTTGAGCAGCGGATACCAGACGGCGTAGACGCCGTTCGGCCAACGCTCGAGGAGAACGGGAAGCATTTTGAGCACGCGGTCGAACTCTTCGCGCCGCTCGTAGGCCGGATCGATCAGCACGAGCCCGCGACGCTCGCGGGGCGGCACCACGGCCGGGACGCCTTCGAACGCGTCTCTGCGATGCATGTGCACGCGCGGGTCGCGACGGAACGTCGCTTCGAGCGACGCGTAAGCTTGAGGATGCAGCTCGAACAGCTCGAGATGGTCGTCGTCTCGAAGGAGCATGCGCGCGAGCTGCGGCGAGCCCGGATACTTGAGCAGCACGTCGCCGCCGTTCAGCGCCTCGATCGCGGCGACGTAACGCGAGATCTCGGGCGGTACCGGCCGCGCATCGAGGATGCGCGCGATGCCGTGCGCAAACTCGCGGTGCTGCTGCGCTTCGCGCGACGTGAGGTCGTAGACGCCTGCGCCCGCATGCGAGTCGATGACCCGGATGGGCTTCGGCTTCCGCTGCAGCGCGTCGATCAAGAGCGCCAGCACGGCGTGCTTGACGACGTCCGCGTGGTTGCCGGCGTGGTACTCGTGCCGATAGCTCAACATGCGGCGGGCATCATAGCCGACTGCGGCACGCGTCGCCGCAGGTCACTCGGACTCCGGGGAACGCCGTCGGCGAGGCGCAAGGCGAACGCCGACGTTGCCGCCGCGTCGTCGCAGGCTTCGAAGCTCAGGCGCTCGCGCTGCCGCCGTTGACCTGGCGGGGCGCGAAGAAACAGAACTGCCGCTTCCCCTTGCGTTTTGCGGCGTACATCGCGCGGTCCGCGAGCTCGAGGAGAACGTCCGGCTCGTCCGCCTGATCCGGAAACACCGCGACGCCGATGCTCGTCGAGACGGGCACGCGATGCCCTTCGATCTCGAGCTCGTAGCTCGTCGTCTCGCTCGCCTTCTTCGCGGCGGCCGCGGCGTCGTCGCAGGTGCGCAGGCCCTCGAGGATCAGCACGAACTCGTCGCCGCCGAGCCGGCCGATGCTGTCGCCGGCACGAGCGACGGCCGACAGCCGCGCGGCGACGTCCTTCAGCACCGCGTCGCCGGTCAGGTGGCCGAACGTATCGTTGATCTGCTTGAAATCGTCGATGTCGATGATCAGCACGGCCCCGCGGTACACGCTGCGGCTCGCGTGGCTGATCGCCTTCGCGAGCTGACGAAGCAACTCCGAGCGATTCAGCACGCCCGTGAGCGCGTCGAAGCTCGCCGCGCGCCGCAATGCGGATTCCTGGCGATGTCTTTCTCTCGCGAGCTGCAGCACTTGATGGATGCGCTGCACCGACGTCGCGCCTTTTTGCAGGAAATCCTGCACACCGATCCTCACGAGCTCGAGCGCGACGTGCTCGAAGTTCTTGCCGGTGAGCGCTACGAGCGGCAAATCGGGCGCGACGCGGCGCAGCGCGATCGCCGCTTCGCAGCCATCCGCATCGGGCAGCGTGAGATCGATGAGCGCGATCTCGAGCGGCTCCTTCTGCACGACCTCTTCGGCTTCCTTGAGCTGCGTGACGCGGCAGATGTCGTAACTTCGGTCGAGCTGGATCAGCGCTTCGGCCAGCGAGGCCGCTGCGTCGACGTTGTCCTCGAGTAGTAGCAGGCGCACGGATTGAGGAGATCGTGTTTGGTTGAAGGTCGTTTGGCCGTACCGTTTAGCAAGAATCGTACCAGTGACTCCGGCTGCTCGAGGCGTACGTCTGCCGAGAAAAAACGGGCCGCGGCGCGCTCCGCGATATCTGTAGCATTTGCATAAATATCGAAGTCGAGACGAATTTGCGCGGGTTAGAACGCACACTGTACGCGAAAGGTGACGACGTCGAGTCCCTCCGCGGCCGCGCGCACGTCGTTCGACGCATCCGTATCGACGATTCTCGTCCAATCGAGCATCATGCGGACTCGTCGGTTTGGATACCAGTTCGCCGCGAGAGTGATCGTGTTTTCCGTGCCGCCGACGAGAAAATCGTCGTTCAAGTCGATCGAAGCATAGCGCGCCGCGAGCTCCCATGCGCCCGCGCCGTTGCCTGGCGAAAGCGCCGTATGCGGCTCGAGCCGCTTGAATTCGCCGGCGGCGAGGTCGTACACGGCCGCGCGCGACTCCCCCGTGACGGACCATGCCGCGGCGATGTGCCAGCCGTCGAACGACAACGTGCCCGCTGTGTGCTCGACGCGCGCGCGGCTGTACTCGCCGAATACCGAGAACGGACCCACCGCGATCGCGGCCTCGGGCCCATAGAGCGTCACGGCGTCCGCGCCCGCGATTGGCGCCGTGTCGACGATCGCGACGTCGGAGGACGACGTCGTCTCGTCGCGAAGCCGCGCGCCTCGGTCCGCTGCGGGCTCCCGGTATGCGACGCGGAGGCCGAGATGGAGCGCGACGCCCGCCTCGACGACCGGCGCGGCGACGAAGCGTGCGGACGTGCCCCAGCCCTCGTGCTCGTCGTCGATCGGTTCGCCGAAGACGCCGCCCGCGAAGAACCAGCGGCGGCCCGACGCGTCGACGCGCACGCCGACGGCGCGGTCCACGAACGGCTCGACGAGCGCGTTGTCGACGCCCCGCTCGACGAACGGGATGTCGTTCGAGCTCATCTCGAGCCCTAGGTTGTACGGTTGCTTCTGCTGCCCGAGCGTCACGCGGATCGCGTCGCTGACGTCGTACGCGATCCAGAGGTCTTTCACGGCGACGTCGCCTCCTCCGAAGTCGACCTCTCCGAACGCCCGCCACGGCTCGCCGAGCTCGGCGCCGACCGCGATCCGCGCGCGACGAAGCTCCGCGCCGTCGACGGGCGTCGCCGGGCCCGTATCGCCCGAATGGCGCGTCCAGTCCACGTGCACGCGTCCGCCGAGCTCGAGCGTGTAGCGGCGGTCGGCCGGCGCGATCTCGAAACCGTCCTCGCCGAGGGATATCCGCGGGCGCCTCGCGGACGTTCGCGGTTCGCCTGTGATCGTCCGGCTTCCGGCGCCCGGATCGCGATCGCGGGCGGCGGCCTCGACGCCGAATGCACTCTGCGCATGGGCGGGCAGGGAAGCGAGGGCTGCAACGACTGCGACGACGAAGCGGAGGGGCATGGAGGACGAGGGGCCTGGGTTACGGTTTCGCGACGATCCTATTGCCGATCTGTGACAGCTCCGTGAACGCCGCGTCGAGCTCTCAGCAATCGCACCCAACACCGCACCGTGGTAACGGTGCAACAGACGCCGTGTCTTCATTGCCACACCGCTCGGTACTGCGTCGCATTTCCTGCAACCGAATTCCAATTTCTGGGTCTCAGGGTGTAGTATCCGAGGCGGATTCGACGGCCGTCCGGCTGGTTTGCGGCCTAAGCTCCTGGGGGATCGAAGGTTTCATAGATGGGTTGCCGCGCAGGTCCTGCGCGGTGAAAGGCGCTCGCGCGGCTCGACGAAACGGAGGGCGAGGACCTCGTGGTCGAGGAAAGGACGACATACCGAACTGGTTGGCATCGCCCGCTCGCAAGTACCGCCGGTGCTCTGAACGGCGCGGCCGCGTCGATTCGGCGTACCTTCGCCCGCCTCGTCGCGCTCGCCGCGACTGTCCCGTTCGTCTCGTTGTCTGCCGCTTCGCTCGAGCCGCCGCCCGAGGTCGCGCGCCTGCTCGAGGCACCGCCGTTGCCGAAGCTGTCGCTCGGCCCGGGGCAGCGGCACGCGCTGCTCGTCCACGAGCATGAGCTTCTGCCGACGCAGCTCCTCGCCGAACCGACGGTGTCGGTCGTCGGCCTCAAGGTCAATCCGAAGACGTACGGCCGTCACGCTCCGCTCGCGTACTACGGCCTCACGCTCGTCGATCTCGCGACGGGCAAGCACGCCGAGCTCGACGTGCCGCCCGAATCGATCCTCGGGTTCCCGATCTGGTCGCCGGACGGTGCACGGTTCGCGTTCACGGCGACGGGCGACGACGGCATCGAGCTCTGGGTCGGCGACTCGGCCGATGGCCGTGTGCGCCGCCTGGTCGGGCCGGAGCTGAACGGCACGCTGAGCGCGCCGTGCACGTGGACCGCCGATGCGCGGCTGCTCTGCAGGCTGATCGACGGCGAGAAGCGGCGTTTCCCGACGGCGAGCCCGAACGATCTGTTCCGGCTCACCGCGCCGACGACGATGCAGAGCCTCTCGCAGCAGGTGCTCGACCCGTGGCTCGTGCGCCAGCTGATCGAGTCCCAGCTCACGTTGATCGACGTCGACACGGGGCTCAGGCAGCCGATCGGTTCCCCGGCCGCGATCGAGGCGGTCGACCCCGCGCCGAGCGGCGCGTTTCTGCTGGTATCCCGGATCGTGCCGCCGTATCCGCAGGTGTCCGGCGTCGAGCCGCCGCTTCGGACGATCGAAGTCTGGGACCGCTTCGGCAACGTCGTCAAAACGTTTCCCGCGGCGGGCAGCCAGCCGAATGCGCCGCGCGCGATGCAGTGGCACGCGTCGTTGCCCGCGACGCTCGTCTGGGTCGAGCGCTACGGCGACGGCGACCGGCTGATGCGCCTGTCCGCGCCGTTCACCGACGACGCGGCCGAGTTCTACCGTCTGCCGAACCGCTACGCCGGCCTCGACTGGCTCGAGGGCGAGCTCGACATCCTCGTCGCCGAGTACGACTCGCTGCGCCGGCTCCGCCGCCATTGGCTCGTGTCGTGGCACGGCGAGGAGCCTCGCCTGCTCGCCGAGGGCAGCGTCGACGCCGCGTACTCGCGCTTCGGCCGGCCGATGACGACCGTCAACGAGTGGGGCAAGGAGGTCGTCGATATCCACGACGGCGGCATTTTCCTCCGCGGCACGGCGCCCGGGGCGAATGCCGCGATCGGCTATCTGGATCACATGAGCCTCGAGTCGCTCGAGGCGAAACGAATCTGGGAGTCGGACGGACGAGCCCACGAGGTCATCCTCGGGCTCCTGGCACCGGACGGCAGCACGCTTCTGACGCGACGCGAGACGTCGCGTGAGCCGCCGAACTACTACTTGCAGACACCGGACGGCCGAAAGGCGTTGACAACCTACGAGCACCCCGCGTCGGCGCTCGTCGACGCGCGCAGGATTCCGCTGCGCTACAAGCGGCCGGACGGGCTCGGACTCTCTGCGACGCTCTATCTGCCGGCGGGCAGCGATCCGAGCGAGCCGCTGCCGGTCGTGCTGTGGGCGTATCCGCGTGTGTACGGCGAGGACACCGAGGCCGTCGAGCCCGTGGCCGCGGAGCAGTTCCCGGGCTTCGAGCGCGCGTTCAAGCTGTTCTTCCTGCTCGAGGGCTACGCCGTGCTCGACGACGTGTCGATGCCGGTCGTCGGCTCGACGGCGACGGCGAACGACACGTTCATCGAGCAGATCGTGAAGAACGCAGAGGCGGCGCTCGCGGCTGCGGCGGAGACCGGTTTCGTCGATACGACGCGAGCCGGCGTCGCCGGGCACAGCTACGGCGCCTTCATGGTCGCGAACCTGCTCGTGCACTCGGATCTCTTCTCGGCGGGCGCGGCGCTTTCCGGCGCGTACAACCGGACGCTGACGCCGTTCGGTTTCCAGACCGAGCGCCGCTCGCTATGGGAGGCGCGGGAAACCTATCTCGCGATGTCGCCGTTCCTGTACTCGAACATGATCAACGAGCCGTTGCTGCTCGTGCACGGGCTGCTCGACGAGAACGCGGGCACTCCGCCGATCCAGTCGATCCAGTTCTACGAGGCGATTCGCCACAACGGCGGAAACGCGGACATCCTGCTGCTGCCGCGCGAGGGGCATACGTATCGCGGACGCGAATCCGTGCTCGCGACGGCCGCGACGATGCTCGAGTTCTTCGACACGCATCTGAAGCGCGGCCGACCGGCGTCTCAGCCGGAGACGCTGCGCGCGTCGACTGCGGCGGCCGCTGCGACGGTGAAGCTTGCGGAGTGAGCGTGCGGCGCACGCAAGGCGGTCGGGCGAGGCGAGCACTTCCCTGTGCTCTGGATGCTGTTCTTCCGAGCTGAAACAGCTTCGACTCCGATACCCACGGACTCCACCCTAACGGCACGGTTCGCGGAGACCAAACTGTCGGTGCCCGGCGACAGGAGTATCGCGTTCTCGAGACGACTATCGGGTGGGTTACCTATGCGTGATCCGCGGCCGCTCAGGTGCGAATGCGGCTAGCATGGTCGGCGGACGGCACGAGGCGGCAGCGGATGCGACGAATGCGGACACGGGAGGCGTCGTGAAAAGCGGTTACTGGCAGGATCTGACGACGACGGACTTTGATGCCGTAGACCCCGAGTCGACCGTCGCGCTGTTCCCCGTGGCCGCCGTCGAGCAGCACGGCCCGCATCTGCCGCTGTCGACGGACGCGGTCATCGCCGCCGAGATCGCGCGCGCGCTGCTCGATCGCGTCACAAGCGCGACGACGCTCCTCGTGCTCCCGCTGGTCGAGATCGGATTGAGCCCCGAGCACGCGTCGTTCAGAGGCACGCTCACGGCACGCGCGGAGACGCTGCTTGCGCTCTGGTCGGAAATCGGCGGGAGCGTCGCGAAGGCGGGCGTCCGAAAGCTGATCTTGTTGAACTCGCACGGCGGGCAGAAGTCGCTCGTCGACATCGTCGCGATGCGGCTCCGAGCGGAGCACGGCCTCTTCGTCGTCCGCGCGAGCACGTTCTCGATGGGCACGCCGCCCGATCTCTTCGATCCGCGCGAGCTCTCGCACGGGCTGCACGGCGGCGATTTCGAGACATCGCTGATGCTGCATCTGCGGCCGGATCTCGTGCGCAAGGAGCGCATCGCGGACTTCGTCGGCTTGCCGGAGCGGCTCGCCGCGGAGCACGAGATTCTGGGCGTCGAGAAGCCGGTCGGGTTCGGCTGGATGAGCGAGGATCTCCATCCCGGCGGGGTCGTCGGCCGCGCGTCACGAGCGAGCGCCGAGAAGGGCGCTCGCTGCTTCGAGCATCTCGTGAGCCGGTTCGCGCGGCTCGTCGACGAGGTCGCCGCGACGCCGCTCGACGTCCTGCGCAGCTGACCGCGGCGGCTGGCTCCGGTCGGCGTCCTTCGGAGCGATCGAGCGCTGCCCTGATTGAAAGCACACGCGTTCGCGTGCGCCTGCTACTCGAGGTGGCCCGCCCGTTCGCGCTTCGCCTTGAGATAGCGCGCGTTGTGCGAGTTCGCCGTGCCGACGAGCGGCACGCGGCCGACGACGTCGATGCCGTGCGCGCGGAGCGCGTCGATCTTCTGCGGGTTGTTCGTCAAGAGGTCGATCCTCGAGACCCCGAGCTCGCGAAGGAGCGCGGCCGCGACGTCGTACGTGCGCTCGTCCTCGAGGAAGCCCAGGCTCCGATCCGCGTCGAGCGTGTCGAGCCCGCCGTCCTGCAGCGCGTACGCGCGCAGCTTGTTCGCGAGCCCGATGCCGCGGCCCTCCTGATCGAGATAGAGCAGCACGCCGCCGCCGAGCTCGGCGATGCGGCGTACGGCCCGGCGAAGCTGCTCGCCGCAGTCGCAGCGGAGGCTCCCGAGCAGGTCGCCGGTCAGGCATGCCGAGTGGAGCCGGACCGGCACGACGCCCGTCAGGTCCGGCGAGCCGATCAGCACGGCGACGTGCTCGCCGAGCCCGTGCTCGTCGCGAAAAAGCGCGAGCTCGCAGTCGAGCGCATCCGCGAGCGGGACGCGCGACTGGCTCATCCGCTCGAGCCTCGGCCGCGCGGGCGCGGCGTGCCGGTGAACGTCGGCAACGTCGATCGAGGGCACCGACGCATCGGGCGGCGTCGCGGCTTCGATCGCGACGAGCGCCGGCAGCAGGCGCCCTGCTTTCGCGAGGCGGAAGCACGCGGCGGCGACGTCCGCGAACGGCGGGTTTGAATCGACGTCGCGGGCTGCGTCGGCCGGTGCGCCTTCGGCGGCGCCCGCGAGCGTTCGCAGCGTCGCGATCGTCGCCGACGCGGGCACACGTACCGCGACCGCCGTGCCCGTGCCGTCCCCGATGCCGAGCGCGTCGGCGCGCTCGCGCGTGACCAAGAGCCACAGCGGGACGCCGGTCGCAGCGAGCCGGTTCAGCAGCGCCTGCGGCACGGCCTCGACCGCCGCGACGGCGAGCCCTCGGCCATGTCCGTTCGCGGCTTGCTCGCGGACGTGCACCGCGCGGCCTCGGCGCAGCTCCGTGATCGCGCGATCGACCGCGAGCATGGACGCATCGCCGTTCAGGCCGGCGGGTCTGTGATTCGATGTGCTCACTCGAGTGCTAGGATAACAACGTTACGACCGGGGCTCTCTTTCCGTCCCGGCCGGCCGGACGGAGCCGATCGCAACTTTGCGTCCCGCATCCCGGAACGAGCACGAGATTCCCCGGACGGCGATCACGGACGGGGAACGGGCGTTTCGCGCGTTGCTCGCGCTGCCGCGCGACGACGAGTGCTCCGCGGTCGGCGTCGACGGCTCGGGCACCGTGCTTCCGGTCTCGACCGACGATGCGCGCTGCCTGCTCGTGCGCGGCGCCGAGGGCTGGCGCCCGGCGGCGCATGCGACCGCCGAGAGCCGCGCGGTGCTCGAGCTCTATCTGCCGGTCCGCTGCCATTCCGGCACACTGACGGTCGCTCATCTCGGCCAGAGCCTCGACGGCCGGATCGCGACCGCGAGCGGCGATTCGTTCTACGTGACCGGCGCGGCGAACTTGCTGCATCTGCAGCGAATGCGCGCGCTGTGCGACGCCGTGCTCGTCGGTGCGGGGACGGTCGCCGCGGACGATCCGCGTCTCACGGTGCGGGTCGGCGCCGGCGCGCAGCCGGTCCGCGTCGTGCTCGATCCGCGCCGGCGCCTCGGCCCCGATCGCCGGATCTTCTCGGACAGCGCCGCATCGACGCTCCTCGTCGTCGATGCGGCGCTCGCAAGGCGCGGCGAGCGTCATGGCGACGCCGAGGTCGTCGGCGTCCCGGTGCGCGACGGACGGCTCGCGCTCGACGTGCTGCTCGGCGAGCTTCGTGCGCGCGGTCTCTGCTCGGTGTTCGTCGAGGGCGGGGGCACGACCGTGTCGCGGTTTCTCGAAGCGGGGCTGCTCGATCGGTTGCAAGTCGCGATCGCGCCGCTCGTGATCGGCGTCGGCCGTCCCGGCCTCGACGTGCCGGGCTGCGAGCGGATGCGCGACTGCCTTCGCGCCGCGCATCGCGTGTTCCGGATGGGCGACGACGTGCTGATCGACTGCGACCTGCGCCGCCCGCCGAACGGCAGCGCCGCCGCGCCCGAGCTCGTCCGCGTGCTGTGACGACGAAAGATCGTGTCAGACACCATTTCCCCGTGCACGGGAAAATGGTGTCTGGCACGATTTTCGTCCCGCGACGTCGATATGACCGACGACGAGCCGCGAGCGGCCGCGGTCGACGTGCTCGAGCCGGCGCGCGAGCCATGCGTCGGTCGCAGGCGCGTCGTCCGGTGCGACCTCGACGGCCGCGTCGCGCCAGCCCGCGAGAAGCGCGCGCTGCAGCGCGCGGGCCTCGCGGCCGAGCCGCCAGTCCGCGGTCTCGGCGCGCAGCGTATAACCGTGTGCGGCGAACACGTCGATGACGCGCGTCGCGGCGTCCGGGCCGAGCGCGGGTCCGAAGCCTTTGTCCCGGTGCTGATGCCGGTTCACGAGGGCGCGCACGCGCTCGTCCCCGGGCTCCGGCGGCTCGCAGCGTATTCGACCGTCGTACGTCAGCCCGAGCAGGATCGACGCCTCGGCTTCGGCGCAGCGCGCAGCGAGCCGTCGGAGCCAATCGTTCGACACGAGATCGAGCAACGCCGACGCCGTGACGAGCCCGCCGCGATCGGGCATGCACCGATCGAGCCCGCGCCGAACGTCCGTCTCGACGAGCTCGATCTCGCACGCGAACGTGTCGCCCGCGATCTCGAGGCCCCGGGGCGTCTCGGTGCAGGCGAGCCTGCCATGGTCGGCCCACGCGCGAAGCGCGTCGGGCACGGCGGCGAGCACGGCCGGATCGTCGTCGACGAGCCGCCAGCGCTGCCGCCCGCCGAGCCGCGGCGCGAGCCAGCGCAGGTTCGCACCGGTGCCGGCCCCCAGGTCGACGACATCGAGCGGCCGATCGTCGCTGCGCGGGAGCGCATCGCAGAGCGTGGGCGCGCGGGCCGCCGCGTCGGCGGGCTCTCGCAGTGCCAGCCATTCCGGGGAGAAGCCGCTCATGCAGCGCTCCCGTCCGGACCTGCGAGCGCGTCGACGGCGGCCGCGAAGCGTGCGACCGTCTCGGCCCACGTCGGCAGCGACCGGGCGCGCTCGCGGGCACGTGTCGACAGCGCGGCGTGGAGCGCCGCGTCGCGGAGCACGCACGCGAGCGCGTCGGCGAGCGCGTCGACGTCCCCTGGCGGGACGAGCAAACCGGCATCGCCGACCGTCTCGGGGACGGCGCCCGCATCGGTCGCGACGATCGGCAGACCGTACGCGAGCGCGTCGGCGTGCGCGATGCCGTAGCCCTCGAGGAACGACGGCAGCACGAACGCGTGCGCGGCGCGATGAAATGCGTCGAGCGCACCGTGCGAAACCTCGCCGTGCAGCGTGACGCGCTCGGCGAGGCCGAGCTTCGCGATCCGTGCGCGAAGCTTCTCGGCGGTCGCCGGATCCCGCGTCGCGCTGCCGACGCAGTCGAGCCGCCACGAAAGCGCGCCGAGGCGCGCGAGCGCGTCGAGCAGCACCGCGTGACCTTTACGAGGGGTCAGCGTCGCGACGCAGAGAAGACGCGGCGGATCGGACGTGCTCGCGAGCGGCGTTTCCGCGAAGGCGGGCGTCGCGCGCTCGACGGCCGAGCCGCCTGACGAGGCGACGCCGCCGCCATCCGCCGCGCGTCGCGCCCGCGGCTCGGGCCGATCCGTCCCGGGCTCGACGACTCGGATGCGCTCGATCGGAAGGCCGTCCGCGGCGAGCCGCCGTGCCGTCCAGCGACTCGTGACGATGACGCCGCGCGCGGCACGCCACGCGCGGCGTTCGGCGCGTCGGAGCCGCTCCGCCGTCGACGCGTCGAGACCCGTTTCGTCGCCGACCGGATGATGGACGAGCGCGACGATGCGAAGCCGCGCCGCGTGCCGCTCGAGCGTCGGCGCAAGGTCGGCGAGCGCGAGGCCGTCGACGACGACGGTGCGGCCGTCCGGGATCGCGGCGAGCATGTCGTCCGCGACGCGGAGCGACGCCGGCGACGCGCCAGGGAAGTCGTCGCCGAGCCGGAGCACGCGGAGCGTCCAGCCGAGCCCGGCAAGGCCTCGGACGACGCGGCGGTCGTAGACGTAACCGCCGGTCAGCGTCGCCGGATCGCCCGGCAGCACGAGATCGAGCCGCACGTCATGCCTCGTTGGGTGCGGAACAGGCGCAGAGCGGGCTCCGACCCCGCTCTGGGCGCAAGGCGTCAGACCCGCTTCTCCTGCGTGGATTCGTGCTGACCGAGCGGAGCTTCGTAGGCCGCCCACGCGATGTGCGACTCGTGGAGCGTCACGCGGAGCGCCTCGATCGCCTGCGCGGACGCGCCGAGCGCGCCGTCGGCGATCCTCGCGGCCATCCGATCGTGGACGGCACGCGCGATGAACTCGGTCGTCGTGTTCCGCCCCGCGAACTCGGGCACGTCGTCGAGGTTCCGGTAGTTGAGCTCGGCGAGGATCTCGCGCAGCACGTCGCTCGCGCGGCCGATGTCGACGACGACATCGTTCTCGTCGAGCGCGCGGCGCCTGAACTCGACGTCGACGATGTACGTCGCGCCGTGCAGGCGTTGCGCCGGCCCGAAGATCTCTCCCTTGAAGCTGTGCGCGATCATCAGATGATCGCGGACCGTGACGCTGTACATCCGCTTCCCCCTGACGGCACCGGGCCCTTCGCCCAGTCTAAGGGTGTCGCGCCCGTCATGCCGTGCCGACCCACGTCATGGGTAGCGTATCCGATGGCACAGTGTCCCCGCCGGGTTCGCGGCGAGCCGTGCGAGCAGCGCGGGCAGCTCGTCGAACGGGCTTTCGCCGCTGATCAGCGCGTCGAGGCGCGGATCCGCGAGCAGCTCGAGCGCGAGCGCCATGCGGCGGGGGGCGTCCCAGCGGGCCCGCCGCGCCGCGGCGACGCTGCCGACCTGCGACGACACGAGCGCGAGCCGCTTACTGTGGAACGCCGCGCCGAGCGGAGCGGTGACCGCGCGATCGCCGTACCAGCTCAGCTCGACGACCCGCGCCTCGAAGCCTGCGAGCGCGAGCGCGGTCTCGAGCCCTTCGCCCGTGCCGCTCGCATGGATCACGACATCGGCGTCGCCGGTCGCGTCGGCGGGGCTCGCAAAGGGTACGCCCAGCGCGTCCGCGGACGCGCGCTTCGCGGGATCGATGTCGACGAGCTCGACGCGCGTGCCCGGGATCCGTGCCGCGAGCCACGCGGCGAGACAGCCGACCGTGCCGGCGCCGACGACGGCGATTCGATCGCCGACCCGAGGCCCCGCATCCCACAACCCGTTCACGGCGGTCTCGAGATTCGCCGCGAGGACCGCGCGGCCCGCGGGGACGCTTTCCGGGAGAGGGTGCACTGCGCGAGCCGGCACGACGTAGCGCGTCTGGTGCGGATGGAGGCAGAAGACCGTGCGTCCGACGAGCGCGGCCGGTCCGTCGCGCACGCGCCCGACGCTCGCGTAGCCGTACTTGACGGGCCCGGGGAAATCGCCGGCCTGAAACGGTGCGCGCATCCGCTCGTATTCGCTCGGCGGCACGCGTCCGTTGAAGACGAGCGCTTCGGTGCCGCGGCTGATCCCCGAGTAGAGCGCTTCGACGAGCACCTCGTCGTCCGCACGCGCACGGAGCGCTTCCTCGCGAATCTCGCCGCGGCCGGGCGCCGCGATCCAGAACGCGAGCGCGGCGGCATCGCTCGGCGGTGTCGGCATCGTCGTCGGCTCCTTCGCACGGGTCTCGCGGCGTGCCGCGCGATACTTGCAAGGCACGGCCGGACGTGCAAGCGTAGCCACGATGCATGAAGCTTCCCTCGCGGCCGTGCGCCGCCTGCGTGGCGCCGTATCGGGCGCCGGGCTCTCGACGGTCGCCGTCGCCGTGGGGGCGATCGCCGCGCAGCGCCGTCTCGATCTCGAAGGGCTATACGTGCCGCTCGTCGTCGCCGGCTTCGTCGCCGGTGCATGCGTCGCGCTCTTCGCCGCCGCGCGTCATCTGCGCGGCTCGTTCGGCGCCGCGAATCAAGTGACGCTTTTCCGCGGCGCGTTGATCGCGCTCGTCGCCGGGCTGATCGTCGCCGAGTCGACTCCGGCGGTCCTCTGGTTCGCGATCGCCGTCGCCGGCAGCGCGCTCTTGCTCGACGGCGTCGACGGGTCGCTCGCGCGTCGCTTCGAGCTCGCGAGCCCGTTCGGTGCGCGCTTCGACATGGAGATGGACGCGGTATCGACGCTCGTGCTCGCGACGCTCGTCTGGCATTTCGACAAGGCGGGCATCTGGGTCCTCGCGAGCGGCCTTCTGCGCTATGCGTTCGTCGCGGCCGGGCGCGAATGGATCTGGCTCCGTGCGCCGCTCCCGCCGAGCAAGCGTCGGCAGACGATCTGCGTCGTGCAGATCGGCGCGCTGCTCGTTTGCCTCGCGCCGTTCGTGCCGCCGTCGCAGAGCGAGCGGATCGCGGCGCTCGCGCTCGTGCTGCTCGGCGCATCGTTCGCGATCGATACGCTCTGGCTTCACCGGAACGCGGCGCTTTCGCGCGCGTGAGCCGGGAGCGGGCCCGTGATCCGCGCACGAGCACTCAGGGCCGCGTCGCTCGTTGCGGCGCTCGTCGGCCTCGATTGCGCGCTGACGTTCGCGCACGTATGGCCGACCTTCGCGGTTCGCCCGACCGCGGCGCTGTCGATCGAGGTCGTCGCCCTCGTCGCCGTGATTCTTCTGCTCGGCGCGCTCGGCCGGCCGCCCGGCAAGCGGCCGTCGCTCGCGCTCGCGGCCGTGCTGACGGCAATGGCCATCGGCCGCTACGCGGCCGTCGCGACCGCCGGGCTCTACGGCCGCCCGGTGCATCTCTACTTCGATCTGCCGCACGTGCCGAACGTGTTCGCAATGCTCGCGAAGGTCGCGAGCCCGTGGCTCCTTGCGGCCGGCGCCGTCGCGGCCGTGCTGATCGTCGCGTGCGTGCTCGCGGGGCTTTACGCCGCGCTCGTGCGGGTCGCGGACGCGGCCGGCCGGCGCGGCGAGCGTGCGGCGGTCGCGGCGGCGTGCACGGCCGCGACCGCGCTCGCGATCGGCGGCGACGGGTCACCGAGCGGTCTTCGCGTCGCCGAGCCCGTGACGGGAACGCTCGTTACGCAGATCCGCCGCTTCGTCGACGCGGCGCAGGCAGCACACCGCGACGAGCTTTTGCCGCCGCCCGCCGACTTCGGCCACGGTCCGCTCGCTGCGCTCGACGGTTGCGACGTGCTCATCGTGTTCGTCGAGTCGTACGGCGCGGTCACGTTCGATCGGCTGGACATCCGCGCCGCGCTCGCGGACTCGCGGGCCGCGCTCGAGCGCTCGATCGCGCGGAGCGGTCGGAGCGTCGTTTCCGCATACGTCGGGTCGCCGACGTTCGCCGGCGCGTCGTGGCTCGCGCACGCGAGCTTCCTGACCGGCGGCCGGATCGACAACGGCGGCGCCTACGCGCGTCTGCCGAGCCATCCGCGCGACACGTTGCCGAAGCGGTTCGCGCGTGCCGGCTACCGAACCGTCGCCGTGATGCCGGGCCTGCGCGAGGAATGGCCCGAGGGTGCGTTCCTCGGCTTCGATGCGCTCTACGACGCCGCGGCGCTCGATTACCGCGGCCCCGAGTTCGGCTGGTGGCGGATCCCGGACCAGTACGCGCTCGCGACGCTCGATCGCCTCGAGCGCGGCACGGCGCGCCGCGCGCCGCTCTTCGCGTTGCTCGCGACGTTGAGCACGCACGTGCCGTTCCGGCCGACGCCGCCATACCAGGACGACTGGTCGCGGTTCGCGGACGGCAGCGCGCCGTTCGATCCGACCGAGGTCGAGCGGAGCCTCGCCGAGCGGCCGGACTGGCTCGACCTCGCGCCGGCCTACGTCGACTCGGTCCGCTACGCGCTCGCCACGATCGCGGGTTTCCTCGAATGGCGCGCCGACGACGATCTGGTATTGGTCCTCGTCGGCGATCATCAGCCGGCCGCGAGCATCACAGGGCCGCGTGCGCGCTGGGACGTCCCGGTGCACGTCGTCGGGCCGCCCGCGCTGCTCGAGCCGTTGGTGGGCTCGGGCTTCGTGCCCGGCGTCGTGCCGTCGGCCGGCGCGATCGCGGAAATGCACGAGCTCGGGCCGTTGCTGCTTCGGGCGTTCGATTCGACGGCGGGGACGGCGCGCGAGGGCAACGAACGTGTGAGCCGGACGCAGGCGGACGACGCGGTCTTTCGACGGGACGGCCCGAGGCCGCCATGACGATCAGGCTAAGCGAAAGTCGCTGAGCATCGCGACGGCCGACAGCGCGAGGATCGCGATCAGCACGGCGCGGACGAACGGCGCGCCGCGCGCAACGGCCATGCGTGCCGCGGCCCACGCGCCTGCCGCGCTGCCCGCGGCGAGCAGCAAGCCGAGCCCCCACCGCACCTGATCGTTCGCGACGAACACCGCGAGCGCCGCGACGGTGAAGATCAGCACGATCAGGTTTTTCACGGCGTTGCCGCCGACGAGCGTGAAGCCGCCGCCGAGCACGAGCCCGGCGAGCAGGAAGATGCCGACCCCCGCCTGGATGAACCCGCCGTAGGCCCCGATCGCGAAGAAGAGCGGCGCTTGCAGCCAGACGCTCGATTCGCGTCCGGTCTCGTGGCTCTCGAGCCAGCGCCTCGGCCTCGCGATCACGATCACGAGCATCACGAGCATCAGCACGCCGATCGTGCGCTCGAGCATCGTCTCGTCGAGATCGACCGCGAGGGCCGCTCCGGCAGCGGCGCCGAGCACGGACGGCACGACGACCTTGGCGATGCCGACGCGAGGCATCGCATCGCGGCGGCGGAACGTCGCTACCGAGACGAGCGACTGCACGAGAATGCCGACGCGGTTCGTGCCGTTCGCGACGTTGGCCGGCAGACCGAGCACGATCAAGAGCGGCAGCGTGATCAGCGATCCGCTTCCGGCGAGCGTATTGATGAACCCCGCCGCGAAGCCGACGATCGGCACCGCGACGAGCAACAGCGGGTCGGCTTGCATCGTGGTCGCCCGTTGCCGCGCATCGCGGCGCGCCGATTCTCGATCGGCGTCGAGCGAGCATGCAAGGACTAAAGGCCGCGCCGTCTCCGGCCGCGTATCCGCACCAGCGTGGGGCAGTGCGTCCGCGAATGCACCGGCAGAGTGCATCGCGGTTCCGCTCGATCGAGCTAACTAGCTGACATCAAAAGAAAAAAGCCGGTGGCATGGTTCCTGCTATCCGGCGGCACGCGTCCGTGATTCCCACGCGACCTTATCGCTCGAAATGGAAGGAAACATCCGATGAAGACGAACATTCGGCCCGTGTACGCGGCCGTCGCCTTGCTCGTGTCGACCCCCGTGCTCGCCCAGCCCGGCGAAGGCGGCGGGAGCCTCACGGCGAATGCCGGCGTCACGAACAACTACATCTGGCGCGGTCTCACGCAGACGATGAACGAGGCTGCGATCTCCGGCGGTCTCGATTACGTCTCCGAGGGCGGCTTCTACATCGGCACGTGGGCGTCGAACGTCAGCTTCGCGCCGTCTGACGTGTTCTCGTACGAGCACGACATCTACTTCGGCTTCTCGGGCGGCGACAGAGTCACGTACGATTTCGGTTACCTCTACTACAACTACGACGACATCGCCGAGACGGACTTCAGCGAGATCTACGGCACGCTCGGGTTCGGCAACTTCAGCATCTCGGCGTCGATCCTCGCGCACGCGGAGGCGGACGAGCCCGACCCGAGCCTCGACTTCGGCTTCGGCGAGGCGTACTACCTGTCGCTCGACTACACCGTGCCTCTGAAGAACGACGTCTCGCTCGGGATCCACGCCGGAAGGCACAAAGGCGACTTCGTCGAGTGGTTCAACGGCGTGCCGAGCGACTACACCGACTACTCGATCTCGCTGTCGAAGGGAGGCTTCAGCTTCACGATCAGCGATACCGATCTCGACAGCGAGGTTGCGGACGGCCTCGACAACGGCTCGGTGAAGTTCGTCGTCGGCTACTCGAAGAGCTTCGACCTGTTCTAGCGGGTCGTCGCCTGTCCGATCGCCGGAGCGCCGCGCGGCGCGGCCTCCGGCGCACGGCCGCTCTCGATCAGCGCGACGGCCGCGCGCAGCGCGTCGACGCGTTTCTCGAAGCGACACTCGTCGTCGATGCAGCAATCGGCGTCGAGGCCCGAGAGCACGCGACGCACGTCGTCGCGCATCCCCGTGCAATACACCGTCTTGCCGGCGTGCTTCGCGTCGCAGGTGATCGCCTCGACCGCGCGGGCCGCGGAAACGTCGATGAACGGGACGCGCGAGAAGTCGAGAATCAGCACTTCCGTGCCTCCGTTGCGCGCCCGCTCGCGAACGTGGTGACCCAGATCCGCTGCGGCGCCGAAGCTCAGCGGCCCGCCGAAATCGAATACCTGGACGCGGCCTCCGGAACGCGCAAGGAGCGCCGCTTCCTCGTCCGAGTCGAGGTTGGGCGGCATGTCGAGGATCGCGCGAATCTGCGCCTGAGCGACCTGCCGAACGTACGCGATCGAGCCGAGCACGACGCCGACCGCGACGGCCGTGATCAGGTCGACGAACACCGTGAGGCCGAGCACGAGCGCCATCAGCAACAGATCCCAGCGCGGACCTCGGTGCGCATTCCTGAGGTAGCTCCAGTCGATGATGTCCCACCCGACCTTGACGAGAATGCCGGCGAGCGCGGCATGCGGGATCTGCGCGGCGAACGGACCGAGACCGAGGGCGATTGCGAGCAGCAGCAGCGCGTGCACCATCCCGGACAGCCGCGTCTTGCCGCCGGTGCGGATGTTGACGAGCGTGCGCATCGTGGCGCCCGCGCCTGCGATCCCGCCGAAGAGCCCTGCGACCGTGTTGCCGATGCCCTGGCCGATGAGCTCTCGGTTCGAGTCGTGACGCGTCCGTGTCACGTTGTCCGCGACGAGCGAAGTCAACAGCGAGTCGATCGAGCCGAGCGCCGCGAGGATCAGGGCTGCCTCGAGCACGAGCAGCATCGCGTCCCGGTCGAGCTGCGGCAGGTGGAACGACGGCAGCCCGGTCGGGATGTCGCCGAGCACGGGCGGCGCGAGCGGCAGGCCGACGAGCGTTGCAATGATCAGCGCCGCGAGCGGCGCGGGCACGTAACGGCCGAGCTCGCTCGGCCAGCGGAACACGATCGCGAGCGTCAGCGCGCCGATGGCGACCGCGGAGAAGTCGATCTCGGACAGCGCGTGCGGCACGTGGAACAACGCCGAGAGCGTGTCGCCCGGCGGATCGCCGCCGACGAGCCGTCCGACTTGCAGGATGATGATGATCGCGCCGATGCCGCTCATGAAGCCCGATACGACCGGGTACGGCACGAGCCGGATGTACTCGCCGAGGCGCATCACGCCGAAGAGGATCTGGAACAGGCCCGCGAGCACGACCGCCGTGAAGACGAGCTCGGGCCGGTCGGGCAGGCTCGCGACGACGCCGGCGAGCACGACGACCATTGGCCCGGTCGGCCCGGAGACCTGCGCCGGCGTTCCGCCGAACAGCGCGGCAAAGAAGCCGACGAGGATCGCGCCGTAAAGTCCGGCGACCGGACCCATCCCGGATGCCACGCCGAGCGCGAGCGCGAGCGGCAGGGCGACGATGCCCGCGGTGATTCCGCCGAAGAGGTCGCCGCGAAGATGGGATGTCGCGAAGCGCATCGGCGACTCCGCCTACTCCGCGGCGGCCTTCGCTTGCCCGGTAAGCAGCGTCGAGTAACGCTCGGCGAGCGGCCGGAACGAGCCCGTCCGGTCGTCGTGGCAGTAGACCTCGCCCGTCTCGATCTCGTAGACCCAGCCGTGCAGCTCGAGACGGCCGGCGGCGAGACGCGCCGCGACGACCGGATGCGTACGCAGGTGCTGCAGCTGCACGAGCACGTTCTGCTCGATGACTTCGCGGATCTGCTCGGGCCCGATGCAGCCGTTGCGCGCCTTGACGATCTCGACGGCGGCCCGCGAGTGCTCGAGCCATTCACGGACGTGCACGAGATCGGCGATCGACTCGGGGTCGATCGCTCCGCCGAGCGCACCGCAATGGGTATGCCCGCAAACGACGATGTGCCCGACGTTCAAGACCGCGACGCCGTATTCGATCGTCGCCGTCACGCCGCCCGCGTGCCGGGTATGCGGCGGCACGATGTTGCCGGCGTTCCGGATGATGAACAGATCGCCCGGCCGGGTCTGCGTCACGAGATTCGGATCGATGCGCGAGTCGGCACAGGTGATGAACAACGCCTCGGGCCGCTGCCCGCCGGCCAGCTCGGCGAAGAGCTCGCGGTGCTTCGGGAAGATGTGCTTTTTGAAGCTCGCGACGCCCGAAACGACTTGCTCCATCGTCCGTGCTCCTTCGGTGAGGGTTCGTCACTCGCGAAGCACTCTAAAGGACGCTTCAGTGATACGGCTAGACAACCGAACGAGAATCGGTGATTGTCTGTGACTATCATGGACGCGCCCGTTGACCGCTCCCGGCGCATCTCGTTGCGCCAGATCGAGTACTTCGTCGCAGTGTCGAACGCGAGAAGCTTTCGGCGTGCCGCCGAGCAGCTCGGCGTGAGCCAGCCGACGCTGACCGCGCAGATCGCGAGCCTGGAGCAGGCGCTCGGCGTGCGTCTCTTCGAGCGCGGTCGCAGGGGCACGATCCAAAGCGCCATAGGCCGCGAGCTCGTCCGCGATGCCCGCCGTGTGATCGAGGAGCTCGACGGCTTCGTCGACCGCGCGCATGCGCTCGCCCACGGTCCCGGGGGCACGTACCGGCTCGGCGTCCCGCGCACGGTCGGGCCCTATCTGTTGCCGCACATCCTCCCGACGCTGCATCGCGAGTACGCCGACGTGAAGTTCATCGTGCGCGAGGACGCGCCGGCCGCCCTCGAGGATGCGCTGCTCGACGGCCGTCATGACCTGATCATCACGACGCTGCCGATCGCGGCGCGCGAGCTCTCGTACGCGAAGATCTGCGGGGAGCCGTTGAAGCTCGTCGTCTCGAGCGAGCATCGGCTTGCGGGCAGGACGCGCATCGACGAGGCCGATCTCGCGGGCGAGGAAGTGCTCGCGCTCGAGGACGCGCATCCGCTGCACTCGCAGATTCGGCAGCTCTGCTCGCGGTTCGGCGCGACCATCCGACGAGACTACGAGGGCACGAGCCTCGATACGCTGCGGCAGATGGTCCTGCTCGGAATGGGGATCTCGTTCCTGCCGGCGCTCTATATCGAGTCCGAGATCCGTCCGACCGACGATCTCAGCGTGATCCCGATCACCGGCGAGGGCGTCCTGCGCGAGCACGCGCTCGTGTGGCGGGCGGCTTCCCCGTCGCGCAACCTGTTCAGGGAGCTCGCCGAGCGGATCAGGCGAATCGTCCGCGCGAGGCTCGCGGACGTGACGGTGCCCGTGAGCTGACCTACGATCGAACCCGTAACGATCACGGAGGTGTCGACGATGAAGATGAACAAGAAGATCTTTGCCGCGGTGATCGCGGCCGCGTCGATGACGGCGTGCACCGACGAGCCGGAGGTGAGTCCTTCCGTCGAGCCCGAGGCGTCCGCGCCGGCCGCGGACACGCAACCCGCATCGCCGCCCGCAGAGGAGCGCGACGCCGGCGAATTGCCGGACATGATCGTGATCGAGCGCGGAGGCTTCATTCCGGAGGGCATCGAGTACGACCAGACGAACGAGCGCATACTCGTCGGCTCGCTCGCCGAGGGCACCGTGTTCGAGATCGCGCCGGACGGCACGATGACGCCCGTGGTCGAGGACGGGGACCTCGTCTCGTCCGTCGGGATCGAGGTCGACGAGGAGCGCAACCGGCTGCTGGTGGCCAATGCCGACAGCAGCGTGTTCGGGCCGGATGCGCCGGGGCCGGGGCAGGCGAAGCTCGGCATCTACGATCTCGAGACCGGCGAGCGGCTGGCGATGGTCGATCTCGCGGCCGCGATTCCCGATGCGCCGGCCGACGCGCGCTACTTCGCGAACGACGTCGCCGTCGGTGCCGACGGCAGCGCGTTCGTCACCGACACGATGATGAGCGTGATCTATCGCGTCGGCTCCGACTTTCAAGCGAGCGTGCTGCACCGCCTGGAGAACGGCGCGGCGCCGAACGGCATCGTCTATCACGACGGAGGCTTCCTGCTCGTCGTCGCCGGCAACGGCAACCTGTACAAGGTGCCGGTCGACGACCCCGCTTCGACGACGGAGGTCACGCTGCCCGAGCCGATCCAAGGCGGCGACGGCATGGTGTGGACCTCCGACGGGCGGCTCGCCATCGTCAGTAACAGCGAGAGCCGCGTGATCGCGCTCGCGAGCGACGACGGCTGGGCGACGGCGCGGCTCGCGGGCACCGCGAGCTTCGACGGGCAGGGCACGACGGCGGCTGTCTACGGCGACGACCTCTTGGTCGTCAAGCCGCACTTCGCCGATCAGGATCCGCCGTCGATCGAGCGCGTGGCGCTCCCGTGACCGTCCGCCGGCTCCGCCGGCGACAGCGTCACTGCCGAGACGGTCTCGCCGGCGAGAAACGGCGCCGGCGAGCCGTCGTGCCACGCTTGCCACTGGTCGTCGAACTGCCGCGATAGCGGGTGGCCGCTCTGGCCGCCCGCGAGCTGCAGGATCCCGGCTTCCGGGCGTGCGGGCGCGACCACCATCCGGATGACCGCACCGCGGCGCGGCTCGGCGACGCGGACGGCGAGCGGGGCGCCCGCCTGCGGCACGTCCGGCAGCCGCAGCCACCGGCCGACGAGCGGCAGCCCGGCGAGCGGGTGCGCCGCGGCGAGCCGATTGACCTCGCCCCACGGCGCGTCGGGCCCCGGGTTCGACTGCTCGAGCTCGCGCAGCGCGTCGACGAGCACGTCCTCGAGGTAGGCCTGCCAGTCCGCATAACCGGGCGGTAACAGATGCGCGGGCCGCTCGTCGAGCAGTCGCCGCATCGCCTCGTCCGCGAGCGGCCAGCGGTACACGAATGCGGGATCGGCCTCGAGCGCGGGCGCAAGGAGCGGCACGAGCAGCCGTTCGAGCAGCGCCCGATAAAACACCTCGAGCACGCGGAACCCGACGTCGGCCGGCTCCGCGCGGCCGCCCCACGCCTCGATCGCGGCCCGCGCGGCTACGACCGTCGGGTCTCGCGCGTCGTCGAGCACGTCGAGCGCGACCCGGCGGATCTCGTCGTACGCCTCGACGCGGGTGTCGAGCTGCATCGCCGCGAGCGCGGCCTCGTCGAAGCGGCCGTCGGCGGCGAGAAGCTCCGCGATTCGCTTTGCGCGATAAGGCGGCATCCAGACCCGGCCGAGCCCCGCGGCGTCCTCGGCGGGCAGAATGCGGTTGTTCGCGGTGAAGAGCACATCGTCGGGGCCGCCTTCGTAGCGCGGCGGCTCGGCGAAGCCGTTCCACGCGTACGCTCCGCTCGCCCACGAGCGCGGCGCCGAGCCGTCGAAGCCCGTGCGGATCGGCAGCGGACCGTTCACGGCCCAGCCGATCCGCCCGTCGGCGTCCGCGAACATCCAGTTGAGCGACGGCCCGGCCCAGCCGGTCACGACGTCGAGGCCCTCGCGGACCGTGTCGGCGAACGCGAGGTCGAGCACGTCGACATCGACGCCGCCGGGCTCGAGCCACGTCGCGCGAAGCGCGAGCGGCCGGCCGAGCCCGTCACGCGCGACGACCGGTCCCCAGCGCGTGAGCCGCACGTCGAGAGGCACGGCGTCCTGACCGCGCACCGCGATGATCTCGCGCTCCACGGTGAACGTCTCGGTGCCGCCCGGGACGCGATACCGATTCGGATCGTCGCGATCGATCTCGATGACGACCCAGTCGCTCTGGTCCGCGTTGCTGACGGTCAGACCCCACGCGAGCCCGTTCGTCGCGCCGATGACGATGCCGGGCACTCCCGGGATGCCGACGCCGCGCACGGCGCGCTCGCCGAAATAGAGCTCCGCGCGATGGAACACGTTCGGCAGCCGCAGTCCGAGGTGCGGATCGTTCGCGACGATCGCGACGCCTCCCGCGCCCCGCGCCGCGCCGACGGCCCATTGATTCGACGCGGCGCCTGCGGGCGGCGACAGCACGACCCGACGAGGCAAGGCAGGCGCTCGACCGGCGGGCGCGCTCGCGGGGATCGGCTGCGGCCGATAGCCGCCGGTCGGATCGTCCGAAGATGCGAAGAGCGGGCGATCGAAGCGCGCCGTGGACGGCGTGAGGAACGCGTACACGTCCGGCGGAAGCGTCGCCTCGAGGACGGCCTGCGGGCGCTCGTACACCTCGTTGTTCGACAGCATCGTGTAGAACGCGTAAACGACGAGCAGGCTGTCTTCGATCGTCCACGGCTCGGGGCGCGCGCGGAGGAGCCAATACTCCGGCGGACGCGCGGCGAGATCGGCAAGGCCCGCATTGACGCCGTCGACGTACGCGGAGAGCCATGCGAGGTGCCGGGGCGGAAGCGACTCGGCGAGCGCTCGCGCACGCTTTCGGAACTGGAACGGGCGCCGCTCGCGATCGAGCGGCAGCGCCTGCGGACCCACGAGCTCGGCGAGCTCGCCGGCGGCGCTGCGGCGGCTCAAGTCCATCTGGAAGAAACGCTCCTGTGCGTGCAGGAAGCCCTGCGCGCGGTACGCGTCCTCGAGGGTCTCGGCGCGGATCCGCGGCGTCGCCGCGGCATCGAGCTCGATCGTCACGGGCGCGGACAGGCGGGGCACGCGCGCTTCGCCTTCACGCCTCGGCAGCGATGCGGTCAGCGCGATCGCGAGCGCTACGGCCGCGAGGACGACCGCGCCCGCGGCGGACCAGAGCACCCTCTTCCATGTCATCCGGTCACGCTCCCTTGGAAGGTCCGCTCGACGGCAGCATACTTGATCACGCCTCGCGCGCCGAAGGTCGACGGGGGAGCGAAGATGAACAACGCGCTGAGGAGCGTGCTCTTTCTTGTCGGCGGGCTCGTTGCCGGGTTCGTCGTCGCGAGCCTCGTCCGGCAGGACGGCGGCGAGGATTGGCTTTCCGCGAGCGCGTCCGTCGAAGACCGCGTCGCAGCCCTCGAGCGCCGCCTTGCGGCGGAGGCCGACGCACGGCGTGCGCTTTCCGCCGAGATCGATGCATTACGCGCCGAGCTCGCCGCGGCGAGCGCGCGCATGCCCGCGGGCGACGTGCCGGCCGACGTCATTAGGGGCCGCGGGGCCGGCGAGCGCTCGGCGAACGCCGACGAAGGCGCGGCCGCGGACGAGCCGCCGGCCGTGCGTCCTGAAGACATTCGGGCGCGAGTGGCCGAGGCGGCACGCGAAGCGAGGCGACGCGCGCCGACCCCGGAGGAGCTCGAGCAGCGGCGAATCCAGCGTCTCGTCGACGCCGGCTTCACGGTTGCGCGCGCCGAGTGGATCGAGCAGCGCACGGCGGAGCTGCAGATGCGGCAGCTCGAGGCGCAGTACGAGGCCGCCCGGACCGGTGATCCTTCCCGGTTCCGGGAAGTGCCGTCGATCGAGGAGACGCTGCGCGCGGAGCTCGGCGATGCGGAGTACGAGCGTTACCTCGAGGCCACTGGCCGCCCGACGCGCGTCAACGTGCGGAACGTGTTGCCGAGCTCGCCGGCCGAGCGGGTCGGGTTGCGGCCCGGTGACGAGATCGTCGCGTACGCGGGCAAGCGCGTCTTCGACATGAACGACCTGAACCGGCTCACGCTCGAAGGCCAGCCGGGCGAGACGGTCGTATTGGAGGTGTTGCGGGACGGCCAGCCCATGCAGCTCTACGTGCCGCGCGGGCCGATCGGGATCTCGGGCGGCGGGCGCAGCAGGTTCCCATAGCCCGGGCGGCCGCGCGCTCGTCGTGAACCTTCGCGCGCGCCCGCGGCCAAAACCTCGGTCTTACGGTCGCCGGGCAGACGCGCGGTACGGTTAGAATGACCGGCTTTGAGCCGGACGCCCAATGTCGCTGCAGAAAAAATTCCTTCGCCTCGAATCTCACCTGAAGTCGCTCGTCGTCGGCCAGGAGCGGCTTTTGAACCGCATGCTGATCGCGCTCCTTTGCGACGGGCACCTGCTCGTCGAGGGCGCGCCGGGTCTCGCGAAGACTCGTGCGATCAAGGTGCTCTCGTACAACATCGAAGGCGACTTTCACCGCCTGCAGTTCACGCCGGATCTGCTGCCGGCCGACCTCACCGGCACGGAGATCTATCGTCCGCAGGACGGTTCGTTCGTGTTCCGGGAAGGTCCGCTGTTTCACAACCTCGTGCTCGCGGACGAGGTGAACCGTGCGCCGGCGAAGGTGCAGTCCGCGCTGCTCGAGGCGATGGCCGAGCGCCAGGTGACCGTCGGCTCCGTCACGTATCCGCTGCCGCGCCTCTTCATGGTCATGGCGACGCAGAATCCGATCGAGCAGGAAGGGACCTATCCGCTGCCCGAGGCGCAGCTCGACCGGTTCCTGCTGCACGTGCTCGTCGGCTACCCGGATGCCGAGGGCGAGCGCGCGATCCTCGCGCTGAACCGCGCCGAGGCGCGGCGGCCGGCGAGCGACCGCGAGCTCTTCGCGTCGCCCGATGCGCTGACGCAGGACGAGGTGCTCGCCGCGCGGCAGGCGGTGCTCGATCAGCACCTCGCCGAGCCGCTCGAGGAGTACATCGTGCAGATCGTGCTCGCGACCCGCGATCCGGGGCGTTACGGCGACGATCTCGCGGGCGCCCTGCAATACGGCGCTAGCCCGCGCGCGACGATCGCGCTCGACCGGTGCTCGCGGGCGCGGGCGTGGCTCGCCGGCCGCGACTACGTGACGCCGGAGGACATCCAGGACGTTGCGCCTGACATCCTGAGGCACCGCGTCCTCTTGAGCTTCGAGGCGGAGGCGGCCGGGCGCACGCCGGACGATGTGATCGACGCGCTGCTCGGGAGGATCGGCGTGCCGTGACCGCCGTCGCCGCGATCCGCCGGGCCGGCAGAGGGCCCGTCCGACCGCCTGGCGCGCAGGCGCCCGACCGGGTCACGCTCGAACGGCTGATTGCGCTCCGGGCGGCCGGCGAATCGCTGAAGCTGACTGCCCTGCGCGTGCAGGCGGTCGCCGCGGGCGGGCATCTCTCGCCGTTCAAGGGCCGCGGCATCGAGTTCGACGAGTCGCGCCCGTATCAGCCGGGCGACGACCTGCGAATGATGGACTGGCGCGTGATGGCGCGGACCGGCAAGCCGCATACGAAGGTGTTCCGCGAGGAGCGGAACCGGCCGGTGATGGTCTGGCTCGATCTCCGCGCGCCGATGATGTTCGGCACGCAGGGCGCGTTCAAGGCGGTGCGCGCCGCGGAGGCCGCCGCGCTCGTCGCGTGGGGCGCGATCGCGAACGGCGACCGGCTCGGCGGCCTCGTGTTCTCGGACACGGCGCACGAGGAGCGCCGTCCCCGTCTGGGCCGCCGCTCCGCGCTGACGCTCCTCAAGCTCATCGCGGAGGACCGTTTCTGGGCCCCGCCGCCGGCGGCGGCGCCGGGCGGCGCCGAGCATGCGCTGCAACGGTTGACGCGCGTCGCACGGCCCGGGAGCCTCCTCTTCCTCGTCAGCGACTTCCGCGGTCTCGGCGCCGACGCCGAGCGCTACCTTCGCGAGCTCTCGCGCCACGGCGACGTCTTCCTGCTCCACGTCTTCGACCCCCTCGAGGCCGAACTTCCGCCGCCGGGGCGCTATCGAATCGTCGTCGGCGGCCGCTCGGTCACGATCGACACGTCCGATCAGGCGCTCAGGACGCGGTATCACGCCGAGTTCGAGGCGCACCGCGCGCGGCTCGCCGCCCTCGCGCGCCTGCCCGGCGTCAGCGTGATCGACTGCGCGACGAGCGACGACCCCCGCTCGGTGCTCGCGCGGCGTTTCGGCGGCCGCGCGGCGTGAGAAGATGCGGGACGGGACGCGATGAATCCGAGCATCGACATCAGCGATCTGCCTCTCCGGGACATCCACCTCCCGGACCCGGTGTCATGGTGGCCGCCGGCCCCGGGCTGGTGGCTGCTTGCGGGCGCCGTCGTGGTCGCGGTCGCGCTCGCGCTGTGGCAGCGCTATCGGACGCGGCGGACGCGTGCGGCGCTCGCCGCGATCAGGCGGATCGGTGCCGCGCTCGAGGCCGGCGAGTCGCCGGCCGAATGCCTGCGGCAGCTCTCCGTCGTGCTGCGTCGGTTCGTGATGTCGACCGCCGTCGGCGAGGATGCGCACAAGGTGGCGGGCCTCGTCGGCCGGCCGTGGCTCGACTATCTGGATGCACGGGGCGGCAGCGGCCGTTTCCGCGATGGGCCGGGGCGATTGCTGCTCGACGGTCCTTACGTGCCGGATGAAGCCGTGCGGCGGGAGGACGCGGCCGAGCTCGGGCGCCTCGTCGCGGACTGGATCAGGGCGCAGAGGCGCGGAGCGTGACGGCGATGTGGACGCTCGCATGGTGGTGGATGCTCTGCCTTTTGCCGCTGCCGTGGCTCGTGCGGCGCATCGTGCCGCCCGCGTCGGTCGAGCGTGATGCGGCGCTCGTCGTGCCGGCGGGCAACCCGTTCGCGTCGCTTGCCGCGCCGCAGGCGGCACGACCCGCATCGAATCGCCGGTTGCTCGGGCTCTGGGCCATCTGGATGCTGACGGTGATCGCCGCCGCGCGGCCGCAGCTCGTCGGCGAGCCGGTTGCCGTGCCGATGACGGGCCGCGATCTGCTGCTCGCGGTCGACCTCTCCGGCAGCATGGAGGAGCAGGACTTCCAGCTCGACGGGCAATGGGTCAACCGGTTGACCGCGACCAAGGCCGTCGCCGACGACTTCATCAAGCGGCGCGTCGGCGATCGAATCGGGCTGATCCTGTTCGGCCGCGAAGCGTACCTGCAGACCCCGCTCACGTTCGATCGCGAGACGGTCCGCACGCTGCTCGACGAAGCGGTCATCGGGCTCGCCGGAAAGGAGACTGCGATCGGCGACGCGATCGGGCTCGCGATCCGCACGCTCGAGGACGCGGGCGTCGCGGAGGGGCGGCGGGTGCTGGTCCTCTTGACCGACGGCGCGAACACGGCGGGCGCGGTCGACCCGCTGAAGGCCGCGGAGCTCGCCGCGCAGCGCAACGTCGTGATTTACACGGTCGGCATCGGCGCGGACGCGCTGATGGTTCGCTCGCTGTTCGGCCTGAGGCAGATCAACCCGTCGGCGGACCTCGACGAGAAGACGTTGACGGCGATCGCAGGGATGACGGGCGGACGCTATTTCCGCGCGCGTGACACGCAGGAGTTCGCCGAGATCTACCGCATCCTCGACGAGCTCGAGCCCGCGGAGTCGGAGGCCGAGGGCTACCGGCCGGTGAAGGAGCTGTTCCACTGGCCGCTTGGTGCCGCGGCCGCGCTCGCGTTCGTGGCGGCGCTCGGCGCGCTCGTGCCCGCGTCGCGTCGCCTGGTGCCGGGACGGGCTCATGCTTGAGGATTTCCACTTCCTGCGGCCCGCGTGGCTCCTGGCGCTGCCGGTCGGCGTCGCGCTGATCGTCGTCGCGTTCCGCGCCCACGCGAGCGGCGGCGCGTGGCGACGCGTCGTCGATCGCGCGCTGCAGCCGCTCGTGCTGACCACCGCCGATCGGCACACGGGCAGGCTCGTGCCGCTCGTCGCGGCCGTCGCCGCGTGGACGGTCGCGACCATCGCGCTCGCGGGGCCCGCGTGGCAGCGCTTGCCGGTTCCGGCGTTCCGCTCGAACGAGGCGCTCGTCGTCGCGCTCGATCTGTCCCGATCGATGGATGCCGCGGATCTCGCGCCGAGCCGGCTCACGCGCGCGAAGCTGAAGCTCCTGTCGCTGCTCGACCGGCGCGAAGGCGGCCAGACCGGGCTCGTCGTGTTCTCGACGCACGCGTTCACGGTCACGCCGCTGACGACCGACACGCGCACGATCGCGTCGCTCGTCGCTGCGCTCACGACCGACATCATGCCGACGCGCGGCAGCAGCATCGCCGCCGGGATCGAGAAGGCGGCATTGCTGCTGCGTCAGGCGAACGTGACCGAAGGCCGGATCCTGCTGATGACCGATGCCGAGCCGACGCCCGTCGACTTCGATGCCGTGCGCCGCGTCGCCGAGGAAGGGATCGAGGTGAACGTTCTCGCCGTCGGCACCGAGGAGGGAGCGCCGATTCCCGAGCGGATGGGCGGCTTCGTGACCGACGGACGCGGCAACGTCGTCGTGCCGAAGCTCGACGCGCGCGGTCTCTCGGCGCTTGCCGATGCGGGCGGCGGGCGGTTCTCGACGCTGACGGCGGACGACGGCGATCTCGAGCGGCTCGAGCCGCCGCAGGACGCAGGCGAGATCGTCGAGACGGACGAGAACACGCGCGTCGCCGACGTGTGGCAGGACGCGGGCCTTTATTTCGCGGTGCTGCTGTTGCCGCTCGTCGCGCTCGGCTTCAGGCGCGGCTGGATCGCCGTCATCGCGCTCTTCGTGCTCGTGCCGCAGCCGCCGGCGCTCGCGCAGGAGCCCGCCGGACGCGCGAGCGTCGACTCGGACGGCGGCCTCGCCGATTGGTGGGCATCCCTCTGGCGTCGCCCAGACCAGCGCGGCATGGAGGCCTTCGCCGCGGAGCGTCCGGAGCAGGCCGCGCGGCTCTTCGAGGATCCGGAATGGCGTGCGGCCGCGCAGTACCGCGCCGGCGATTACGCGGCGAGCGCACGTTCCCTTGCCGGCATCGACACCGCGGAGGCGCACTACAACCGCGGCAACGCGCTCGCGCGCGCGGGCGAGATCGAGAGCGCGATCGCCGCGTACGACCGCGCGCTCGAGCTCGACCCGGAGCACGACGACGCGCGCTTCAACCGCGACCTTTTGAAAGAGCACCTCGCGCAGAATCCGCCGCCGCAGCAACAATCGTCGGCCGGCGAGGAGCAGCAGAGCGGGGAGAATCAGGGCGAGCCCGGCGACGCGCCGCAGCAGGCCGACAGCGGCGACACCGGCGGCGACGAGACGCAACAGGCGAGCGAAGGATTCGAATCGCAGCCGTCGCCCGGCGAGCCCGGCGACGGCGGCGAGCAGGGTGAAGGCACGGAGCCGCAGCTCGCGAGCAACGAGCCGGGCGAGGCATCGAACGACGGCGAGGCCGACACGGATGCGGAGCCCGACGATGCGGAGGCCGACGAGACCGACGCGGACGGCGAGCCCGCCGCGAGTGAAGATCTCGAGCGCTGGGCCTCGGATCAGGCGGCCGAGCAGTGGCTGCGCCGAATTCGTCAGGACCCGGGCGGGCTGCTGCGGCGGAAGTTCCTGTATCAGTACCAGCGGCTCGGCATCGATCAGGACGGCCGGTACACGCGCGCGGGCGACGAGGTCGAGCCATGGTGAGCGCGGCGGTGCGTCGTGCGGCAATCGCTCTGCTGTGGCTCCTGCTCGTGACGGGCGCCGCGGCACAGGACGTCGAGGTCGTCGCGAGCGTCGACCGCACCGAGCCTCGCGAGAACGAATCCTTTACGTACGTGCTGCGCGCGGAAGGGCGCGTGCGCGGGCAGCCCGACATCAGTCCGCTGCTCGAGCTGTTCGACGTGCTGTCGGCCTCGGAGTCGACGCGCATCCAGATCGTGAACGGGCGCGCCGAGCAGGTCGTCGAGTGGATCTATCAGCTGATGCCGAAGCAGGCCGGCAAAGCGTTGATCCCGCCGATCGAGGTCGGCGGCACGTTCTCGAACGCGATCGAGATCGACGTGCTGCCGGCGACCGCGGATACCGACGTGCCGGGGGACATCTTCCTCGAGGTCGAGGTGTCGCCCGAGCGGGTCTACGTGCAGTCGCAAATCGTCTATACGTTGCGGCTTTTCGTCGGCACGATGACCGGCCGAGCGACGATCTCGCCGCCGCGGATCACGGGCGGCGAGGCGATCGTCGAGCGTCTCGGCGACGACCGCGAGTACCGCGCGACGCGCGGCAACCGCGACTTCACGGTCCGCGAGCGGCGCTTCGCGATCTTCCCGCAGCAGGCAGGCCGGCTTTCGATCGGTCCCGCGACGTTCGAGGCGATGGTCATTCCGCCGCGCGGGTTGTCGCGGCTCGAGCGTCACGAGTCGGAGCCCGTCGAGCTCGAGGTGCTGCCGGCCGTGCCGCCGCCCCCGTCGCATCCGCGAGCCGCGTGGCTGCCGGCCCATCGGCTCGAGATCACGGAGCGCTGGAGCGCGGATCCGCCCGAGCTTGCTGTCGGGGTGCCCACGACTCGCACGCTGACGATCGAAGCCGAAGGGCTGCTCGAGACGCAGCTTCCGGAGCTCGTGCTGCCGCAGGCGGCAGGCGTCCGGATGTACGCCGATCGTCCGGAGCTCGACCGGACGGTCACCGGGACCGGCCTCATCGCTCGCCGGATCGAGCGCTACGCCGTGCTGCCGCAAGCGCCGGGCGAGACCGATCTGCCCGGCATCGAGCTGCCCTGGTTCGATGTCGACGCGGGGCGGTGGCGGATCGCATCCGTCCCGCCGAGAGTGATCGACGTGAAGCCCGGAGCAGCGCCGAGTCCTCCGCCGACGCCGCAGCTCGTGCCGTCGGCCGAGCAGCCGGCCGCGGCGCCGGCGCCGCCGCCAGCCGCGAACCCGTGGCCGCTCGTCAGCGCGGTGCTCGGCATCGGCTGGGCCGTGACGCTGCTCCTTTGGTGGCGGTCGAGCCGGCCGGTCCGGGTTCACGAGCCACAGGACGGGGCCCCCAAGCGGCCGACGGCCCGCGGCGCGCTGAAGCGGCTCAAGGCCGCCTGCGACAGCAATGATCCGCAGGCCGCCCGCACGGCGCTGCTCGACTGGGCCGCGGAACGCTTCCCCGCCGATCCGCCGCGCTCGCTCGGCGCGCTTGCCGCGCGTCTGCCGGACGATGCGGCCGCGGCGGTCAGCGAGCTCGAGGGCGCGCTCTATGCGCGCGGCGGACGCGAGTGGAGCGGCCGTGCGCTCGCCGCCACCTTCGTCGATGCGCGGAACACACCGGATCGTGCCCGGCGGCGGCAAGACGACCCGCTGGTGCCTCTTTATCGATGATGACCGGCTGCGTCCTCATCGATGACCGATCGTGACGCAGCACGCGATTGTTTCTGCGTTGGCGGGAATGTGACCTGATTGGCCGCAGGCAACGGCCGATTAAGGCATTCTGCCGGCTTGTCGAGCTCGTTCGATCAATCCGATGGAGCGGCCCGCTCTCGATCGCGCCAGTGTCAGGTCTCCGTACGCCGATCAGCTGAATCAGGGCTTTCCGGGCCTCAGGTTCAACGGGCTGCTCGAGAAGGAGTTCCGGGACTTTTATCTCGCGCAGAACCTGTCGCGCGAGCGTCTCGCGATGCTGATCGCGCTCGTGCCGCTTTGCACGGTCGCGTTGATCGACGTTCTGATCGACTCGCCGACGCGGGGGCTCAGTTCGTGGCGGCTCGGCTTGCTGCTGCCGCTGTTGCTCGCGACGGCGGGGGCGATGTATCTGCCGATCGCGAAGCGCTATCACACCGCGATCGCGGGGATCAGCGTGCTCGCCGGGGGCATCCTGATCACCTACATGGCGCACGTCGAGGCGATGCAGGGCGGCCCGAACATGCTGGGCGCGCAGATGCTCGCGATCCTGTTCGCGTGCCTCTTCCTCGGGCTTCTGTTCGATGCCGCGATGATGCTCGGCAGCCTCCTTCTGTTGTGGCATCTCATCGCAGGAATGATCGTCGGCGTGCCGACCGAGGAGATGTGGTATTCGATGGGGCTTCTCGGCACGGCGGCGGCCGCGGCGCTGATCACGACGTACAAGCTCGAGCACGTGACGAGAACGAGCTTCCTCGAGACGCGCCTGCTGCACGAGGTCGCCGAGCGCGACGGCATGACCGGGCTCTACAACAGGCGCATCTTCGACGACTACGCGAAGCGGATCTGGCGACAGTCGCGACGTGAGGGTCAGGCGCTCACGATCGTGATGGTCGACATCGACGATTTCAAGGTCTACAACGACCTCTACGGCCATCAGGCCGGCGACGACACGCTGAAGAAAGTCGCGGAGACGATCGCGCGCTGCGCGAAGCGCCCGTTCGACTTCACGGCGCGCTACGGGGGCGAGGAGTTCGTGCTGCTCCTCTACGGCCCGCCGAGCGACTATTCGCGCTCGTTGCCCGAGCAGATTCGCCTCGACGTGCTCGAGCTCGCGATCCCGCACGAGGGCTCGCGCGTCGCCGACGTCGTCACGGTCAGCGTCGGCGTCGCGGTCGTCGACCCGGGCTCGACGCGAAGTCTCGCGGGCGCCATCCAGATCGCCGACGAGGCGCTCTACCAGGCGAAGCAGGAAGGGCGCAATCGCGTCGTGTTCAAGCACGCCGAGGACGTTCAGGCCGAGACCGGCAACTTCCGGATGCGGCGCACCGCCGGCTCCTGATCGTTTCCCTCACGGCGGCGGTAGGTGCGTGTCCGTTCGTTGGCGTCGGCGGTGGTCGGGCGCTGCGTGATATGCGCGTCTTGGGGACCGGCATGAACCCGTCCATGGGGCCTGCGATCGCGCCATCCATGGCGCTCACGCTCCCCAAGACGCGCATATCACACAG
>CAZKNH010000023.1:0-38316 GCA_964553875.1 uncultured Gammaproteobacteria bacterium | reverse complement strand
CCCGTGCTGATCGAGATCAACGACAACCCGAACCTCGACCACGGCGTCGAGGACGTGGTGCTCGGTGACGAGCTGTACGACAGGGTCATGAAGGTCTTCAAGGCGCGACTGGATGCCGCCAAGCAACCCCGATCCGCATAACGGTCCATACGCGCTGTTCGAAGCCGTCGGGATCGAGCTCGAGTACATGATCGTCGACGCCGAGCGGCTCGACGTCGTGCCGGCCGCCGACCAGCTGCTCGAGTCCGTTGCCGGCGAGCCGACCGACGAATGGGAGAACGGCGAGGTCGCCTGGAACAACGAGCTTGCGCTCCACGTCATCGAGCTCAAGTGCAACGGGCCGCGCGCGTCGCTTGCTGGGCTCGCTGACGCGTTCCAGGAGAACGTCGCGCTCGCGCTCCGCACGCTCGAGCGGGACGGGCAGAGGCTCATGCCGACGGCGATGCATCCGTGGATGGATCCGGACACCGTCGAGCTCTGGCCGCACGGCACGCGCATCATCTACGAGACGTTCGACCGGATCTTCTCGTGCAAAGGGCACGGCTGGGCGAACCTGCAGAGCATGCACGTGAATCTGCCGTTCGCCGACGACGAGGAGTTTCGGCGGCTGCATGCGGCGATCCGCGTGCTGCTCCCGATCCTGCCGGGGATCGCCGCGAGCTCGCCGGCGGTCGACGGCATGCTGACGGGGATCGCGGACAACCGTCTCGTCGCGTATCGGACGAACTGCGCGAAAATCCCGTCGATCACGGGCGACGTCGTTCCGGACACGTACCGGTCGATGGAGGAGTACCAGGAGCGGCTCCTCGCGCGGATCTATGCGGATCTTGCACCTCATGATCCCGAAGGCATCCTGCGCCACGAGTGGGTCAATGCGCGCGGCGCGATCGCGCGCTTCGAACGAATGGCGATCGAGATCCGGGTGCTCGACGTGCAGGAGTGCCCGGCCGCGGACGTCGCATATGCCGCGGCGATCATCGGGACGCTCCGAAGCCTCTGCGACGAGCGCTGGGCGAGCACCGAGTCGCTCGAGCGGTGGGAGACGCGGCGTCTCGCGGAGCTCCTCGATCGCGCGATCCGCGACGGCGAGGACGCCGAGATCGGCGAGCGCAAGTACCTCGAGGCGTTCGGGCTCAACCGCTCGAGCGCGACGCTCGCGAAGCTCTGGGAACATCTGATCGACCGCGCGGCCGCGGACGGCACGCTCGAGGGCACGGACGAGCGCTTCCTCGAGCAGTATCTGCGCTCGGGAACGCTATCGACGCGGATCCGCAGCGCGCTCGGCTCGATCCTGCCGACCCACGGCGATTTCGTCCGCGTCTACCGTGCGCTCTGCGATGCGCTCGCCGAAGGCCGCTCGTTCGACGGCTGACGCACGCGGGGCAGGGGCCCCGGGCGAAAGTCGCGCGGAGGGCTCGTTCGCCGTCGTCGTCAGCTGCGAGCACGGCGGGCGCCGCGTGCCCGACGAGTATCGCGCGCTCTTCGCCGGTGCCGAGGCGGAGCGTGCGCTCGACTCGCACCGCGGATGCGACGACGGTGCCGCGGACGTCGCGCGCGCGCTCGCAGAGCGCGTCGGCGCGGCGCTCTTCATCGCCGAGACGACGCGGCTCGTCGTCGATTTGAACCGCTCGATCGGCCATCCGCGACTCTTTTCCGAGTTCACGCGCGGGCTCGACGCGGACGGCCGCGGGCGCGTCGTCGAGCGCTACTACCGTCCGTACCGCGACGCGGTCGAGCGTGCGCTCGCGGACGCGGCGCGCCGCGGACCGGTGCTGCACGTCTCCGCGCATACGTTCACGCCGGTGCTCGGGGGTGAGGAGCGTCGCGCGGACGTCGCATTGCTGTTCGACCCGCGCCGCGCCGGCGAGGCGCGTTTCGCGGGCGTATGGCGGGACGCGCTTCGCGCGGAGCTGCCTGTCGGGACCGTCGTCCGACGGAACTACCCGTATCGCGGCGTCTCGGACGGTTTCACGACGTGGCTCAGGAAACGCTTCGCCGCCGACGCGTATCTCGGCCTCGAGCTCGAGGTCAACCAGCGGCACGTGGGCGGCGCCGAGTGGCCCGCGTACGTCGATGCGATCGCCGCGTCGCTCGAGCGCGCGCTCGGCGCTGTCGCCGCAGAGCCTCTCGCCGTGCTGCGTTAGTCATGCACGACCGTCCGCGGGCGGGTGCTCGGCGAGTGGCCGCGATCGACTACGCCGCCGGCTCGAGCCCGTATCGCCGCTTCGCTTCGGCCGTCTGCGGTGACGCGAGGAAGTCGAGCAGCGCGCGCGCCGCGTCGGGCTCTGCACAGAGCGCGCTGATCCCGCCGGAGAACACCGTCACGCTTTGGATCTCATCCGGCACGAGACCGACGACGTCGATGCCCGGCTTGTCGATCAGCTCGCTCAGCTGCTGGAAGCCGATCTCGGCTTTGCCGTCCGCGACGAGCGACGCAACGGGCACGCCGGGCGGCGGCACGACGATCCGCGGCCGGATCGTCTCGAGCACGCCCCACCGCTCGAACGTCTTCTCGAGATGGCGGCCGCTCGGTCCCGTCGAGTAGCTCAACGACTTCGCGGCGGTGACCGCGTGCTTCACCGCGGCCTCGCTGCCGATGTCGGGACGCGGGGCACCGGCACGTACCGCGACCGCGATCGGCGACCTCACGATGTCGACGCGGCTCCCGGAGAGCAGCAGGCTCTCGCTGATCAGGAGGTCGATCACGTCGCTCGCGAGCACGACGACGTCGAAGGCTTCGCCGGCACGCACGCGCTTCGCGACGTCTACGCCGCCGGCCGCCTCGGCGGCGACCGTGCGGCCCGACGCGCGCTCGTACTCGCGGGCGAGCTCGGCGAGGACGCCGCGCGTCGCCATCGATGAAAGCAGCTTGAGCGGGGCCTCGGTCACGTGCGTCTCCTCAGCCGATCAGCCCTTCGGCCCGCAGCGCCGCCTGGACCGCGGGCCGGGCCGCGACGCGCGCATGAAACGCGATCACGTTCTGGAACGCCGAAAGGTCGACCTTCACGAAGTCCTTCCAGTTCACCATCACGAAGAGGTACGCGTCCGCGACGGTGAAGCGCTCGCCGAGCAGGAACGTCTTCCCGTCGAGCATCTTCTCGACCAGCGCGAAGCGCTTCTGCATGTACGCAACGCGCTCCGCGCGAGCTTCGTCCGACAGCGGACCGAAGAACGGGCCGTAGCCCTTGTGGATCTCGGAGTTGATGAACGCGAGCGCCTCCATCAGGCGATAGCGCTCCATCGTGCCGTAGGGCGGCGCGAGACCCGAGTCGGGCTTCAGGTCCGCAAGGTACTGCACGACGGCGGGGCCTTCCGTCAGCACGTCGCCGTTGTCGAGCTCGAGCGCCGGAACGTAGCCCTTCGGGTTCACGGCCAGGTAATCGCGGCCGCTCTCCGTCTTCTTCGTGCCGAGGTCGACTTTCTCTAGCGCGAGGTCGATGCCCGCCTCGCGGGCGACGATGTGCGGCGACAGCGAGCAGGCGCCGGGTGCGTAGTAAAGCTTCACGATCACATCTCCTTCGCGATCACGTCCTCCGGGCGTTGGCCGTATGATGGGGCTTGCAACGCCTCGAGGACAACGCCTGCGCTTGCGGCGCCCGGTGCGGATAGACGAAGATCTGCCGAGCCCCGCCGCCTGTGCACGAGGTCGAATCGCTCACGATGGACGTCAATCAGCACTCGGAACCGACGATTGCCGTCTTCGTCGACTTCGAGAACCTCGCGCTCGGCGCCGAGCAGAGCAACAAGGGCCGCTTCCAGATGGAGCCGGTCATGAAGCGGCTGCTCGAGCGCGGCCGGATCGTCTTCAAGCGCGCGTACTGCGACTGGAACCGCTTCCAGAAATTCATGCGCGAGTTCCACATGCTGGGCTTCGAGATGATCGACATCCCGCATTCGGGCGCGAGCGGCAAGAACAGCGCCGACATCCGCATGGTCGTCGACGCGATCGACCTCTGTTACTCGAAGCCGCACATCGACACATTCGCGCTCCTGACCGGCGACAGCGACTTCTCGCCGCTCGTGTCGAAGCTCAAGGAGAACGACAAGCGCGTCATCGGCTGCGGCGTGCGAAGCTCCACGTCGGATTTGCTGGCACGAAGCTGCGACGAGTTCATCTACTACGACAACCTGATCAGCGAAGAGAAACGGCCCCGGCGCCGCAGCGCGAAGCAGGCCGCGGTCTCCGACAAGCAACGCGAAGCGTTCGAACGGCTGACCGCGACGGTGGCGTCGCTCGAGGAGGAGTACGACACGGTGTGGGGCTCCGTCGTGAAGAAGACGTTGAAGCGCGTCTATCCCGATTTCTCCGAGAGCGCTTACGGGTACCGCAACTTCTCCGAGCTCCTTGCGCACGCGCAGCGCGAAGGCCTGATCGTGCTCGAGCAAGGCGAGGGCGGTAACTACAAGATCCGGACGCCCGACGCCTGATCCGCGCCTGTCGCCCAAAAGGGAGCCGGGGAATCCCCGACGATCGTCCCGCCGGGACCGTGTGCCTCGGCCGCTCGTGCGCTGCGTCGCAGAACTCGGTTCGCGGCCGCGGCATACTTTCGTGCGGCCAAGGACGGCCACCCCCTGCTCGCCGAGATGCGCGCCATGTCGCAAGGTTCGATCGTCATCAAGGACGGCGTGCGCGTCGTGCAAGGCACGCCCGAGGCGCCGCTCCGCGGCCCGGCCCTGTTCCTCAAGATTCGCCGCGTCGCCGATTCGGGCCGTCCGCCGCGGATGAAAGCATCGCTCGCGACGGCGCGGCCGAGCCGGGCAGGTTATGTCATCAAGGACCTGATCGACGACATGGAGCTCGGGCCGAAGGAGGCCCTGGAGAAGGCGATCGCGATCGCGAAGCGCGGCGGGGTCGCCGAGATCTACGTCAACGCGGACTTGTCGAAGCTGCCGGGACCGGCCTCCGCGTCCGGCTGACGGACGCGGCACGGTCTCTTCTGGTCAATCCCCGTTCGCCGCCGTCCGGTGGTCGAAAGTGCGCGCCAAGGCGCCGTTCCGAGGCTCGGCTTCATCGGACGCGTCGGCGGCGCGAGCGTCTGCAGCGGGCGCGTGGCGCGGACGGTCGTCGACGAGGAGCTCGTCGCCGGCGTTCCGCAGCCGCTGCCACAAGAGCGTCGGATTCGGCGAGAACACACGTTCGGCGGAGCCCTGGGTCACGGTCCAGCGCTTGTCCGCGAGCTCGAGGTCGAGCTGACCCGGCGCCCACTCGACGTGGCCCGCGTAGAGCCGGAGCGTCTCTGCGCCGCCCGCTTCGACGATCTGCGGGAGGGCGGCGAGATCGCCGCTCGCGAAGACGTTCTCGAGGATCCGCGGCGCGTCGCGCAACAGGCCGATCGGCGGGTTGCGTACGAGGTACATGAGCTGCGTCGGCTGCACCGGGCCGCCGCGGAATACTCGGAGGTCGAGCTCCGATACGTCGCCGAGGTCCGGCACGAGCTCCTGCGGCTCGACCTCCGTCGGCCGGTTGATCGCGACGCCGAGCGTTCCGTTCGGGCCATGGTGAAGGACGAGGACGACGGTCTGCGTCCAGCTCACGTCGCCGATCTCGTCGGTCGCAACGAGCAGCGATCCTTGCCCGACCCGCGGCTGCTGCGCCAGAGCGGGAAGCGACAGCGCGGCGCCGACGAGGAAGAGCGCCGCGCGTGCCCAGCTTCGGCCGGAGCGCCGCGGGGCAGTGCAGGGAGTGCCGGGTGTGGGCATCGTGTTCATGGGCGCCATCATACAAGCTCGGCCGGCGCTTGTACCCGCCGGACGGCGCGCTATCATTGCGCGCTTTCGACCGCCGCGCCCGCGGCGGCCCGGGCCGGCGCCGCCGGCGCCGAGGAGCTCGAGTACCGCCGATGGAGAACACCCGACAACCCGCGAGCCCGACTCGGCGCATGCCGCCGGAATGGGCGCCGCACGCCGCGACGTGGCTGTCGTGGCCGCACAATCGCGACACGTGGCCGGGCGTGTTCGACGGCGTCGAGCCGGCGATGGCCCAGGCGGCGGCCGCGCTCGCCGAGACCGAGCTCGTCTACATCAACGTGCTCGACGCCGAGCACGAGGCGCACGTGAAGCGCTTGCTCGACCCGCTCGCGCCGCCGGAGCGGATCCGTTACTTCCGCATCCCGACGAACGATGCGTGGGTCCGCGACCACGGGCCGATCTTCGTGCACGATGCTGCGGCGCCGCTCGTCGCGCTCGACTTCGAGTACAACGCGTGGGGCGGGAAGTATCCGCCGTACGATCTCGACCGGCTGGCCGCGGCACGGATGGCCGAGGCCATCGGCGTGCCGCGTGTCGCTTACGACGTCGTGCTCGAAGGCGGCTCGATCGACGTGAACGGCGCGGGGGCGCTGCTCACGACCGAGCAGTGCTTGCTGAACCCGAACCGCAATCCGCGGATGACGAAGGCGGAGATCGAGGCGGTGCTGCGCGACGCGTTCGGTGTCGACGAGATCGTCTGGCTCGGCGAAGGGATCGTCGGTGACGACACCGATGGGCACATCGACGATCTGACGCGTTTCGTCGCGGAGCGCAAGGTCGTGACGGTCGTCGAGCCGAACACGGCCGATCCGAATCACGCGCCGCTCGCCGAGAACCTCGAGCGGCTGCGCGCGGTGACGATCGCGGGTCGTCCGATCGAGGTCGTCGAGCTCCCGATGCCGGAGCCGCTCTTCAACGGCGACGAGCGTCTGCCGGCGAGCTACGCGAACTTCTACATCGCGAACGAGCAGGTGCTGCTGCCGGTCTTCGCGTGCCCTCAGGACGACGTCGCGCGGGACGTGCTCGCGGCCTGTTTTCCCGGTCGGCGCATCGTGCCGATCGACTGCCGTGCGCTCGTCGGCGGCCTCGGCGCGCTGCACTGCCTGACGCAGCAGGTGCCCGCGGCGCAGGACGCGCAGGACACCTGATGGCCCGAGAAATGTGTCAGACGCATTTTCCCGCCGGAAAATGCGCCTGACACAATTTTCGGATTCCCTTGTGGGAGAGTCGTCGATTTCCTAACCTTTGTTGGACTTCCCCTCTCACCGTTCCCGCCTGGAGATCGCGATGGGCGCCATTTCCGATTTTCTGGACCACCACTTTCGCCACTTCAACAGTGCGGCGCTGGTCGACGCTGCCCGCGGCTACGTGCGGCATCTGGATTCGGGTGGCCGGATGCTGGTGACGCTGGCCGGCGCGATGAGCACGGCCGAGCTCGGGCTCTCCCTGGCCGAGATGATCCGGCGCGGCAAGGTCCATGCGATCTCGTGCACCGGCGCGAACCTCGAGGAGGATCTGTTCAACCTCGTCGCGCACGACCATTACGTGCGTATTCCCCACTACCGGCACCTCTCCCCGGAGCAGGAAGAAGCCCTGCTCGAGCAGAACCTGAACCGCGTCACGGACACGTGCATCCCCGAGCACGAAGCGATGCGCCGCCTCGAGGGCATCGTGCTCAAGCGCTGGATGGCCGCCGATGCGGCCGGCGAGCGCTACCTGCCGCACGAGTTCATGTACCAGGCGATCAGGGCGGGGGAGCTCGAGCCGTTCTATCAGATCGATCCGAAGGACAGCTGGCTCCTCGCGGCGTGCGAGGCCGACCTGCCGCTCTTCGTGCCCGGCTGGGAGGATTCGACGCTCGGCAACATGTACGCGGCGCACTGCATCTCGGGCGACATCAAGAATCCGCTGACGGTCAAGTCGGGCATCGAGTACATGCTGAAGCTCGCGGAGTGGTACCAGGCCGTCGCCTGGGAGACGCCGATCGGCTTCTTCCAGATCGGCGGCGGCATCGCCGGCGACTTCCCGATCTGCGTCGTGCCGATGCTCGAGCAGGACCTGCGGATCGAGGACGTGCCGAAGTGGGGCTACTTCTGCCAGATCAGCGATTCGACGACGAGCTACGGCTCGTACTCGGGCGCCGTGCCGAACGAGAAGATCACGTGGGGCAAGCTCGCGGCCGATACGCCGAAGTTCATCATCGAGTCCGACGCGACGATCGTCGCGCCGCTCATCTTCGCCTACGTGCTCGGGGAGTAAACGGCTGATGGCATCCCGACCCGAGGCCATTCAGAGGCCCGAGGAGAACCCGCCGTGGACGATCGCCGACTCGGCGGAGCTTTACCGCATCACGAGCTGGGGTGAGCCCTACTTCTTCATCAACGAGCACGGGCATGTCGCGGTGCGGGCGCTCGATGCGGCGTCGACGACGATGGACGTCGTCGATATCGTGCAGGAGCTGCGCCGCCGCGGCATTCAGTTCCCGATCCTGATCCGCTTCCAGGACGTGCTTCGCGCGCAGGTCAAGCGCATCAACGAGGCGTTCAGGGACGCGATCGCGGAATCGGGCTACGAGAACGTCTACCGCGGCGTCTATCCGATCAAGGTGAACCAGCTGCACGAGGTCGTCGACGAGCTGCTCGACGCCGGCAAGCCTTACGGGATGGGCCTCGAGTGCGGGTCGAAGGCGGAGCTCCTCGCGACGCTGCCGCACATCGACAACGATACGCTGCTCGTCTGCAACGGCGTGAAGGACCGGACGATGCTGTCGCTGATGATCAACGGGCAGCGTCTCGGCCAGAACGTCGTGCCGGTGATCGAGAAGTACACGGAGTTCACCGACCTCAAGAACCTCGCGTTCGAGAAGGCGTTCAAGCCGCGGCTCGGCGTCCGCGTTCGGCTCCTGACGCGGGGCTCGGGCCGTTGGTCAGAGTCCTCGGGCGCGAACTCGAAGTTCGGTCTGACCGTCACCGAGCTGATGCGGCTCGTCGGCGAGCTCGAGCAGAACGGGCTCAAGGAGCAGCTCGTGCTGCTCCACTGCCACATCGGCAGCCAGATCGCCGACATCCAGGTGCTCAAGCAGGCGATCAAGGAGGTGACGCAAATCTATGCGTCGCTGATTCGCCGCGGTATCGGCTTGAAGTATCTCGACGTCGGCGGAGGGCTCGGCGTCAACTACGACAAGGGGCATCTCGAGGAGGACGCGGGCATCAACTACAGCCTGCAGGAGTACGCGAACGCGGTCGTCTTCACCGTCAAGGAGGTCTGCGACGCGAACGAGGTGCCGCAGCCGATCATCGTGACCGAGAGCGGCCGTGCGCTGACCGCGCATCACTCGATGCTGATCGTGCCGGTGATCGGCGCGCACGCGAAGGACGACTCGTCCCTCGAGCTCGTCGTTCCCGACGACGTCGAGGAGACGGTGCAGGCGCTCGGACGCATCCTCGATTATCTGCCGACGATCAAGAAGCCGAGCGAGCTGCTCGAGGCGTATCACGACGCCAAGGAGCGGCTCGACGACGTCGGCACGCTGTTCACGCTCGGCTATCTTCCGCTCGAGCAGCGGGCGCTCGCGGAGGCGCTCTACTGGCGTGTCTGCAACCGGATACTCAAGGCCGCGCAGCAGGACGAGGAGCTCGCGAGCTCTCCCGAGATCGTCGAGCTCGAGGGCGTGCTCGTCGACCAGTACCTCTGCAACTTCTCGGTGTTCCAGTCGATGCTCGACCACTGGGCGATCGGCCAGCCGTTCCCGATCATGCCGATCGACCGGCTCGAGGAGGAGCCGAAGCGGCGCGGGCTCTTGGTCGACCTGACGTGCGACTCGGACGGCAAGGTCAGCCACTACGTGTCGAGCTACCGCGACAAGCGCTTCCTGCCGCTGCACAAGCTCGATCCGACGCAGCCCTATTACCTCGGCTTCTTCCTGATGGGGGCGTACGAGGACATCGTCGGCGACGCGCACAACCTGTTCGGCCGCGTCGCGGAGGCGCACGTCTACGCGGACGCCGAGGAGCCGGGCAATTTCTGGATCGAAAAGATCATCCCGGGCACGGCGATTCAAGATATGCTGGCGCAGGTGCAGTACTTCCCGAACGACCTGCACCGCCGCATGAGCGAGCTCGTGCGCGCGAAGATCCAGGCAGGGGTGGTGCGGCCGACCCAGGGCATGGAGATTCTCGACTACTACATGGCGACGTTTGCGGCGAACACGTACTGTGACTCGCGCAACATGGAGCGCGAGGAACATCGGGTATGAGCCGCGCGCGGTCGGCGGTGAAGCCGCTTGCGGTCGGGCTCGTGCAGATGGCGATGTCGGAATCGCCGGACGAGAACGTGTCGCGCGCGGAGGGGTTCATCCGCGACGCGGCCGCCAAGGGCGCGAAGCTCGTCGTGCTGCCGGAGCTCTTCCGTTCCCGCTACTTCTGTCAGACCGAGGACCCGGCGAATTTCGAGCTTGCGGAGCCGGTGCCTGGGCCCACGACGGAGCGTCTCGCGCGCGTCGCGGCCGAGCTCGACGTGACGATCGTCGCGAGCCTGTTCGAGCGGCGCGCGCCCGGTCTCTATCACAACACGGCGGCCGTGCTCGACGGCCGTCGTGGCTACGTCGGCAAGTACCGGAAGATGCACATTCCGGACGATCCGCGCTACTACGAGAAGTTCTACTTCACGCCGGGCGACCTGGGCTTTCGAACGTTCGCGACCGGCGCCGGCGAGCTCGGCGTGCTCGTCTGCTGGGACCAGTGGTATCCCGAGGCCGCGCGGCTCACGGCGCTCCGAGGCGCGGAGCTCTTGATCTATCCGACGGCGATCGGCTGGCACCCCGAGGAGAAGGCCCAGTACGGCGCGCGGCAGCACGAGGCCTGGGAGACGATCCAGCGCAGCCACGCGATCGCGAACGGCTGCTTCGTGCTCGCCGTGAACCGAGTCGGCTTCGAGCCGTCGCCGGACGGGAACGGCGGCATCGAGTTCTGGGGGCAGAGCTTCCTCGCCGCGCCCGACGGCCGTATCGTCGTGCGCGCGCCTGCGGATGCCGAGGCGGTGCTCGTCGAGGAGGTCGATCTCCGCGACATGGAAGCGTTTCGCGTCGGCTGGCCGTTTCTCCGCGACCGGCGGATCGATGCATACTCCGAATTGACCGAGCGGTTCATAGAGGAAAAGTGATGGCCAGACGGCTGCTAGCGCGCGTTCCGTTCGTTGCCGCAGCGGCCTTTCTCGTAGCGGGCATTGCGTCGAGCCAGTCGCGTATGCCGGAGGCGGCCGGCGATGCGCCCGAGGCCGAGTTTCACATGGCGCGGATGGTCTACTCGACGCGCGGCGGGGGCGGTTCGCGCGGCTGGCGGATGCCGTGGTGGGCGATCGATTATCCGGAGGCCGAGATCAATTTCCTGCCCGCGCTCGAGCGGTTCACGCGGCTCTCCGTCGCCGAGGACAGCCGGCATCTCGAGCTGACCGACGACCGGCTCTTCGATTACCCGTGGCTGTTCGTGCAGCAGGTCGGCCAAGGCTATTGGACGCCGACGGAGGCCGAGGCGGCGAGGCTGCGCGAGTACCTGCTGCGCGGCGGTTTCCTCGTCGTCGACGACTTCCACAGCGAGTGGGAGTGGCCGATCTTCGAGTCCGCGATCCGCCGCGTGCTGCCGGACCGGCCGATCGTCGACATCCCGGAAGGCGACCCGCTGCTCGAGATCATCTTCCCGCTCGACAAGCGCACGCAGATTCCGGGCCGACGGCACCTCCGCGGTCTCGGCATGACGCCCCAGATGGAAGGGCCGCCCCGCTGGCGGGGCATCTACGACGACGACGGGCGGCTCCTGGTCGCGATCAACTTCAACATCGACATGGGCGACGCGTGGGAGCATGCGAACGACCCGTACTACCCGCTCGAGATGACCGCGCTCGCGTATCGATTCGGCGTGAATTACGTCATCTACGCGATGACGCACTAAAGCGGGCCGTTCGCGGTATCGCCCGCCGCATCGGGACGCGGCCGGCTTCGAAGCGTCAACCGCGGTCGCGCTTCCAGATTTCGCCCCACACGGACACCGAGCGGTCGGCCGGATCGTCCGCGGGCGCAAGCGGCTCCGCGTCGTCGAGCCTGCGCGCGAGCCGCTTCGCGGCCCCGAATGCGCGAAACGCGATCGCGCTGCCGACGAGCGCGATGGCGGCGTAGATCAGCACGGCCCACCACACGGTCTGCGTCTCCGCACGGACGTGGTCGAGCAGAAAGATCCAGCCGAAGAGGGCCGCGGCGACGGACGCTGCAAAGACCGTCCACGCGTAGTCGCGCGTCCGCCTCATCCGTTCACGACGCGCGAGCGCGCGCTGGACTCGGTTATGCATTCGATCCTCCTCGGACGTCATTCCTGGTCGGCTCGTCGGGCCGACCGCGCGCTCGCGTCGAGCCTGCCGGTCTCCGCTATTGTCCCACCAGCTCCATGACGCGGTCGACCTCGTCAGGGCTTCCGAGCACGACGGGGACGCGCTGATGGATATCGTCCGGCTTGATGTCGAGGATCCGTGTGCCGGGCGCGGCGTACGCCTTGCCGCCTGCCTGCTCGATGATCATCGCCATCGGATTCGCCTCGTACAGGAGCCGCAGCTTCCCGTTCGGCGCCTTCTGCGTCGGCGGATACATGAACACGCCGCCCTTCATCAGGATGCGGTGCACGTCGGCGACCATCGTGCCGACGTAGCGTGACGAGTAGCCGTTCCGCTGCACCCAATCGAGATACTTCTGATAGCCCTCCGGGAACGACAGGCGATTGCCTTCGTTGACCGAGTAACTCTTGTTCGCCTTCGGGATCGTGAGACCTCGCTCGGTACGGACGAACGCGCCGATGCTCGGGTCGAGGACGAACATGTCGACGCCGCGGCCGAGGGTCAGCGTGAACACGGTCGACGAGCCGTACAGCACGTAGCCGGCCGCGACCTGCGCGGACCCGGGCTGCAGCAACGAGGCCTCGGGGTGCTCGGCGCGCCGGTCCTGCCTCAAGATGCTGAAGATCGTGCCGACGGCTCCGCAGACGTCGAGGTTCGACGAGCCGTCGAGCGGATCGAACAGCACGCAGTACCGACGCGGGCCGTGGCGATCGTGCTTGATGATGACGGGTTGCTCGTTCTCCTCGGACGCGACGATCGCGACGCCCTCGCGCCGGCCGAGCGTCCGCAAAAGAATCTCGTTCGCAATCACGTCGAGCTTCTGCTGCGATTCTCCCTGCACGTTCTCGGTCCCGGCGTCGCCGAGAACGTCGACGAGCCGCGCGCGGCGGACCTCGGCCGAGATGATCTTCGCCGAGATCGACAACGCGGAAAGAACCCACGACAGCGTGTTGTTGTCGTCCGGCTGATCGACGCCGTGCTCGAGAATGTGGCCCTGCAGCGTCGTAATGTCGCGAATCGCGTCGCTGTTGCTCATGGCTGATAGGAGCCTCCCGTCGCGTCTCGTCCGACGCGTTGTTCTTGTCGATACCCGTGCGGCCTATGGTACGCGGAACGGCCGCGACCGGAAAAATCGTGGCGGGCACCGCTACTTCGGGAGAATGCGGACCCGTTTCTCCGAACGTCGGGGCGTCGGCGCACCTTTTCGGCCGGCTTGCGTTCGACAGCTCGATGTCCGTTGGTGTACATATTGGCGTCCACTCGACGAAGGGGGATGTCGATGCCATCCGCTGCAACCGTGCTCGCCGCGGAGCACGACGCGGCGGGCCGTCACGATGAAGCCGTCGACGCGCTCGCCCGCGCGACGCAGGCCGGCGATATCGACGCAATGACGGAGCTCGGCAAGCGGCTCGTCGTGGGGGATCGTGCGCCGCTGCTCGCGCAGGACGGCACGCGGTTTCTCGTCGACGCGATGCGCGCCGGAAGCGCGGAGGCGGCCTTGCGGCTCGCGCCGATGGCCGCGCTCGGCGCGTACATGGAGCAGAGCTGGCCGGGGGCGCTCGCGCTCCTCGCGCGCGCCGCCGACCAGGGGCTCGCCGACGCGCGCGGTCAGCTGAACGTCCTGGCCGGCCGCCCGCCGCAGGCGGACGCGCCTCCGGAGGGCTGGCGCGCTCTCGCCGCGCGCATCGATCTCACCGCATGGCTTGCGCCGCTCCCCGGCATCGCGCTGCACGACGAGCCGAGCGTGCGCTGCTTCCCGGACTTCGTGACCGCCGACGTGTGCGATTGGCTGATCGCCCGCGCCCGCAACCGGCTGCGGCGCGCGCTGATCTACGATCCGGTGCGCGGGGGCAACGTGCCGGATCGCATGCGCACGAACAGCGCGACCGGATTCGATCTGATGGACACGGACGTCGTGCTGATCGCGATCCAGCACCGGATGGCCGGTGTCTTGGGCGTGCCGGTCCACAACATGGAGGGCCCGTCGATCCTGCACTACGCGGTCGGCCAGGAAATCACGGAGCACTACGACTGGGTCAATCCGCGGATGCCGCATTACGAGCACGAGCTCGCGACCCGCGGCGAGCGCATCTTCACCTTCCTGGTCTATCTGAACGATGACTATGCCGGCGGCGAGACGGAGTTTCCGGAGCTCGGCGTGCGTCACAAAGGCCGCCGCCGCGAGGCGCTGTACTTCACGAACGCGTTGCCGGACGGGCGTCCGGACCCCCGCATGGTCCACGCGGGACGGCCGCCGACCCGCGGCGAGAAATGGGTCATGACGCAGTTCGTGCGAAGCCGCGCCGTGCTGAACGTGCGCGCAGAGCACGTCGGCTGACCGGAAGGGGGCCGTCGGGTGAGGACCTTGGAATGACGACGATCCGCCTTTATCCCGACGCACGCGCATTCTTGGACCGCGCCGGGTCGTGGCTCGAGCGGGCGGAGATGGAGAACGCGGTGGCGCTGCAAAGCGCGCGCTTCGCGAGCCGCCCCGACGTGCGCTTCCCGTTGCCCCCGTACTGGGCGACCGTCGAGGATGGCGACGAGATCGTCGGCTGCGCGTTTCGCATGCCGCCGTTCCGCCTGGGGCTGACCGCTCTGCCGCTCGGCGCGATTCCGGCGCTCGTCGACAGCGTGCGCACGTTCTATCGCACGTTGTCCGGCGTGGCGGGGCCGGAGCCCGCCGTCAGTGCGTACGCCGCAAAATGGATCGAGCTGCACGGCGGGGGGTGGTCGGTGCAGTCGCGCCAGCGCCTGCTCGTGCATCGCGCGATCGTCCCGACCGCGGCGCCGCCGAAAGGCGCGCTACGCGCGGCGACGCCTGCCGATGCGCCGGTGGCACGCGAATGGGGCACGGCGTTCGCGGCCGAGAGCGGCATCGCCGCGCTCGACGGCGGCGTCTGCGTGGAGCTTTGCGCGATCGGTCAGCTCTACTTCTGGGACGACGGCGCTCCGTGCTGCATGCTCGGCGTGCTGCGCGAGACGCGGAATGCCGCCGCGATAGGCGTTCTGTATACGCCGCCCGAGCTTCGCGAGCGGGGCTATGCGACGGCGGCGGTCGCCGAGTTCAGCCGCCGGTTGCTCGAGCGCGGGCTCGAGCAGTCGTACTTCTGCCTCGATCCCGAGAACCCGATCGCGGATTGGGTTTGCCGCCGGCTCGGCTACGGGCCGGTGCAGGATACCGCGGATATCGACTTCGTCCCGGTCTGAGCGGGAGCGAGTCGCCGGAGGGTCGCTAGTGAACAAGCCGATGATATTCCCGCTCTTCTCGGCGCCGCTGTACGTGAACAACGTGGGCGATTTCCCGAGACCGGACCTCGAGGCGCTCGAGTACACGTCGACGATGCCGGGCGGCGGGTCGTACAACTTCCTGAGCTCGGTCGACAAGAACGTGCTGCACCGGCCCGAGTTCGCGCACATCCACGAGATCGTGATGCGGGAAGTGGAGATGTACACGCGCGAGCTTCTCGGCGTGAGCAGCCGGATCACGTTCTACGTCACGAACTCGTGGATCAACCGCCACCGGCGCGGCCACTCGGCAGGACCGCACATCCACCACAACTCGCTGATCTCCGGCGTGCTGTATCTGAAGACGAACGACAGGAGCGGCGACATCGTCTTCCACCGGGATGTCCTGAGCCACATTCCGTTCCCTCCGTCGCTCGATCTCGACATCGAGAAGTTCAACATCTACAACTGCAAGAGCTGGGGGCATAAGCCGAAGACGAACGACATCTGTCTGTTCCCGTCCGTCGTGTCGCACTCGGTGGATCCGAACGAATCGGACGAGGAGCGCTGGTGTCTCGCGTTCAACGTCTTCGCGAAAGGCGAATTCGGTGCGCTGCACAAGCTCAGTATCGGGTAACGCTCGTCGCAGGAAGATGCCGCGGTGACGTCCATGTCGGCCGAAATCGAGATGGCGGAGCGGCACGACGCCGAAGGCCGGCATGACGAGGCGATCGACTGCCTCGCGCGCGCGACGCAGCGGGGCGACGTCGAGGCGAAGACCCGGCTCGCGAAACGTCTGATCGTCGGTGACCGCGCGCCGCTCTTGTGGCGCGAGGGCGTGATGTTCATGCGTGAGGCGGCGCAGGAGGGCGGCGCGGAGGCGGCGGCGCTCCTCGGGGTGCTCGCCGCCGCCGGCTTGGGCGGCCGGCACGACTGGAAGACCGCGCTGGAGCTCGCGGCCCTGGCCGCACGGCGCGGTTTCAGGCCGGCGGCCGAGCAGCTTCGCGTGCTCGCCGCGGCAAGCGGCGGACGCATCGACGTCGCATCGTGGGTCGACGTGCCGCAAGCCATCGCGCTCCATGACGACCCCAACATTCGCCTATTCCCGTCGTTCGTCAATGACGAGGTCTGCGCGTGGCTGATCGAGCGGTCGCGCGGGCGGCTCGCGCGTGCGCTCGTTTACGACCCGAGCAGGAAGCAGGACGTCGTCTCGGAGACGCGGACGAACAGCGCGGCGGGCTTCAATCTGATGGAGACCGATCTCGTTCACCTGATGGTGCAGACGCGGATCGCCGCGGCGACCGGAGTGCCGCTCGTCAACATGGAAGGGGCGACCGTGCTGCACTATGACGTCGGGGAGGAGATCACGAATCACTACGACTTCATCGATCCCGCGACACCCGGATACGAAGAGGAGGTGCGCACGCGCGGCGAGCGGATCATCACGTTCCTCGTGTATCTGAACGATGACTACGACGGGGGGGAGACGGAGTTTCCGCGGCTCGAGGTGCGGCACAAAGGGCAGCGGGGCGAAGGCCTCTACTTCGTCAACGCGCTGCCGACGGGGGAACCCGATGTACGCACGTTGCACGCCGGCCGGCCGCCGCTGCGCGGCGAGAAATGGATCCTGTCGCAGTTCATCAGGAACCGCCGCGTGCTCGAGCTCGCTTGACGCAGCCCGGTCCTCCGAGACGGCCGTTCAGCAATGAGGGCCGGCGCGGACTTGCCAGGTGTATTTTGTAATAGCTTTTACAGCACTATAGACGGCAACCGATGCTTTTGTCATAAGATCAATTTGCATACAGGATCGCTACACGAGCGTGTTGATTTACAACAGGCAATATCACGCACCGTCTGGATCGTAGCTATTCTGTTGGGGATACCAGCGCTGCTGTCCCATCGGGGCAACAGTGCTGTTGCAGCGAACCAATCGAGGGGGAGATCACGTGAACCATCACGCAGTGCCTGCGCCGCGCTTCGGCACGCTCGCAACGACCGTTTCGAGCGTTCTTGGTGCGAGCTATCTGTCGACACCTGCTTCCGCTCAGGAAGGATTGATCGAAGAAGTTACGGTGACCGGCTCGCGCATCGTCAGGCGCGACTTCGCGGCACCGAGCCCGATCATGACGGTCGACGCCGCGAGGCTCTCGCAATCGAGCACGCTCAGTGTCGAGTCCGTCCTGAACCAGATGCCGCAGTTCGTGCCGGCCGGCACGCAGTTCGTGTCGGGCGGCCAGGGCAGCCCGACGACGACGCTCGGTATCGCGAGCGCGAACCTGCGCGGCATCGGCACGAACCGCACGCTGGTCCTGCTCGACGGCCGGCGCCCGCAGCCCGCGAACGCCGCGCTCGTCGTCGACATCAACACGATCCCGGCGGCCGCGATCGCCCGTGTCGAGACGATCACAGGCGGCGCATCGGCCGTGTACGGCCCGGACGCGTTGGCCGGCGTCGTGAACTTCGTGCTCAGGGACGACTTCGAAGGCGTGGACATGGATTTCCAGACGTCCGTGACCGAAGAAGGCGACGGTCAGGAACGACGCTTCACGATGCTGATCGGCTCGAACTCAGCCGACGGCCGCGGCAACGCGATGCTCGGCATCGAGTGGTACGATCGCGACGTCGTCTGGCAGCGTGACCGCGATTTCTACCGCCGGGGATGGTTCGACCCGAACACGAACGCCGGCGGCTTCATGCACGCGCCGGGCATCTCCTTTGCCGGTCCCGCGAATCGGCCGACCCAAGCTGCCGTGGACGAGATCTTCGCGGTGCACGGCTTCGCGCCCGGAACGGTCGACGTCACGCGCATCAACGAGATCTATTTCAACCCGGACGGCACGCCTTTCATCCTGACCGGCGGGCTCGGCTACAAGGGACCGCTCGGGCAGATCGAGATGGATGGCCAAGGCTACGTCGGCATCCACAAAGGCAGGAACGGCAACCTCGCGACGCAGTTCACCGGCGGCATGGCCTCGACGCCGCAGGAGCGCCGTTCGTTGTTCGGACGCGCAACCTACGACGTCACCGACAACTTGTCGGCCTTCGCGCAGGTCACCTACAGCAACAACGTCGTCACGACGACGGGCGGCGTTCCGCCGGCGATCACGGTCTGGCAGGCGTTCGTGCCGAACGACGGGCGGCCGTTGCCGCCGGCGCTGCAGACGCTGCTCGATTCGCGGCCCGATCCGACGGGCGAGTGGCGGCTGTTCCGCGGTATCGACTTCTACGGCGAGCCGTTCACGACCGACAACAAGAACGACGTTTACCAGCTCCTCGTGGGCCTCGAGGGCTCGTTCCCGAACAGCGACTGGACGTGGGATTTCCACGCGTCGACGGGCGAAACGAATACTCGTAACGACTACCGATATCTGCCGTCGCTGCAGCGCTATCGAATGCTCGTCGAGCGGCCGAATTTCGGCCAGGTCAACGAGACGATCGAGCGCGAGTACAAGCTCGATTGCCCGACCGGCTTGCCGATCTTCGGCGGCGAAGTGCATCCGCGCTGCCTCGAGTCGATGGAGCAGAGAGGACGCGCACGCTCGCAGCTGACCCAGGACGTCCTGGAGTTCAACCTGCAGGGCGCGATCGCGGATATGCGTGCAGGCCAGCTGCGCTTCGCGGCCGGTGCCGCGTACCGAGACAACGAGTTCGTCTTCGAGCCGTTGAACGACGACGTCGATTCGACCGACCACCCGGTCGGCATCTTCGTGTCGAACAACACGGAAGGCGAGATGAACGTAAAGGAGGTCTACGGCGAGCTGCTCGTGCCGGTCGCGGAGCGTCTCAGCCTCGAGCTCGGCTACCGTTACTCCGAGTTCAACACCGCCGCCGGCGACGTCGACACGTGGAAGGCGCTCTTCGATTACGCGCCGACCGATTCGATCCGCTTGCGCGGCGGCTTCCAGCGCGCGACGCGCGCGCCGAACGTCGCGGAGATGTTCCAGGGGCCGACGATGCTGACGGTGGGCTTCCAGCCGAGCGACCCGTGCTCGTACACGACACGCGCACAGTGGGGCAACGTGCCGGGGAATCCCGACCGGCTCAAGGTGCAACAGCTCTGCATCGACCTCATCGGCAACCCGAATACGCCGTTCGGCGGCGAGCCGGGCACGGAGCAGGCCAACAACTTCGCGCGTCCGGGTGCGCCGTTCTTCCCGCTCGAGAACGTCTACGAGCAGGGCAATCCGAACGTCCGTGCGGAGTCGGCCGACACGTGGACCTTCGGCGTCGTGTTCTCGGGTCCCGGCCGCTTCGAAGGCCTGACGGCTTCGATCGACATGTACAGCATCGAGGTCACGGACTGGATCTCGCCGGTCAGCCCCGTGTTCGTCTACCAGCAGTGCTTCAACGCGGACGGCAAGAGCAACCCGACGTACTCGCTCGACGATCCGGGCGGCTACTGCCGGATGATCAACCGTCATCCGATCACGGGCGAGCGCAACATCGTCGACTCGCCGTACGTGAACCAGGGCACGCTGAAGACGTCCGGCATCGACCTGCAGATCAATTGGAGCGCGGAAATCGGTCGCGGCTCGTTGTTCGTGAACTCGATGCTGACCTACCTGAACGAGTTCAAGCTGCAGGATGCGCCGGGTGAGCCGTTCATCAACTGGAAAGGCTCGCTCGGCCAGGGTGGCCAGTTCGATTACAGGTTGAATTCGACGGTCGGCTATACGTTCCCGGGCGGGAACGCGACGATCGCGCTCAACTGGTACCATCTGCCGTCGGTCGATGATGCCGGGAAGCCGCGCGATTTCGACAACACGCTCACCGTTCTCGGCGTCGAGTCGTACAACCGGTTCAACCTGTTCGCGGACTACCAGATCAACGACCGGATGACGCTGCGCGCCGGCGTCGATAATCTGTTCGACGAGGAGCCGCCGATCGTCGGCAGCGATCCGTTCAATCCGTCGAATCCGAACCGGAACGCGGCGAGCACCAATACGCAGTACTACGACATCCTCGGCAGGCGCGCGTTCGTCGGCTTGACGCTGTCCTTCTAGCGGCGCAACTCGCCGTTCGCGACGGCGGGCTTCGGCCCGCCGTCGGACGGGGAGCCGTCCCCCGGGGACTTCGGCCATCCGGCGAGCTACACTCGTTTCGGCCCGCGCGAACGCGGGCCGGCGCGAAAACGGGGGATGACCATGACGAGCAGGGCGTGCTCGGCACTCGCCGGGCTCATTTTCGCGGGCGTGGCGCACGGCCACCACGGCGTCGCGAACTTCGATCTGAACCGGGATATCGAGCTCGAAGGCGTCGTCACCGGCGTCGAGTTCATCAACCCGCACTCGTGGCTCTACCTCGACGTGACCGGGCCGGACGGCGAGGCCGCATCGTGGCGGTGCGAGATGCGCGGGGCGACCGTGCTGCGCCGATCGGGCTGGACCGAGGAGATGTTCGCCCCGGGCACGCGCATCCGCGTCCACGGCTCGCCGGACCGACGCGATCCGACGACGTGCTATCTCGCGACGGCGTACTTCGCGGACGGCCGCAGTATCGATCGATACGGCCAGCTCAAGGAGCCCGAGGTCCCGCCGCCGGCGGAACGGCCGGCGCGGCTGCCGAACGGCGACCCGTATATCGCCGGGGACTGGGCGGCCGAGCAGCGTGTGATGACGGATCCGCGCGGCCAGGCGGGCACGCTCGTGCCGATCTCGATCGCCGACCGGTTCTCGCCGGGCGAGGTTCCGGGCGGCGGTGCAGGCTTTCCCGGCGCGCGCGGCACGCCGCTGTCGATGGAGGAGGATCCGGTCGACGCGTATTGGAATCGTCGACCGAGCGCGATGCCGCTGACCGACGCGGGGCGCGCCGTCATCGACAGCCTCGACCTCGCGTCCGAGGACAATCCGCGGCTCCGCTGCGAGCCGACGAACATTTTGTTCGACTGGACGTTCGAGATGGACGTCAATCGGATCATCCAGAGCGAGACCGAGATCCGGCTGCTCTACGGCTCGATGGGCATCGAGCGGACGATCCATCTCGACATGGACGAGCATCCGGCCGATATCGAGCCGAGCGTGGCCGGCCATTCGATCGGCCGCTGGGAGAACGACGTGCTGATCGTCGATACGATCGGCTTCGCGCCGGGCATCCTGTCTGCCGACGGCCGCATCCCGCACAGCGATCAGCTGCACGTCGTCGAGCGCTTCACGCTCGATCCCGAACGGATGGCGCTCAGGCGTGATTACGTCGCCGAGGATCCGCTCTACTTCGTGGGCCAGTACACGGGCTCGGACACGGTGCTGCTCTCGGACCTGCCGTATCAGGGCACGACCCCCTGCGAGGACCGAACCTACCGGGAGACGTCCTCGCCCGGCGACGGCGAGAAGAAGCCGTGGTGGGATTTTCTGATTTTCTGGGATTGATGTATCCCGCAGGGTCTCGCCGCGTCGCCCGGTTCCACTCGTCGTGACAGGCGCGCTGACCGTCCTCGCCTGCGCCGCGCTCGCGGCGTGGGTCGCAGTGTTGCTGCTGCCTTGGCAACCGCATCGTGTCCGTGAGCGGCTCGAAGCGAAGGGCGAAGCTCGACCGCTCGACGGCGTGACCGTGCTGATCCCGGCACGAAACGAGGCGGCCGTGATCGAGCGCACGCTCGCTGCGCTCGCGGCGCAGGGGCCGGGCCTCGACGTGATCGTCGTCGACGACGAATCGGACGACGGCACGGGCGCGATCCTTTCGAAGCTCGCGGCCGCTTTGCCGTTCACGCTGCGTGTCGTCGCGGGCCGTCCGCGGCCCGCGGGATGGAGCGGGAAGCTCTGGGCGCTGCATCAGGGCCTCGAGCACGTGAGCCGCTCCCGCGTGCTGCTGCTCGATGCGGACATCGAGCTCGCACCCGGCACGATCGCCGCGCTCGTCGAACGCTCGCGCGAGACGGGCGCGGATCTCGTGTCGATCATGGCGACGCTGCGCTGCGAGACGTTCGCGGAGCGGCTCCTCTCGCCGCCGTTCGTGTTCTTCTTCAAGCTGATCTATCCGTTTGCGCTCGCGGGCTCGCCCCGAAGCCGTGTCGCGGCCGCCGCGGGCGGCTGCATTCTCGTTTCGACGGACGCGTTGCGGGCCATCGGCGGTTTTGCCGCGCTCCGCGAGGCGCTGATCGACGATTGCACGCTCGCGGCTCTGCTGAAGCGGCAGGGCTTTCGCCTCTGGATCGGAATGAGTCGCTCGGTCCGGAGCCTGCGCCCTTACGCCTTCGGCGATTTCTGGCGGATGGTGAGCCGAACGGCGTTCACGCAGCTTCGTTACTCGAAGGTATTGCTCGCGGCGACGATCGCGGCGATGCTCGTCGTGTTCGTCGCTCCGATCGCCGCGATCGTCGCGTCCCCGTCCGTGCTCGGCGTCGCGGCGGGCACCGGCGCGCTCGCCGCAATGGGTGCCGCGTATTACCCGGTCGTGCGCTTCTATCGGCTGCCCGCGTGGTGGGTCACGACATTACCTCTTGCGGCGGTGCTCTATCTCGGCATGACGATCGATTCCGCGCTCGGCTATTGGCGCGGCGTGCGGGCCGAATGGAAGGGACGGGCGTACGCTGCCTCCGAGTGAGCGCGGCCGATCTCGACCGGCTAAGGACAGATCAGCGCGACCCGGCTCAGCGGTAGTAGATGTGTCCGAGGATCTCGGCCGTCTTCGTGCGCTCGACGCGCCACGGCACCGAGATCGACGCGGCATGGAAGAAGAGCGCGCCGTTCGTCGGGTCCTCGCCGCGGTCCTCGAGCAGCGCCGCGGCGACCGCGAGCGCCGTCTGCCACTGCTCGGCGTTGCGAGGCACGTCGCTCTTACCGTCGCACCACCATGAGAACTGGCACGGCGGCGTCTCGCCGCCTTCCTTGACGACTTCGCACACCGTCGACGGAAAGTGCTCGCTCTCGACGCGGTTCAGCACGACCGAGCCGACGGCGCGCATGCCTTCCGGTCCTTCGCTGCGTGCCTCGAAGTACATCGTGAGCGCGAGGCAGCGGTGCTGCTCGTCGATCGGCTCCGCCGGGTCGTTCTCGGCGGACGACATCGAAGCGCCGAAGGCAGCCGCGAGCAGCGCGGCCGTTCCGGAGGTGAATACCCGCGACGTGCGTGCGCGTTTCGTCGGCTTGGCGCCTCGACTCCTCGGCATGACGCTTCCTCGCCAATCTCTCGGGCCAAAGCTACGAAGCCGTCAGCCGAGCGTCTGTGACCGGCGTCTTGATCGCGGCGGCCCGCGCAAGTCGCGGACGTCGTCGTGGTGCTTCGGACGGCGTCCGGGACGGGCCGATACAATACTTCCAGGCGCCCGAGTTTTCGAGGGAGACGGCCATGAAGTGCCCGGTAGACCAGACGGAGCTGTTGATATCGGACCGGCAGGGCATCGAGATCGACTATTGCCCGAAATGCCGCGGCGTTTGGCTCGATCGCGGCGAGCTCGACAAGATCATCGAGCGGACGGCGGCGATGATGCCGCAAGGCGAAGCGCCGCGACAGCGCGACGATGATCGGCCGGACTCCTACGAGCGCGACCGTTACGACCGTGACCGGTACGAGCGGGACTACGGCGATCGCCGGCGTTACCGCAAGCGCAAGTCCTTCCTCGACGAGCTGTTCGACTTCGACTTCGACTAGGCGCGTAGGCGCCCACGGGGCGCGGTCAGGCTCGATTTCGGCGCAACGCAACTCGGCCGATGCACCGAGATGCGGCACGGCGACGGTGCCTGCCGCGCTAATGTGTCGTCTCACCGGGGAATCTGCGCGAGGCATGCTTCTTGCTCCGCCGGGTGCAACCATTCCGCAGCAAGATCGAACGACGCGCAGATGAACGAGATCGCGACACCGGTCGCCGCCTACGATCACCTCGTCGACGAGCGAGTCGATTGCGATGCGATCCAGAAGGCGTTCCTCGAGAAGCTGTTCTACGTTCAGGGCAAGTTTCCGAAGCTCGCGACGCTGAAGGACTATTACCTCGCGCTCGCGTACACGGTTCGCGACCTGATGCTGCGCCGCTGGGTCAGCACCGCGGCGACGTACACCGCGACGCGCGCGCGCACGGTCGCGTACTTCTCGGCCGAGTACCTGCTCGGACCGCAGCTCGGCAACAACCTGATCAATCTCGGCATCTATGATCAGGTGAAAAGCGCGATCGAGGACTTAGGCCTCGATTTCGACCGCCTGCTCGCCGAGGAGCCCGAGCCCGGGCTCGGCAGCGGCGGCCTCGGACGTCTTGCCGCGTGCTTCATCGACTCGCTCGCGACGCTCGAGATCCCGACGCTCGCGTACGGCATCCGCTACGAGTTCGGCATCTTCCAGCAGGAGATCGTCGACGGCTGGCAGGTCGAGCGCACGGACAAGTGGCTCACGTTCGGTAATCCATGGGAGATCGCGCGTCCGGAGTGGGCCGCGTCCGTGAAGCTCGGCGGCCGGACGGAGCGTTACGTGGACGATCTCGGACGCCTGCGTGTGCGCTGGGTCGCGGACACGATCGTGAACGGCGTCCCTTACGACATGCCGATCCTCGGGTACAGGAACAACACGGCGAACACGTTGCGGCTGTGGCAGGCGCAGGCGCCCGAGTCGTTCGACTTCGCGGTGTTCAACCGCGGCGACTACTACGGCGCCGTGCAGCACAAGGTGATCTCGGAGAACCTGAGCAAGGTGCTCTATCCGAACGACGAGCTGCTGCGCGGCAAGCAGCTTCGCCTCGAGCAGCAGTACTTCTTCGTCGCGTGCTCGCTGCAGGACATGCTGCGGATCCTTCGCGTTCAGGGCATCCCGCTCGAGCGGTTTCACGAGAAGTTCGCGGTGCAGCTGAACGACACCCATCCGTCGATCGCGATCGCGGAGCTGATGCGGCTCCTCGTCGACGAGCACGCGATCGACTGGGACAAGGCGTGGGAGATCACGCGCAGCACGTTCGCGTACACGAATCACACTCTCTTGCCCGAGGCGCTCGAGTGCTGGCCGGTCGATCTGCTCGGGCGCGTGCTGCCGCGGCATCTCGAGATCATCTACGAGATCAACGCGCGCTTTCTCGACGAGGTGCGCATGCGCTGCCTCGGTGACGAGCGGCTTGTGGCGGCGCTTTCTCTGATCGACGAGCACGGCGAGCGCCATGTCCGGATGGCGCATCTCGCGACGGTCGGAAGCCACGCGGTGAACGGCGTGGCGAAGCTTCACACGGAGCTCTTGAAACGGGACGTGCTCGGCGAGTTCTGCGAGCTCGCACCCGAGCGCTTCTCGAACAAGACGAACGGTGTCACGCCCCGCCGCTGGGTCGTGCTCGCGAATCCGCGCCTGTCGTCGCTCCTCACGGAGCTTCTCGGCGACGCGTGGCCGCGTGAGCTCGATCTCCTTCGCGGGCTCGAGGCGTACGTCGACGACCCGGCGTTCCTCGAGCGCTGGCGCGCGATCAAGCGCGCGAACAAGCAGGATCTCGCGCGCCACATCGCCGCGCACTGCGGCACGGACGTGGACCCCGATTCGCTCTTCGACGTGCACGTCAAGCGCATTCACGAGTACAAGCGCCAGCACCTGAAGATCCTGCACGTCATCGCGCTCTACCTCCGGGCGAAGAACGGAGTCGCGGACGCGTTCCCGCGCACGTTCGTGTTCGCGGGAAAGGCCGCGCCGGGCTACGCGATGGCGAAGCTGATCGTCAAGCTCATCAACTCCGTGGCGGCCGTGATCAATCGCGATCCGGACGTGAAAGATTTGCTCAGGGTCGTGTTCATGCCGAATTTCAACGTGATGAACAGCCAGCCCGTCTATCCCGCCGCGGACCTGTCGGAGCAGATCTCGACGGCCGGCAAGGAGGCGTCGGGCACCGGCAACATGAAGTTCGCGATGAACGGCGCCGTGACGATCGGCACGCTCGACGGCGCGAACGTCGAGCTGCGCGACGAGGTCGGCGAGGACAATTTCTTCCTGTTCGGTCACACGGCCGACGAGCTTGCGGCGCTCAGGCAGAACGGGTACCGGCCGCGCGACTGCTGCGAGCGCGACGCCGAGCTCGCGGCCGTGATCGATCTCATCGCGTCCGGCTTCTTCTCGCGCGGCGATCCGTCGCTGTTCGAGCCGTTGCTGTGCAACCTTCTCGACCACGACCCGTATTTCGTGCTCGCCGATTTCAGCGCGTATGTCGAGTGCCAGCAGCGCGTCGCAGAGGCGTGGCTCACGCCGGATACGTGGACGCGGATGTCCGTGCTGAACTGCGCGCGGAGCGGCAGGTTCTCGTCGGACCGCACGATCGCCGAGTACCTCCGCGACATCTGGCGTGCGCCGCGCGTGCCCATCCGGCTGCTCTCGCGGCCCGAGGTCGCGGGCGGCTTCCTGCGCGCTTGAACCTGGCCTCGAACGTCTCTTTCACGACACCCATCCCCGAGCCATGACCTACTGCGTCGCGATCGAAGTCAACGACGGTCTCGTGTTCGCGGCGGACACGCGCACGAGCGGCTCTTTCGACGATGTCCGTGTCTACCGGAAGCTTCACGTCTACGAGTGGCCGGGCGACCGCGTGTTCGTGATCCTTTCGGCGGGCAATCTCGCGACGACCCAGCTGATGAACTGGCGGCTGAAGCGTGACGCCGAGGATCCCAACGCGGCCCGGAGCCTCCGCACGTACGAGCATCTCTACGACGTCGCGGAGTACGTCGGCGAGACGCTGGTCGGAAGCCAGGCGAAGATCAGCGAGGAGGAGGCGAAGGCCGTGAACGTGCAGGCGACGGTGATCCTGGGCGGGCAGATCGCCGGTGAGCGGCCCGGGCTCTACCTGATCTACCCGCTCGGCAACTGCATCGCGACGTCGCCGGAGACGCCGTATCTTCAGATCGGCGAGTCGAAGTACGGCAAGCCGATCCTCGATCGCATCGTGCGCCCCGAGACATCCCTCGAGGATGCGGCCCGGTGCGCAATCGTGTCGCTCGACTCGACGATCCGCTCGAATCTGTCCGTAGGCCTGCCGATCGACATGGCGCTGATCAGAAACGGCGATCTCAGGATCTCGTATCAGATGCGGCTCGAAGCCGATACGCCGCTCTACGCGGAGATCCACGATTCGTGGTCCCGCAAGCTCGAGGCGGCGGTGCGAAGCCTCCCGCGGTTCCCGTGGGAGCCGGCTTCGGAGCCCGAGCCCTATGTCTCCGTCCCGAGCATGCCGCCGCGCCCGTTCACGCCGCGGCGGGACCCGGCGGACGCGGAATCGCAGCAGCAGTAGCCGGAACGGCCGGACCAACATCCGCCTGCTGAACGCGACGCTCCCGCAGGACCCGTCCGACGGGCCTGCGCCTCGCGCCTTCGGCGCCGCTCGCGCCGCGGTCTGCGGCATGGGGTGCTTACGCGCGGAAGTAGGCTTCGGTCAGCACGTTGTGCAGCCGGCCGAGGTTGACCTGGATCTCGTCCATGAACGCGGCCGGGTTGCGCTCGGCGAGCGCTGCCGGATCGGCATTGCGGATCAGCCCGAAGATCCGGTTGATCTCGCGCTCGACGGCCGGCCGCGGCGGCATCGACGGCAGCGTACGCTGCGCGCGCACGATGCAGAAGTAGACGCTGCGGGGGAAGCCGTCGTCCTGCAGCAGGAAGCGCAGCGCGTGCTCGCCGCTGACACGCCGACGGATGTGCCGCCGATACATCTGATACGCCTCGAGCGCACGGAGCACCGCCATCCACTGCATGCTGCGGAAGACGTCGCGGTCCTCGTCGTGGCGCGGGCGGACGAGCCCGGATGCGCCGGCGTCGATGATCCGCGTCGTCATGTCGGCCTGCTCGATCGCGGTGCCGAGCCGCATGAACTGAAAGCCGATGTCGCGGCTCGCGTTCGCGGTCAGAAGCCCCGAGATCTTCAGGCAGCAATCGACGACGTGCCCGAGGAAGTCGCTGCGGAAGCGCCGGCCGGCGCCCCGGTCACCGTGCTCGGTCACGTAGAGGTAGAGATCGTTGACGGCCTCCCACGTTTGCTGCGGCAGGCTGTCGCGGATCGTGCGCAGGATCTCGCGGGCCCGCTCGATCGAGACGCGGAGCGACGACGGGTTACGGGGATCCAGCAACAGGAAGCGGACCACGTCGACGCCGGTCGGATCGCCGGTGTCCGAGAAGTGCGCGGCGAACGCTTCGCTCGCGCCGACGGTGTCGATCAACGGACGCCACGTGAAGCGAATCGAGCGCGGCAGGTCGAGCTGCAGCTGGCTGCCGACGCCGACGAGCCGCGCGGTGTTCTCGGCTCGACGGACGTAGCGCGCGAACCAGTAGAGGTTGTCGGCGACCCGGGACAACATTCACCCGTCGTCCTCGACGTCGACGATCCAGGTATCCTTCGCGCCGCCGCCTTGCGACGAGTTCACGACGAGCGAGCCTTCCTTCATCGCGACGCGCGTCAGTCCGCCGGTCGTCACGTATACGTCGTCGCGCGACAGGATGAAGGGCCTGAGATCCACGTGCCGCGGCGCCGGCCCGTCGTCCGTCATCACGGGCACCGTCGACAGCGTCAGTGTCGGCTGCGCGATGTAGTTGCGCGGGTCGGCCTCGATCCGCTTGCGGAACTCGTCGCGCTCGCGTTTGCTCGCGCGAGGACCGATCAGCATGCCGTAGCCGCCCGACTCGTTCGCCGGTTTCACGACGAGCTCATCGAGGTGCTCGAGCACGTAACGGCGCGCCTTCGGCTGATGACACAGGTAGCTCGGCACGTTCGGCAAGAGCGGCTCTTCGCCCAAGTAGTAGCGAATCATCTGCGGCACGTACGCGAAAACGACCTTGTCGTCGGCGACGCCGGCGCCCGGCGCGTTCGCGAGACCGACCTTGCCGGCGCGCCAGCTGCGCATCAGGCCGGGCACGCCGAGCACGGAGTCCGGGCGGAAGACTTCGGGATCGAGGTACGCGTCGTCGATCCGACGATAGACCACGTCGACGCGCTGTGGGCCGTACACCGTGCGCATGTACGTGCAATCGTCGTCGCCCACGAAGAGGTCCGAGCCTTCGACGAGCTCGACGCCCATCGACTGCGCAAGATATGCGTGCTCGAAGTACGCACTGTTGAAGACGCCCGGCGTCAGCACGACGATGACGGGCTCGGTGCCGGGCCGAGGCGACAGCGCGGCGAGCGTGTCGTAGAGCTGGGCCGGATAGTCGTCGACCGGCAGGATCGACGTCGTGTCGAAGAGCTCAGGGAACACGCGCTTCGTGATCTGCCGGTTCTCGAGCATGTACGACACGCCGCTCGGGATGCGCAGGTTGTCCTCGAGCACGTAGAGCGTGCCGTCGCGGTCGCGCACGAGATCCGAGCCGCAGACGTGCGCCCAGATGCCGAGCGGCGGCTTCACGCCGACGCACTGCGGCCTGAAGTTCGCGGAGCCCTCGAGCAGGAACTTCGGGAAGACGCGATCCTTGACGATGCGCTGCTCGCCGTACACGTCGGCGATGAACGCGTTCAGCGCGCGGATCCGCTGCGCGAGGCCCGCTTCCGTCCGCTGCCATTCGTCGTGCGAGATGACGCGCGGGATCAGGTCGAACGGCAGCGTGCGATCGACGTTGCGTCCGTCGGAGTAGACCGTGAACGTGATGCCGTTGACGCGGGCGACGAGCTCGGCGGCGAGCTTGCGCTCCGCGAGCTCGCGCTCGGAGAGCCCCGCGAGATAGTCGACGAGCCGGCGGGCCGCAGGCCGCGGCTCGCCGTCGGGCTCGAGCAGCTCGTCGAACGTCGGGGTCCGATACGCGCTCCAGTCGATCGTGCCCTCGCGCGAACCCCGTCCGAGGGCTTCCGCAAGGTTGGCGTTCACGCTGCGACCTTGACGCCCGTTCTTCCTGCCGAGCCCTCGCCGCGGAGCGTCTCGGCCGTGACGAGGACGACGTGCTCGCCTTCCGTCGCCGCGGCGCTCCGCGCATCGCAGACGTAGCCTTCGGGGATCTCGCAGCCGCTGTCGACGATGACGTTGGCGAGCCGGGCGCCGCGCCCGATGCGTGCGCCCGGCAGCACGAGGCAACTCTCGAGCGAAGCGCCTTTCTCGATCGAGCATCCGGTGAACAGCACGGACCGGTGCGCGCGGCCGCCGACGATACATCCGGGGGCGACGATCGAGCGGGTCGCGGTGCCACCCGTGACGAAGCGCGCCGGCGATTGCACCGGCTGATGCGTCCAGACGGGCCACGCCTGATCGGCGAGATCGAGCGGAGGCTCCTCATCGAGCAGGTCCATGTTCGCGCGCCAGTAACTCTCGAGCGTGCCGACGTCGCGCCAGTAGCCGCGGCCGCCGTCGGCGTCGCGAAACGCGTACGCGAAGACGAGGCCGTCCCGCACCATCGGCGGCAGGATGTTCCTGCCGAAGTCGTGACTCGACGATGCATCGGCCGCGTCTCTCGTCAGCACGTCGAACAGGAAGTCGCGATTGAATACGTAGATCCCCATCGAGCCGAGCGCGACGTCCGGGCGGTCGGGAAGGCCCTTCGGATTCGCGGGCTTCTCCTCGAACGCGTCGACGCGGCCGCGGCGGTCCACGCTCATCACGCCAAACTCGCGGGCCTCGGCGATCGGCACCTCGATGCAGCCGACGGTCGCCTCCGCGCCGCTCGCCGCGTGCGCCTCGATCATCGGCCGGTAGTCCATCTTGTAGACGTGATCGCCGGCGAGCACGAGCACGTACGCGGGCGCCCGCTCCATGATCATCTCGAGGTTCTGATAGACCGCGTCTGCGGTGCCCGCGTACCAGCGCGCTCCCGTACGCTGCTGCGCGGGCCAGAGCTCGACGTATTCGCCGAGCTCGGGACGCAGGAAGCTCCAGCCGCGGACGACGTGCTGGATCAGCGAATGCGCTTTGTACTGCGTCAGCACGCCGATGCGGCGAATTCCCGAGTTCACGCAGTTCGACAGCGGGAAGTCGATGTTGCGATACAGGCCGCCGAAGGGCAGGGCGGGCTTGCAGTCCCAGCGCGTGAGCCCCTTGAGGCGCGTACCGTTGCCGCCGGCCATGACGACCGCGAACGTCTGCTCCTCCAGATTCCCTACGGCGCGGCGGCGGACCGGCGGCATCGTCGTTTCTCCTCGACCGGATACGTTGCGTTACGAACGAAAAGAAGGTCTCGGCGTCCGTAAAGCAGAGATCGTGCCAAGGAGCGTTTGCTCGGCGGATCAGAGGCTTGCAGACGACGAAGCGCGGCGAGCGAGCCGCGCACCGCTCGTGCGTGTGCCGTCTGCGGGCAGCGCACGAAGCGCCGCGCTTCGAGTTGGTGCGAAAGCCGGGGTGCCGCTACGCCCGCGCGCAGCGATTCACCCGTTCAGCGCAGATTGCGAAAGCGCGCCTCGGGAAACACTTCCACGATCGACACGCAGGGCCGCCCCCCGAGGGCGATGGTGTACGTGCGTGTAGCCACCGGCTCGGAGGTTTCCACGCCGAGGTACGCGGCCCACTGCCCGGCGGTCGTGCGCTCGACGCTCACGATCTCCCGAAACGTCTCGGCGCGACGCTGGCGCAGCAGCTCGCCGATACCGACCTTGCGATCGACGAGGGTGCTCTGCATGTCCGCAGGCAGCGCCTCGTTCGCAATGATGGTCTCGGCGAAGGCGTACGCCGAGCCGGTGATTCGCCCACGAAGCACGATCCGGCGCCGAATGATCGGGCTGTTACGCGTTACCCCGACTTCAGCGTAGTCGCGGTCGCTGCTCTGCTGCGCGTGAAGCAGCAGATCCACATCGATAGGCTCCCAGAAAAACGCTTCCAGATTCTTGGTGACGGTTCCATCCGTCACCAGCAGAACGCGCAGGAACGGCGGTAACGTCGACCAATCGATCCGTTCCGCAGGCTCCGCTGTCGCGGCACCCGGCGCGGCAAAGCCGGTGCGCGCGTCGAATACGAGGACGCGTTTCTCCGCATCATGCTCGTCGAGCAGATACTTGCGCAGGATCTTTCCGAGGGGGCTGCGCGGGAGCTCATCGCGAAACTCGATGACACGCGGGCGCTTGAAATCGGCCAGGCGCGTTGCGCAGAACGCGAGCACATCGCTCGGCGTGCAGGGCGAGGATGTGACGAGCACCGCCTTGATCTTCTCGCCCGCCGCACCATCCGGCACGCCAAGCACCACCGCCTCGACCGCCGGCGGAAACTGCTTCAGAACCTCCTCGACCTCCGTGGGATCGACCTTGTTTCCGGCCACGTTGATGAAGCCGCGGTTGCGTCCGGTCAGCACCAGCCGTCCGCTCCCCTCGAGCCATCCCCGATCACCGGGATGGAAGAAGCCCCCGGCGAAGTACGAGTCGCCGCGCGCATCCGGTCGATCGTAGCGCTCGGCCGCATAACGACTCTTCACGGCGACGTTGCCTTCCACACCCGCCGCCACCGGCTGACCGCCCGCATCCACGATGCGAACCTCGACGCCGGTAATCGGGAAGCCGACGGTCGGCTCCGTTTCGCCGGAGGCTACGGGCTCGACGGAGATCACGCCCGTCTCGGTGGAGCCGTACAGCCGCCGTACGGACGTGCCGTACTTCGCCGCAAACGCCCGAGCCGTGGAATCCGCGAGCGGCGCGCCCGCGGACAGCGCGTACCGGAGCGAGGAGAAGTCCGCCGTCTCGCGCTGATCCGCGAGCAGCTGATACATGAACGGCACGCCGGGGAAGCCCGTGATGCGCTCCCGCTCGATCAGACGCGCGACGTCCTTCGGATAGAAGTCGTTCACCGCGAACAGGGAGGCGCCGGACAGCGTGGCGCACAGCGCGGCGTTGACCAATCCATAGCAATGAAAGAACGGCGCCGCGCCGAGAATGCGATCCGCATCGGTGATGCCGACGGTGTCGAGCACCGCGTGCACTTCGCCGATCAGATGACTATGCCGGCGCGTGACGCGCTTCGGAATGCCGGTCGAGCCCGTCGAGTACTGCGTTACTGCGAGCCAGTCATCCGCAGCCTCGTCGGAGGCTGCCGTTGGCGGCGCGGACCCGGTGCGCGGTGTCTGGCGCACCCGATGCTGCCACTCGCCGCCGTTCGACGGGCAGATCCAGACGTGATCCACCTGGAAAGCGTTGCCGAGCAGCGGCTCTGCCAGCTCGCCGAGCCGGGCGTTCACGACGACCGCGCGCGCGTCGCAATCCGCGACGTACCGGAGAATCTCCTGTTGCCGGAACAGCACGTGGAGCGGCACGAGGATCGCGCCCTGTTTCCAGATGCCGTATGCCGCAACGAGAAACTCGGGGCCGTTCGGAAGCACCACCGCAACGCGGTCACCGCGCTGCACGTTTGCCGCCTGCAGGTCGGCTGCGAACGCACTTGCTCGTGCGGCCAGGTCGCGGAAGGTGAGCACTGCGTCGCCCGCGACGACAGCCGGTTTCTCGGCCATCCGCGCCGCGATCCCTTCGAAGACTGCGAACAGGTTACGTTGTTCTAGCACCGATGGCCTCGCGATGGTCGCGGTCGGGTAGTGTCGTATGCCGCGCGGAGAGCCGCTTCACGCAGGCATTGCCTCGACGATCCAATACGGTGAGTTCGTCCTGATGATCCGGGAGAGCCGGAAGTCCGCCTGCGCGAGCAGATTCTCCAGTTCCTCCGCCGTGCGCTCACGGCCGTCCATCAGAATCATCATGAGCAGATCGAGCGCCGCCCAGTTGTTGCGCGAGTCGTTGTCCTCGGCCGCGGCAAGCTCGATGATCAGGAGCCGTGCGCCCTCGGGCATCGCCTTGCGGCAGTTGCGCAGGATCTCCACCGCCCTCTCGTCCGGCCAATTGTGGAGAATGCGGCGCAGAATGTAGAGGTCTCCCGAAGCAGGCAACTCCCCGAAGAAACTGCCGGGCACCATGGACATGCGCGCCGCCAGCGACTCGTCCGGTTTCGCCTGAGCGAGCACGACGTCGGCGTCGAACAGAATGCCCCGGGCTTGCGGATACTTGCGCAGGATGCCCTTGAGCAGCGCGCCCTTGCCCCCGGCGATGTCGACGATGTTCCGGCAGAGCGAGAAGTCATAGGCCGCCACGATCGCCGCCACGCCGAGATTCGAGGACGAATCCATCGCGGCATTGAACACCGTGGAATGCTCGGGATGCGCGGAGAGGTAATCGAAGAAGTCCTGGCCGTAGTGGTGCCGGAAGGCCGTCTCGCCGGTCCGGACGTTGTGGAGCAGATTGCCGAGGCTCATCCAGTACGGCTCCGAGCCGACGAGCAGCGTGTTGTCGCGAATCACGCGCGTAGCGCGACTGCGTAGAACGCTACCGACCCTCGTGAGCCCGAAGCGCCGCTGCTCGTCCTCCGTGACGAGCCCCGTTGTCGCGAGGAATCGAAGCAGACGGTACAACGACGAGGCATCCGCCTTGACCGCCTCCGCGATCGCCTTCGCATCCTTCGGCCCGTCCGCCAGAACGTCCGGGACGCCCAGCGCGGTGAACACGTAGACGGCCTGCGCCGTGATGTGACCCGACGCGAGGCGCAGTACCTGAACCTGGGGATCCAGGTCCGGGCCGTGACCCGGCGTGTACAGACCGACGGACGACGTCACGAGAAACGCTCCCGCCGTGTGACGATGGCCCGCGCACGTGCCGCGGAGAGTCGAGTCGGGCTCTGCGGGGCAGCCATCGTGCTCATCAGCTCTGCTTCGTTTGCACGAGGCGCACGATGGCCTCGATGGTATTGAAATGGGTCGGGTCGACGTCCTCGGCCTCGATGGAGATGCCGAATTCGTTCTCGAGATAGCCCACGAGCCGCAGCGTCGCGAGTGAATCGAGAATGCCCATTTCCGTCAGTGGCGTCGTGCGGGTGAGCTTCGATGCCGGTTCCCCGGGTAGAAACTCCTCGAGAATGTACGAGGTTATCCGCTTTTCCAGATCCTGCGTGTCTGTCATCTGAACCATCCCGGCTGCCACCGCCGAAGGACTCTCTTTTGGCGGAGCGAGTATACGGCATCGGCCGATGCCTTACCCCCGAACTATGTCTCAGTGCACTGCGATCGCTTCCGGGTAGGCGCGGGCAGCTCGGTTCTCACATGTCGAGCGCGAGTGCACGGCGTGCAGGGCGGCTTTACCTCCGTCGGCGGGTCAACTTACTCTAAGGGCTACCTCCGAGAGGCCACCATGACGATGGTGCGCTGCTTCCTGACGCGGGCGACCGCGGTGTTCGTGTCGATGTCCTGGGGGACGCCGGCGGTCGCCGAAACCCTGAAGGTGCAGCTGCTCTGGACGCACCAGGCGCAGTTCGCCGGGTACTACGTTGCGGACGCGCGCGGCTACTACCAGAGAGAGGGACTGGAGGTGTCCCTCGTGCCGGGCGGCCCCGGGATCGCGCCGCTCGAGCGGCTCGAGCGGGGCGAGGTGGACATCGCCGTCGCGTGGTTACCGCACGCCCTCGACGCCCGGATTCGAGGCGCGGACGTCGTGAGCATCGCGCAGGTGTTCAATCGCTCGGCGATGTCGCTCGCGTGCCGGAGGACGGCCGCCGTCCGCAGCTTCGACGACATCCCGGGACAATCGATCGGCGTATGGAATCTCGGAGACGAGACGAGCGTTCGCCTCTGGCTCCGGCGCCAGGGTATTCCCGAGACGGCCGTCACGCTGGTGCCGCAGGCCGCGCAGGCGGCCGATCTCATCGAAGGGCGCGTCGCGTGCGCGACCATCATGTCCTACAACGAGTTCTGGGACCTCGTTCGCGCGGGCTTCCAGGCGAGGGACCTGATCGTCGTGCGGTTCGGCGAGGAGGGGCTGGGCCTGCTCGAGGACGGTCTCTACGTGCGCCGCGCGGCGCTCGAGGACGCGGACTTCCGACGCCGGGTCGCGGCCTTCCTGCGCGCCACCGCGGCGGGTTGGCGCGAGGCGCGTCTCCATCCCCACGAAGCCATCGCGGCGCTGCTCGATCTCGCTCCGGACGCCGACCGGGCCCACCAGGAGAGCATGCTGGAGACGGTGCTGACGCTCGTCCCGGCCGCCGGCCCGTTCGGCCTCCTCGCGCTCGAAGAGTACGAGCGGACCGTGGAGATCCTGGCCGAAGGGGGCTTCAGGGCGGATGCCCTGCGTGATGCCGCGCGCGAGGCGTGGACCCATCGAATCTGGCGTGCCTCGGATCTCGCGCCGTCGGCGACGCTGCCGCCCGCGACGCAGCACTATGTGGTGACCGCGGTGCGGACGCAGTGGTTCTACGTGCTCGATCTCATCGGGACGGCCGCCTTCGGTCTCGCCGGATTCATGCGCGCTCATCGGCGGCGGTACAACCTCTGGGGCGCGTTCGTGTGCACCGCGGTTCCGGCGGTGGGCGGCGGCACGCTGCGGGACCTCCTCGTCGGGGGCACCCGGCATCCGCCGTTCATCTTCAAGGATCCGAACTATCTCGCGGTCGTGCTGACCGTCGTCGTGGTGGGAACGATCGTCACCCGCCTGGCGCCCGCGAGCAGGGAGACGCGGGCGTTCGGCGAGACGCTTCTGGTGCTCGATTCGGTCGGGTTGTCGGTGTTCGCGATCGTCGGGGCGCAGGTGGCGCTGATCGCGGGCCTGGCCTGGCCCTACGTGCCCCTCTGCGCGGCGATAACGGCGGCGGGCGGCGGCCTGCTGCTCGACGTGATCACGGCGCGCCCGCCGCGGGCCTTCGGCGGCGGTGCACCGTACGAAGGGGTGGCGATCGGAGGCTCGCTGCTCTTCCTGTTCTTGCTCCACGTGGCGGCGCGTTACGAGCACGAACAGTGGCTGGTCACGGCGGCGATCGTGGCCACGCTGCTGGTCACGTTCGCTGCTCGCATCATCGTCATCAAGCTCAGGATCCGCGCGTACCGCCTCGCATCGCCGAGGAGGTGGAGGAGCCTGCCGCGGCAAACCACGACTCCGTCGTCGTGAACGGCGATACGGCTCGGCAGCCGTTCTCCATCCCGATGAGCTGAACCTTCTCCTGCGGCCGGCGTATGGAGGCTGCCGTCCGGGCGGATCACAGGAACCGCGCTTCGGTGGCGGGTTCGGCAAGCTGCGGGGATCGGAAAATCCGGATCCAGCCGCTTCGGGCCCCTCGAGATCTCGCCGCATCCGCACGAAAGACGTATCGATCGAGTCGTTTGCTCGTTCGATGGATAGAACGACAAGAATTCTCAACTTCTCGACGACGAGCCGGTAATCGATTGTCGGTGCTCGTGAATCGCTCTATTCTGTCGCGCAAACGTACAAGAGCGTTCGCGCCTGCGGGGGTTATTGAACAATGTCTGCAACATCTCGTTTGCTTCTTTCGTTAGCGGTGCCGGCACTTGCTTTCGGCGGAATCGCGGAAGTCGGGGCTCAGCAAAACTGGTCCGATCCTGCCACCTGGCCAAACGGCAAGGTGCCGGTCGCAGGCGAGAAAGTCATCATTCCAAGGGACAAGGAAGTCGTGCTCGACGTCAGTCCGCCTCCGCTCGGGGGGCTCTCGATCGACGGCAAGCTGATCTTCTCGAACGAGGCCGACCTCGAGCTGACGACCGAGTGGATCATGCTGCACGGCGAGCTGGTGATCGGCACCGAAGCGAGACCCCACACGCGCAACGCGACGATCACATTCACCGACAACATCAAGGGCGAAGACGTGATGGCCGGGATGGGTGACCGCGGCATCATGATCTCGGGCGGAACCCTTAGCCTGCATGGTGACCGGACCCACACTTGGACCAAGCTGTCTGCCACGGCGGAAGCGGGCAGCACGACGATCGAGGTGCTGGACGCCTCCGGTTGGCGGGTCGGCGACGAGATCGTCCTCGCGTCCACCGACTTCGACTCGCGGCAAGCCGAGCGGCGAACGATCACTGCGATCGACGGCAACACGATTACGCTCGATCGGCCGCTCGAGTACATGCACTTCGGCAAGATCACCTTCGGCGTCGACGAGCGCGGCGAGGTCGGCTTGCTGACGCGGAACATCGTGATCCAGGCCTCGGACGACGCGGAGGAGTCGTACTTCGGCGGCCACATCATGGCGATGCCGTCGAGCAAGATGTATGTCTCGGGCGTCGAGCTGCGCCGGATGGGTCAGCACCTGACGCTTGCTCGGTATCCGATCCATTGGCACCTGCTCGGTGACGCGGACGGGCAGTACATCAAGA
>CAZKNH010000022.1:10637-39385 GCA_964553875.1 uncultured Gammaproteobacteria bacterium | reverse complement strand
CGCGATCCACGCGCTCGAGCGCGACGTCGGCTACGCCGACTGCTATCCGCGCGCGCTGCTCACGGCATTCCTCGCGCTGCGCGTCGGCATCGGGTGCCAGGTTGCGCTCGGCGTGCTCGCGCCGACTCGGAAAATGCACGCGTGGTGCTCCGTGGACGGCGTCGTGCCGTACGAGCCGATGCCCGAGCATTACCTGTACCGCCCGCTGCTCGTGATCTCGCTCGCACCTTGACCGGGATGCCGCCGCTCGCACGCGTCGACGTGGGGGCGCTCCGCCTCGCGCTGCGTCCGGCCGTAGCTTGTCGGGAGACTTCATGGGCAAGCCGGCCGGCGTTCTATCTGTCGATCTACGATGACGAAATCGACGAGCGCGCGGAGGCCTGGTCCGCCGCACTGCGCCGACTCGACGCGAGCGGACCGACCGATCCCGTCGCGCTCGGATCGTGTCTCGAGCCGACCGATGCAGTGATCACACTTGCAGCGGACGGCAAGATCGTCGCCGCGCGGGGCGGCTGCTGCACGTTCCCGCTCTACTGGCGCAGAAGCGACCCGCAGATCGAGATCTCGACGTCGCTGCCTATCGGCCCTCGGCCAATGCTCTGCGCCACTGGGCTCGTCAAAGCAGCGGCGGCCGTCAACCTGTGCTCGTCTTACGAGCCGAACGCGTGGTGCGAAACGCCGCTCGCGGGCTGGCGTCGCCTGCGGCGCGGCGTCGTGACGGCTCTCGCGATCGACGCCCCCGTACGCGAGACGCCAGTCCTTCACCGCGGCAGCGGCGACATCGACGCCGCCGCGGTGACGCGAAACGTGCGCGCCGCGCTGGATGCGTACGGCGCGACGCAGCGACGCGTCGATTCGTCGATCGTCGAGCTTTCCGGCGGTTTCGACAGCACGCTTGCCGCGGCCGCAGCGCTCCGGCCAGGCCATCGCATGCACGGAGTCTCCACGACGTTCGACTACTACGAGTTCCGCTTCGAGGAAGCCGTGCAGCAGGCGGTGGCACGCGCGCTCGGCGTGACGCGCACGGTGATCGACGGCGAGGCGGCCTTCCCGTACACGCCCGCGATGCGTCCCGTCCGGCTCGATGAGCCGAGCGTCTTCGTGACCGGCATCCGCCAGGCGGAGCGCTTCGGCGAGCTTGCGGCCGAGCGCGGCGCGACGCGCATCTACAACGGCATCGGCGGCGATCAGCTGTTCTCGACCGACCTGACCGAGCTCGAGACGTTCGCGCCCCGGCGCCCGGCGCGCGGGCCGTTCTCGCACGCGGCCTGGCGAACGATGCGGCGTGCGGCCGACGAGATCCGGGTTGCCGCCGCGTTGCGCGACCGCCGCGCAGCGACGTTCGTGTACGACGCTCGCATAGACGTATGGGTCAAGGAAACCTTCGGTGCGGTGCAGCGCTCGCCGTTCACCGATCTCGCGGTATTCCGGGCCGCAGAGGCCTGGTCGAGATACTGTCGGGCTCGAGGCGGCCGTCCGGACAAGCGCGTGCTCGCCGACGCGGCGGGCGACTGGCTGCCCGACGAGGTCGTCAACCGCCGCGGCAAGGTCGCGTACGACGGCGTGTGGATGCGCGCGTATGCCGCGAATCTCGAGCCGATCGCGACCGCGTTCGAGCGCGTCGCCGGCGTTCTCTGGCGGATCGGTCTGTCTCCGGCCTGGCTGGTTCGCCGCGCCGAGGCGCTCGCCGCTTGGCGACCGGTCTCGGACCGCGAAGTGCTCGCGGCGTACGCCATCGCGGTCTGGCTTGCCGCATGGGGCATCGAGCGGGAGACGGATGCCGTTTGGGCAGACTGACGCGCGCGGCGCAGCAGAAGGCTTCCGTGGCCTGGCGTCTAACCGGAAAGCTCGTCCGTCGCGACGTCGAAGAAGAAGTTCTGGAACAGCCGCCCGTCCTCGAGGCCGGTGCCGAAGTAGGCCGTCGCACCGTGCGCGAGATGCGCGTTGAAGAGCACGAGGCGGTTGTAGACGTTCGCGACGCGGTCGATCTCCTCCCAGCAGCTGCGATCGAACTCCGCATCACGTCCGAACGTCTGCGCCATCAGCTCCGGGTCCGCGCAGCGGCCCCGCATGCCGCTGCGCCGGTTACGAAAGAACGACAAGCCGGCGTCGAGCGGGGCGTCAGGCGTAAGAAACAGCACACCTGCATACGACGCCGAGTCGGAGTGGTACGGTATCGCATCCCGAGCCGTGCAAAGCTGGAAGCAGCCGTTCGCGGCGTTGGCGCCGAAGCTCGGCAGCTTGGAGCCGAGCAGCCGCTCGAACGCTTGCTCGTACGGCGCGAGATGCAGGAACGATTGCACCGTTCGAAGCCCTGCGCAGTGCATCTTCACGAAGCGCTGCGCGAGCGCGACGCGGCGTACTTCGTCGGGGTCGTCGAGAAAGTCGTCGACGACGACGCAAACTGGTCGACGGGATCGCGAAGACATAGCCGCGCAGTCTGCGGCAGTGTCCGCAAATCGGCACCTCCCAGTTGGAGGGCGCGCCGAGAAAAACGCGCGACGGCCTGCGTCGGCACCTCATTTGGGAGTGGCACGAAACCTTCAGCTCGGCACACTGTGACGTGCGCGGCCGCCGTCCGGCTCCGCGCCCCGGGAACCGTCTGGCGCGCCGAACCGCGACCGTACGGCGAGCACGACACGGAATCGAATGAGGTAGGACAACGATGAATCGACGATATCGCACAGCCTCTGCCGTGCTGATGCTCCTGCAAACCGTTGGCACCCCGATGGTCCCGGACGCGAACGCGCAACTTCCCGGCGAGTCGCTCATCGCACGCTACGTCGCCACGTGGGAGCTCGACGCGTTCTTCGCGGAGCCGGCCATCGCGGCGGAGCTCCAGGCGCTGCTCGGTGAGCGGCTGGATGAGGTGATGCACGCCCTCGACGTCAGCACTGACATCGAGTACTACGGCCGCGCGCTGCGCGTCAGCGGCAACGCACCGCACGCGGGCGGCGAGCACGAAGCGATCGTGTGCGTGCAGCTCTTCAGCACCGGCGTTCAGGTCCACGTCGGTCATTACGTCGACGGCGTCATCACGGTCTACACCCGGCAACCCCGGTACGACTTCTTGCCGACATGCATTAAGGATTGGATCGGGCTCGAAAATGCGGCGCATGCCCATCGCCTGCGGCAGCCCGGGAACGTCCGCTTCGAGACCCGCTGACGCCTCCTCGGCGAAGGCCTCCTGCGTCCTCCCCCAGGGTCGCGATCGGAATCAATGCGAGGCGGTCATCCTGCCGGAACCGCGAAGCGGCACGGCTATTCCGGCAACAGCAGCTGCGGTTCGGAGAGCAGCAGACGCACGAGATCAGCCTGTCGCGTCGTACCGGTCTTCTGGAACGTCGACTTCAGGTACCAGCGTGCGGTTTCGTACGTGAGCCCCGCCTGCTCCGCCGCATCGCGTAACCGCTGTCCCCGCATCAGCGCGACAGCGAGCCGCGCCTCCGAGCCCGTCAGTCTGAAGCGTTGGCGCAACCGCTCGAGCGGAACGTCCGCCTCGACGTGGGGATCGGTGACGAGCAACGCGACCGCGGCACGCCTCACCCCGAACGACCCCTCGTCCTTCGGCAACGGGAGGGCAAGCACCGACAGCGAGCGCGTACCGTTGCCGCGCTCGAGATCGCACGGCTGCGGTGCGTCGCCATCGAGGCCGCGATGCACGTCGATGGCCGCGCGCAGCGAGCGGGTCAGCGCGGCGCTGCTCGCGCGATGCGTCGCGACCAGTTGTCCCTGGATCACGGTCAGGCCGTCGCGCCGCCCGAACAGCTGCGCGGCGAACGCATTGGCCTCGAGCACCGATCCGTCATCGGCGAGCAGCACGACGCCGAAGCGAAGCCGGTCCAGCACGTGCCTCAGCTCGGCCGCTTCGCGCTTGGCGGCGGCGAAGCGGCCGGCGACCCTCACCGCGGTCAGCAAGTGCCGGGTCAGCCTGCGAAAGCTTGCGACGTCGCGAGCCGTATAGGGCCCCGCCGACTTCGGCCTATACAAGAACAGCTTCGTCTGCCGCGTCGGTTCTGCAGAGAGGTTTACGCCGAGCGTATAGATGAAATCTTGCGGCTTCATCCAATCGTTGAAGAGTGCCGTGGACCGGTAGTACCCGGGCCGACGAAAGTACTCGTCGAGCGACGTGTCCGTACGGATTCGTCCGACGGCCTGCATCGCGTCGATCCCCCACGGGTTGTCGCAGAGATACTCGTCGACGTAGCGCTTCACATAAGACGGCTCGATTCCCTGTATCGACAGCCTCTCGATACGCCGCCCGGTAAAGTCAGCGACGTAGAGACCGGCCGCGATCGCCCCGTAGCGGCGCGACATCGAGCATATCGCCTGCGGCCACAAGGCCGGGTCGACGGCGGCGGAATAAGCGAGATCAATGATGTCGTCGGTCGAGCGCACGCTGCGGAGGCCAGACTCGAGTTATGAATTGTTATGAATCGTTCTCGTCGTAGCCTTGCGGCCGCGTTCACCGCAACGATACGCTTCTTCGCCGATATCAGAACCGCGCAGACGGGAAAAGTCAACGTTGCAGGCCGGCCTACCGATCGACGTGCTGCTGCCGATCGTGATCGCGATGATGATGCTCGCGGTCGGAATGGACCTGCGTCCCGCAGACTTCCGTGCCATTGCTGCGGAGCCGCGCGCGGCAACGCTCGGTCTCGTCGGGATGCTCGGCGTCTTTCCTCTGCTCGCGTTCGCCATTGCGGCCGCGTTTCGACTCGAGCCCGTGTTCGCGATCGGGCTCGTGCTGCTCGCCTCGAGCCCGTCGGCATCGACGTCGACGATGTTCACCTATCTCGCGCGCGGCGACGTCGCGTTGTCCGTCGCGCTCACGGCCGTCAGCAAAGTCGTGCCGGTCGTGACCGTGCCGGCATACGTGAGCCTCGCGAGTCAGGCATTCGCCGGCGAGCGGCTCGACGTCGAGCTCTCGTTCGCGGAAACGTCCGAGGCGATCGTGACGACGATCCTGCTGCCGACGATCGTCGGCATGGCGCTCAACCGGCACGTGCCCGCCGCGCGCGCGTGGCGTCGGCACGTCGCCCGTATGTCGGTGCTGTTGCTGGTCGTGCTGATCGGGGTGCTCGTCTGGCGTGAGAGGACGACGCTTCCCGGGATGTTCGCATCGTCCGGACCGGCCGCGCTCGCACTCTGCGTGCTCGGAATGGTCTCGGCATTCGCGACCGCGTCGCTCGCGAGGCTGCCGCGCGGCGCGCGCAGCGCGCTCACGATCGAGATCGGCATGCAGAGCGGCGGCACGTCGATCGCTATCGCGGCGGGCGTGCTCGGCGCGCCGGCCATGGCCGTGCCGGCGGCCGTCTACTCGCTGATCATGTACATCGCGGCCGCCACGTTCGTGCTTCTCCAGCGCTCGGCGGCACCGGACGTTGCGCCCGTCTCGGGCGCGGTGCGTTGAAGCGCCCGCCGGATCACCAGCGGTAGCCTGCGCGCAGCCCGACCGTGCGCGGCGCGCCCCAGAAACGCTTCGTGCCGCTCGCCGGATCGCGGCGCAGGATCGTCTCGGCGTAGAGCTCGTCGGTGACATTGCGCGCATGCAGATCGGCGTACCAACGCCCGCGTGCGCCCGTGTATCCGACGGACGCGTTCACGAGCCCATAGCTCCGCTGCTCGAGCGCGGGGTCCGCGTAGAGGCTGAACGTCATCGTCGACTGACGGCGATACTCGATTCCGACGGCGAGCTCACCGCCCCCGAGCGGCCACGCGTGCTCGAAGCGTGCGTTCGCCGACAGACGCGGCGCCTGCGGCAGCCGGTTGCCGGCGCGGTCGGGATCGACGCTCGGGTTGTTCGGGTCGACCGAGACAAACTCGTCGAACACGCCGTCGAGCCAGACCGCGCCGAACGACACGAACGATCCCGTCCGAAGCGCGAGCGCGATGTCGACGTCGAGCCCCGTCAGTGATGCCTCCGCGGCATTGATCACGATCGGGAACGTGCCGAGTGCCGCGTCGCTCGGCGGCGTATCGAGCTGCATGTCGCGATAGTCGTAGTGGAAGAGCGCGCCGTTCACGCGCAGCCGTCCGCCGGCGAGCGTAGCCTTCGCGCCGACCTCCAATGCATCCAGGCGCTCGGAGTCGAACGGCGGCTGCACGGCCGAGGTGTTGAATCCGCCCGGCTTGTGCCCGCGCGCGAGCGTCATGTAGTAGAGCCTCCCGTCGCGCGGCGCGAGCTCCGCGCCGAGCTCCGGCGTGACCGCACGCCACGTGCGCCGATCGCGCTGCGTCGTGATCGTGGTGCCGGCGCCGCTCGTCACGGTTCGAACGAGGTCGATGCTGCGCGTATCCTCGTTCCAGCGCGCGCCGCCCCGCACGCGCCACCGGCCGATGCGATAGCCGACCTCACCGAAGAACGCCTGCGACTCGGTGTCGATCCGCGCGTCGGGATGGCTTCGCGTGCCGCTGATCGGCAGATGCGTATCGAGAACCTGGGCCGCGTCCTCGTCGATCAGAAAGACGCCGGCAGTCCAATCGAGCGGGCCGCGGCCGACCGCGGTCAGGCGAAGCTCCTGCGTGACGGACCGCGAACGCGCGGACGGATAGTTCGCCGCGAAATCCGCGTTCGTGCCGTCGAGGTCGAGCGCGATCCGGAGGGCGGTGTCGACGTACGTCGTCAACGAGCGCAGCGCGAAGCGCTCTCGTCGCCAGACGACGCGCGCGCCGTAGCGCTCGGACGCGGTGTCGATCTGCGGCGCGACGTTCTCGGTCACCTGCCGCGGATCGGCCGGCACGACGCCGCCGTTCGCAATGCCGCCGTTCACGCCGACGCCGACGATCGGCTGCGAGCCGAGCGCACGGGAGCTGTCCTCGTCGTGCCGCTCGACGCTGACGACGACGTCGAGCGCATCGCTCGGCGCGTAGCGCATCTTCGCGCGCCACGCACGGTAGTCCTCGTCGTTCTCGTCGACGCCGAGGTACACGTTGTCGACGTAGCCGTCGCGCACCGCGCGGGACGCGGCGAGCCGGAACGCGACCGGCGTGCCCGAGACGGGCAGATCCGCGGCCGCGCGCAGCCGCCGCTCGGCGTAGCTGCCGACGGTCAGCTCCGCGTAGCCGCCAGCAGTCTCGCCCGGATCCCGCGTGTGCACGCTGACGGCCCCGCCCACGACGTTGCGGCCGAGATGGAGCGCCTGCGGTCCCTTGATGACCTCGACCCGCTCGACATCGAAGAAGTCGACGATCGAATGATATGCGCGCGGCATGTATGCGCCGTCGATGAAAGTCGCGACGCTCGACTCTGCGCCGGCCGAGATGATCTCCGTGCCGACGCCCCGCAGATACGGCTGCCCGAGGACCGAGTTGGTCCTGAACACGAATCCCGGAACGCGGTACTGCAGCTCGATCGCATGCTCGATGCCGGAAGCGGCGAGCTCGGGGCCCGACAGGTGCGTGATCGACTTCGGAACGGTCTGCGCGTCCGCGGGCCGCCAATCGGGCGTGACGATGATGGTCGGCAGCGCCGCGGCGGCGGCCGCCTCGTCCGCGGATGCGGCGGCGGGCACGAGGACGAGGCAGGCGATCAGCGGAGTTCGCCGCACGGCGGGTTGCGGAGATTTCATCAAGGGCCAGGGAAGCCGCGGGGGAATGTTTGTCGTTATGCGGCCGAAAATAGCAGTCGAACCCGTCCAGGGCCAAGCGATCGGCTCCGCTCAGTCCCAAGATTTCTCGGCATGACCCCGAGGAGGAAGTCATCGCCGCCATTGGCCTTCGATCCCAACCTCGAGATCACGACTTTCATGGCCACATACAATTTCCACGACAGGGTCAGCATGCAAACGCCCCCCGAATCCTCGACAGGATCGAGGCCTTGGATCGAACCCGAGCGGGTCTGACGGTCTACTTCTCGGGCCCCCGTGTGGGAAGTTCGCGTGATCGCGGTTCATCGGGAATCAGGTCCGCTCCCCAACCCGCCGACGGCCGCACAGTTTCGTGCCGCTGGCTCCCATGAGAGCTCGCAATCGCGGTCAACGTGACTCGGTTATCCTGGTGACGGCAGACCGAAGAGCCGATGGAGGAGACGGAGATGGAGACACAGGAGATCCACCGTGGACGCCTGATCGACCACATTCAGCTCGTCGTGCGGGACCTTCAAGCTTCGTATCGCTTCTACTCCGCGATCCTCGAGACCCTCGGAGTGCCGATCGGCGGCGCCAACGATACGTATTTCTGGGCGGACGAGCTGTTCGTGTCGACGCCGGACAGCGAAGCCGCGCTGGGGCAACTGACCGGGCGCCATCACCTCGCGTTCCAGGCCGACAGCCGGAGCATGGTCGACCGATTCTACGAAGTCGCTTTGGCGAGCGGCGGAAGAGACAACGGTGCACCGGGAGAACGGCCTTACCATCCGGGGTATTACGCTGCCTTCGTGCTCGATCCGGACGGCAACAACATCGAGGCGGTGTACCACGGCGAGGCGCAACGCAGCGCTCCGTCGGTGCGCATCACGTTCTGAGCAGCTCGGCCACTGCGACGAAGGTTTCGAGCCGCGAGCCGATCCCGCATCTCACCGGCGAAGCGCTCGACGGCATCGGCCGCGGGGATCCGCAGACGCCCGCCGCGGCCTGATTCCGCGAGGACTCGTTCCTAACCTAGGTAGCTTCACCTCTCGCACGACACCGCAAAAAGCGTAGCCTCGAGAATGTCTTGGAAGCGATTGGTGGCCGATGCGGGGGCGACGAATCGAGTACGGCGCGTGGCTGACCGGAATCGTCCTGCTGATGGTCTTCGGCGCCGCGCGCCTCTGGGCCGAGAGCGAGCGTGTGCGCGGCCTCGAGACCTTGCGCGCAGCCCAGTTCGCGAGCCGCGACCGCGTGACCGCGAAGGCGGAGCGCACCGACGCGGACGTCACGTCGGGTTCCCTTGCACGTTCGGGTCGAGCCACGGCCGCTGATTCGTCCGCGCGGGTCACCGCCGCGTCCCGCGCGGCGATCGACCAGACGCTATGGTCGGACGAACGGGCCAGGGAATACGCGGAGGCGACGGGTCGTCCCGGCGATCCGGCGGCAGCGCTGCGGATCCCATCGATCGGCCTCGAAGTGCCGGTCTACCCCAATACCAACGAGCTCAACCTGAACCGCGGTGCGGGCCACATCGAGGGCACGGCGCCGCTCGGCGCCGACGGCAATGTCGGCATCGCGGCGCATCGTGACGGATTCTTCCGCGCGCTCGAGCGCCTTCAAATCGACGCAGACGTCCTCCTCGAAGTCGGGCCCCGAACGCTGCACTATCGCGTCGTCGAGATGCGCATCGTCAAGCCCACCGACGTGCACGTCCTCGCGACCACCGAGACGCCGAGCGTGACGCTCGTGACCTGCTACCCGTTCTACTTCGTCGGCAACGCGCCCGAGCGATACATCGTGCGCGCCGAGCTCGTCGACCCCGCCGATGGTCTCGCCGCATCGGGCCGTCGTGCATCAGCCCATGAACCCTGAAGGAGCGAAGCTATGTGCAGTCGAATCGCGGTCATTGGAGCAGGGCTTGCTCTCGTGCTCACGACGAGCGTCTTCGCGCAGCGCAGCACGGATGCAGCGTTCACCGCGACCGGGGAGCGGTGCGAGGACGTGACGTGGTCCGAGGAGGCGCTCGAGCGGTATCCGAACATCGGCACGGCGTGTCGCGAGGTGATGCAACGGGACGGCCGGTACTTCGTCCGCTTCGAAGGTGAAGTACGTCGTGTCAGGGATCGCGGCAACCGCGTCACGATCGCGTTCGAAGGCGGCGATACGTTGACGCTGACGCCGCCGGAAACTCTCTCGCTGACGATCGACGGGCGAGAACGGTCGCCGCGCGATCTGCGGCCGGGAGACCAGTTGACCTTCTACGTTCCGCAGGACCAGCTGACCGCGACGTTCTTCGCCGGACAGCCTGAAACCTCGGAGCCGCAGGAGGTGCCGATCAGCCCGACGACCGACAGCGAAGATCTGCTCGCGCAGGCAGACGAGGAGCAGCCGCGGCTGCCGAGGACCGCGGGCTTTCTGCCCTTCGTCGGCGCGGGCGGTCTCGCGTTGCTCGGTCTCGGCGGAGTCCTGACGCTCCGGCGTCGGCTGCGCGGCTCGAGGCCGATCTGAACGAAGGCGCTCTTACGGCCGCCGGGACGCCTCCGGCCGCGTTCCCGTAACGATTCGCCACTGCGGCTCGTCCGCTCGGCGGGCGGCGCAGATTTGCTTCTATACTTGGCGGCGTCGTTTCGGAACACAGGAGGGCCCCGATGGCCGACTTTCTCCATTCGAAGCTTGTCGTCACGGGCGCGAGCGGACATCTCGGTCGTCGCGTCGTCGAGCTGCTCGTTGAGAAGGGCGCGACCAACGTGATTGCCGCGACGCGGACGCCCGACAAGCTGACGGGTCTATCCGGGGTCGAGGCACGCAAAGCGGACTTCAGCGATCCGGCGTCGCTCGATGCGGCTTTCGCGGGCGCCGACCGCGTGCTCGTGATCTCGACGGACCGCGTCGACGTGCCGGGTCTGCGCATCCAGCAGCACAAGGCCGCCGTCGACGCCGCGAAGCGCGCCGGCGTGAAGCGGATCCTGTACACGTCGATGTTGAATCCGGACCGTTCGTATATTCCGTTCGCGCCGGATCATCTGGAGACCGAGCGTGCGATCGAGCAGAGCGGGCTCGAGTTCACGATCCTGCGGGTGAGCTGGTATGCCGAGGTGCTGCTCGGCTCGCTGGCCACGCCGCTCACGACCGGCAAATGGTATTCCGCGGCCGGAAGCGGCCGGATTGCGCACATCCCGCGTAACGACGTCGCGCGTGCCGCGGCAGCGGCGCTCGCCTCGTCGGGCGGTGCGAACGAGCGCTTCGACATCACGGGCGCCGAGCTCCTGACCATACCCGAGATTGCGAAGATCGCGTCGGAGGTCACCGGCAAGCCGATCGAGGTCGTGCCGGTGTCGGACGAGGAGCTCGAGAAGGGGCTCGCCGCGGCCGGCTTGCCGCCTTTCGTGATCCCGCTCGTCGTCGGCACGGAGCGCAACATTCGCGCGGGTAACTTCGACGTCACGAGCGACGCCGTCGAGCGGCTGACGGGCAAGCCGCCGCAGTCGTTGCGCGACTTCTTGACGGCGAACCGTGCAGCGCTCCCGGCGTGATCGCCTTAAAGAGCTGATCGGCGGCTACTTCTACCTGCGGGTCGCGAACCTCGAGGAAGCGGTCGAAATCGCTCAACAGTGCCCGGGACTCGACTACGGCTGTGCCGTGGAAATCAGGCCCGTCGCCGAAAGGTGCATGGACAGACTGCGCGCCCAGGACCAGGCTCGGCAGGACGACGTCGCCGTCGATGAGACCTTAGCCGAGCTGCGTTGATCGGGGCGCGCTCGTCGGCAACAACGGTCAGTTCGGACGGATGCTGCCGATCGCGTTCGCGCCGGCGATCGCGACGGCTTCGTCTTCCTCGGGCCTCGCGCCGCTCGTCGCGATCGCGGCTCGCTCACGACGTGTCACACTCCATGAGGCTCGAACGTCTAGCTTCGTGATGCCCCATGTCGACAGGAGGTCCACGTGGACGAGCGCACCCGGGTCTTCGACAAAGAGCGGCCGCGTCTTTTCGGCCTCGCCTACCGCATGCTGAGCACGCGGGCCGACGCGGAGGACGTGCTTCAGGACGCGTATCTGCGCTGGCGATCCGTCGACGTCGATCGCGTCGAGTCGGCGCAGGCGTGGCTCACGACCGTCGTCACGCGACTTGCGATCGACCGCCTGCGCCGTGCGCGGATCGAGCGCGAGGCCTACTTCGGCCCATGGCTGCCGGAGCCGCTGTCCGATCAGGAGGCGCCGGGCCCGGAAGCCGCGCTCGAGCTCGAAGGAGATCTGTCGATCGCGTTCCTCGTGCTCCTCGAGACCTTGTCGCCGCAAGAGCGGGCGGCGTTCCTGCTCCACGACGTGTTCGACGAGGACTACGCCGACGTCGCCGTGATGCTCGGCAAGACCGAAGCCGCGTGCCGGCAAATGGTGCATCGCGCGCGCGAGCGCGTGACCGCGAGGCGACGACGCTTCGTCGTCGATGACGAGACGCGCACGCGCCTGCTCCGCAGGTTCATCGAGGTCGCGACAAGCGGCGATCGAGACGCGATCAAGGCGCTCCTTGCGCCCGACGCGACACTCGTCTCGGACGGCGGTGGCAAAGCCATCGCTGCGATCCGGCCGCTCTACGGTGCCGAGCGCATCGCCTGGCTCTGGTTCGCCGTCGCCGCGCGTAGCCGCGGGCGCGTCGAGAGAAGGATCGTGCGCGTCAACCGGGAGCCGGCGCTTGCAACGTTGTTCGGCGGCCGACTCCATTCGGTGGCGACGGTCGAGACGGACGGAGAGCGCATCTACGCGCATTACACGATCGCGAATCCCGACAAGCTTCGTTCCTTCGCGCATCTCGAGGCACCGCTTTCGCTCGCATGATCGCGGCGCGTGTCACACGCGGCGCCGATCGCCCGTCTAAGCGGTGCAAGAACGACACTCGACGCAAGGAGAAGCGTATGACTCGAATCGCATTCGACTCCGAAAAGTATCGCGATGTCGTGCAGGCCATGCTGGGCCTTGCCGGTCCGGTCCGCCGGTCCGGGCTCGAGCCCGCTTTGCTCGAGCTCGTGAAAATCCGCGCGTCGCAGATCAACGGCTGCGGCTATTGCCTCGACATGCATACGAAGGACGCGCGCGCACACGGCGAAACCGAGCAGCGGCTCTACCTGCTCTCGGCCTGGCGGGAAGCGAACTGCTACACCGATCGGGAGCGGGCGGCGCTCGCGTGGACGGAAGCCGTCACGCGACTCGAGCACCAGGACGTGCCCGATCCGGTGTACGAGCAGGCTCGAGCGCAGTTCACCGAAGAGGAGCTCGTGGCGCTGACGCTCGCGATCGTTCAGATCAACGGCTGGAACAGACTATCGATAGCGTTCAGACGTCCGGCCGGAGACTACGAGCCCGGCAGTCTCGACAAGATCCTGAACGGTGTCGGCTTGACCGCTAGCCGATAACCCGTCGCAGCGCCGGCGCGCGGCCCCGCGCGCCGGCGCGAAACGTTGCGGAAGCTCCAGCGGCCAATACGTCAGTCGCGACCCTGTCTCGATCCGGTCCTGCGGCCCGCGCATGCCCCTTGCACCCCGTCCGAGGGACGGTTTAATAAGCGACGGGCGCCCAATCGCGGCGCCGCCCAACCACGGAGGAAAGAAGAAGCCCACAAAAAGAGGAGGCAGAACCGTGCGCGCACTCCTGATCACGATCGCCGCGTCGTGGCTGATCTCGAGCGCCGCCCTGGCGCAGAGCTCCGACACCGACTACCGCGGCCTGTGGATCTCCACGGCCTATCCGTCGATCGAGGTCGCACCCGGAGACGACATCTCCTTCTCGCTCACCGTCCACAATTCGAACCGGCCTCCGCAGCGCGTCGGGCTCGAGGTGCTCCAGGCGCCCTCGGGCTGGGACGTGCGTCTGCTTGGCGGCGGGAAGCCCGTCGGTGCCGTGTTCGTCGGACCCAACTCAACCGCGAGCGTGCAGCTCGAGCTCGAGCCTCCAGAGGGCGTCCGCAAGGGTGTTTATTCGCTCATGGTGCGAGCCTCCGGCAGCGCCGACCGCTTCGAGCTACCGCTCGAGATCAGGATCGGCGAGACGCCGCCCGCGAAGCTCGAGCTCGACCCCGAGCTGCCGATCCTGCCCGGCACGCCCGACTCCACGTTCCGCTTCAACGTGGAGCTCGCGAACAAGACGGGCGAGGACGCGCTGATCGCGCTCTCGGCCGATGCGCCGCCGGGCTTCCAGGTGTCGTTCAAGGAACGCTTCGGCTCGCAGCGGCTCACGAGCGTGGCCGTTGAGGCGGGACGGACGCAGGGCCTCGAGATCGAGGTGCGTCCGCCGCAGGGCACGGAGGCCGGGCGCTATCCGGTCGCGGTGCGCGCAATGGCCGGCGAGGTGACGGCGGCGACGGAGCTCACGCTCGAGGTCAGCGGGCAGCCCGCGCTGCGGCTCACGGCGCCGGGCGAGCTCTTGTCGGGACGCGTTGCGGCCGGCAAAGAGACGCCGCTCCAGCTCGTGCTGCAGAACACGGGCAGCGCGCCGGCGCAAGGCGTGCGCTTCACGGCGTCGCAGCCGTCGGGCTGGGAGATCAAGTTCGAGCCGGAAACGGTGCCGGTTCTCCCCGCCGGCGAACGGATGGAGGTGCGGGCGCTCGTCACCGCGCCCGCGAACGCGATCGCCGGCGACTACATGCTGACGCTCAGGGCGAACGCCGACGCGGCATCGGCGAGCTCCGAGTTCCGCGTGACGGTTCGGACGTCGACGCTGTGGGGCATCGTCGGCGTGCTCGTCATCGCGGCCGCCGTCGCGGTGCTCGCGCTCGCGGTGATGCGCTACGGGAGGCGGTGACGATGACCGCCGTGATCGAAGCGCGCGGCCTCACGAAGCGCTACGGCAGGATCACGGCCGTCGACCGCATCGACCTCGAGATCCGCCGCGGCGAAGTGTTCGGCCTCCTCGGTCCGAACGGCTCGGGCAAGACGACGACGATTCTGATGCTGCTCGGGCTGACCGACGTCACCGAAGGCAGCGTGCGGGTCCTCGGGCTCGACCCCGCGCGCGAGCCGCTCGCCGTGAAGCGGCGCGTCGGCTACATGCCGGACACGGTGGGCTTCTATGAGCACCTGTCGGCCCGTGCGAACCTGCGCTACACGGGGCGCCTCGCGGGCATCGACCCGGCCGCGCTCGAGGAGCGCATCGACCACGCGCTCGCGCAGGTGGGCCTCCGCGACGCCGCGGACAGACGAGTCGGCGGCTTCTCGGCCGGCATGCGCCGCCGGCTCGGGCTCGCCGACGTGCTGATCAAGGAGCCCGAGATCGCGATCCTCGACGAGCCGACGAACGACCTCGATCCGACGGCGACGCGCGAGTTCCTCGACCTCATCCTCGAGCTCAAGCGCCGCGACATCACGGTGCTCCTGTCGTCGCATCTGCTCGAGCGCGTGCAGGCCGTGTGCGACCGTGTGGCACTCTTCCATCGCGGGCGCATCGCCCTCGAGGGCACCGTGGCCGCGCTCGCGCAGCAGGTGCTCGGCGGCGGGCATCGCATCATCCTCGAGGCGGACGGCGCCGATCTCACACCTACGCTCGAGCGGATGCCGGGCGTCGTCAGCGTCGCCATGCCCGAGCCCGGCCGCTACGTGATCGAGGCCTCCGACGATGTCCGCTCGGTCGCAGCGGCCGAAGCGGTGCGCGCGGGCGCCTCCATCAGATCGCTCGCGCGCGAGGAGCCGAGCCTGGCAGAGGTCTATGCGAGCTACTTCAGGAGTCTGCGCGATGCGGCGTGAAGGATCACCGTGGACCGGGCTTGCGACCGTGGTCGCAAAGGAGATGGCCGATCATCTCACCAGCGCGCGCATGCGTATCCTCGAGGGGCTGATCGTGCTGATCGCCGCCGGCACGCTCTACACGTCGATCGGCACGCTGCGGCGCACGACGCTCGAGGATCCGTTCCTGTTCCTGCGGCTCTTCACGATCGCCGATGCGCCGCTGCCGTCGTTCCTCTCGTTCCTCGGGTTCGTCGTGCCGCTGATGGCGATCGCGCTCGGCTTCGACAGCATCAACGGCGAGTATGCGCGACGCACGCTGTCGCGCGTGCTCGCGCAGCCGATCTACCGCGACGCGCTGATCCTCGGCAAGTTCCTCGCGAGCCTCGCGACGCTCGCGCTGACGCTCACGGCGCTCTGGCTCATCGTCACGGGCGCGGGCCTCTTGTTCCTCGGCGTGCCGCCGAGCGGCGAGGAGGTGCTGCGCGGCGTCGGCTTCCTGGTCGTCACGATCGCTTACGCCGGCGTGTGGCTCGCGCTCGCGATGCTCTTGTCGACGACGTTCAGGCAAGCGGCGACGGCCGCGCTCGCGGCGCTCGCGGTCTGGCTCCTGTTCTCGGTCTTCTGGCCGATCATCGTGGAGTTCCTCGCGCCGCTCTTCGTCGGGCAGCCGGCCGACTTCATGGCCGCGCTCCAGGCCGCCGCGGATCGCGCACAGGCGCAGCTTGCGCTGTCGCGCATCTCGCCGAACACGCTGTACGGCGAAGCGACGCTCGCGCTGCTCAATCCCGAGACACGGACGCTCGGCCTCGTGTTCTTCGGCCAGCTTCAGAACGCGATCGTCGGCGCGCCGTTGCCGCTCGGGCAGAGCCTGCTCCTGATCTGGCCGCACGTCACGGGGCTCGCCGCGGCGGCGATCCTGCTCTTCACGCTGACCTACGTGCTGTTCCAGCGCCAGGAAGTGCGGGCCTGACGGAGGCGCCGCGGCCGGGTGCCCCGGCTCGCGGCGATCCGCGAGCGCGGCGGACCCGAACCGCCGCTTCACTCGACCGGAAGCGTGACCGGCGCGCCCTCCTCCTTGACCATGAACACGAGAATGCGCGCGGGCTCCGTGTCGCTCGCGTTGCGCGACACCGAGTGTATATCGCTCGGCGACTCGTAGAACGTCTGCCCCGCTTCGAGCATCACGCGCTCGCCGCCCTCGACCTGCATCTCGACCGCTCCGTCGAGCACGTAAACGAACGTGTTCGCGTTGTGACGGTGCGGCGGCGACTCCACGCCGGGCGCGTACTCGACGATCAGCATCACGCCTTCCTTGCCCGGCACGCCGATCAACGGCTGCGTAAGGAGCGGCGTCACCTGCGCGCTCGACGCCGCAGGCTGCGCCGCGGCCATTTCGAGCGCCGCACCCAGTGCGAGGACGGCACACACGCGTAATGCTCTTTCGACCATGATCACCCTCCTGTCCATGTCGACTGCCTTGCCGAGGCCTTCGTCCGGTAGCCAGTGGCCGCCCGCCTGCAACGCGCTCGGCTCACGTGCTTGACGCGGAACGGCTCCCCAGTGTGACAGGCCACCGAAGATTCCCCGTGCTGCGATACCGAGACGACGCGTTCCGGAAGCGGGACATTCGGTCCGGAGCCTCGTCCGATGCGCAGCGCGAAAACGCCGCCGAAATCGACACTTGCCGATCGCTCGGCTGCATGGCACGTCGATTGCTTCGCGAGCGGCGCCGCATGTTCGGATGCATCGCCGATGGGATCGCTCCTGCACAACGTATGCCGCGCCGCCCGGAGCCTCGTCCGCACGCCGCGCTTCACGGCCGCAGTCGTCGCGACCCTCGCCGTCGGCATCGGCATCAACTCGGCCGTGTTCTCCGCGATCGATGTCGTGCTGCTCAAGCCGCTCTCCTTTCCGGACGGCGACCGCCTCGTGCACTTGAGCCAAAGCATCGGCGAGGCCGAGGAGACGCCGATCGCGCCGGGCCGGCTCGAGGATTGGCGCGAGCTCACGTCGACGTTCGATGCGATGACGGGCTACTACGTCGAGGACGTGTCGGACACGACCGCAGCCTTTCCCGAGCGCGTTCGGCGCGCGTGGGTCGCGCCGGGCTTCATCGAGACGTTCGGCGTGCCGCCAGCTCTCGGCCGCGGATTCACTCCGGACGAGCACCGGGTCGGCGGACCGCAAACGGTCGTGATCAGCGCGCGGTACTGGCGGCTCCGCTTCGGGGAGGCGCCGGACGTTATCGGCAAGACCATCCGGCTCGACGACGAGTCGTTCCAGGTCGTCGGCGTCATGCCCGAGTCGTTCCTGTTTCCCGATCGGAGCGCGGACCTCTGGCTTCCGGTCGCGATCGACCGCGCTCCTGCCCTTACACGAACGAGCACGTGGTACGTCGGGATCGCCCGGATGTCGCGCGATGTGACGATCGAGCAGGCCCGCGCCGATCTCGCACGTGCGCAGGCCCGGCTCGCTGAGCAGTACCCCGAAACCGATACCGACATCGCCGCGATCGTCGAGCCGCTGAAGGACCGAATCGTCGGCGATGCCGGAGGGTCGCTGTGGATGCTATACGGCGCCGTGTCGGTGCTGCTCCTCATCGCATGCGCGAACATCTCGGCGCTGCTTCTCTCCCGCGTCGCGCAGCGGCAGCACGAGATCGGCATCCGCTACGCGCTCGGCGCGGCGCGCTCCGCTGTGGCCCGAGAGCTCCTGACCGAATCGGCGGTCCTCGCGTTCGCGGGCGCCGCCGCAGGTGTCGTCGTCGCGGCGGCGGCGATCGCCGCGTTTCGCGCGGCCGCGATCGGCCTGCCCCGAATCGACGAGCTCTCGATCGACGCTCGGCTGGCCGCGTACGCGGCGCTCGCCGCGACGGGCGTGGCGCTCCTCTGTGGGATCCTGCCCGCGCTACGCGGCAGCCGGCCCGTCGTCGATCTGGCACGTACGGGTAGAGCACAACTGTCGTCGGGGCATCGCGTGCAGTGGCTTCTCGTCGGCACGCAAGTCGCGCTGTCTATCACGCTCGCGATCGCCGCAACGACGTTGCTGCGGAGCTTCGCCGAGCTCTCGCGTGTCGATCCGGGCTTCGACGCCGAGAACGTGATCGCCTTTCGCATCAGCGCCGACTTCGGAGAGACGACCGACATTGATCGCGTCGTCCAAAGGATCAATACGTCGCTCGACGAGATCGGCGCGCTGCCGGGCATCGAGTCGATCGCGGTCACTAATACGTTGCCCGGCGTGCCCGGCGGGTGGGTCGACGAGTACGCGCCTCTCCACGGGGCGGACGGCAACGACCCGATCCCCGCGCTCGCGGTCTACGTCTCGCCGAGCTACTTCGACACGATGCGGATTCCGCTCGTCGCGGGCGAGATGTGCCGCCGCGCGCCGGACGCGTCCTTCTACCGCGAGCAGGTGCCGGTAGAAGTGGTCGTGAATCGCAGCTTCGCGGAACGGTACTTCTCTGGACGTTCGGTGATCGGCGCCGAGCTTCGAGAGTCGACGTTCGGCTCGATACGCCGCGTCGTCGGCGTCGTCGACAACGCACGGGAGAACGGCATCCACGCCCCTGCCGCGCCGACGATCTACACGTGCTTCGGCGCGCCGAACCCGATGCCCTGGTTCCTCGCACGCATCGACGGCGACGCGTCCGCAATCGTCGGCGCGATCCGACAGAAGGTGCGCGAGATCGAGCCGCTGCGCTCGGTATACGACGTCGCACCGCTCGACGACCTGATCGGCGGCGTATACGCGGAGGAGCGGCTTCGGACGTATCTCGTCGCCTCGTTCGCCGCTGCAGCGCTCGGGCTCGTGTGTCTCGGCATCTATGCGACATTGAGCTACGTCGTGAGCGTCACGAAGCGTGAGATCGGCTTGCGCGTCGCCCTCGGCGCGACGCGCACGAAGGTCGTGTCGCGCCTGATGTCGAAGGCGTTGTCCGTCGTGGCCGTCGCGAGCGCGGCGGGACTCGTGCTGTCGCTCGCGTTGACGGGCACGTTGTCCGGCATGGTATACGCCGTGTCGGCGTCCGACCCGGTGACATTCGCGGCCGTGATCGTCGTCGTATGCGCCTTCGCGGCGGCGGCAGCGTGGAGGCCCGCGGCGCGCGCCGCGCGGCTCGAGCCGATGCTCGCGCTCAGGGACGAGTAACTTGGCGTCTTTTCAGCCGCTTTTCGGGCCTGGACGTCGTGCTGCCGTCGCTTGACATCTCCACCTACAGCCGTAGTAGAAGTAAGGTTCCGGTACCCGACGCGAAAGGAGGGCGTTTGTGAGCAGCCTTGCCGCCCTCGGCTTCTACGGCACGCAGCGCTACCTCGTCACGGCGCGCAGAGGCGAGTACGCGGTCCGCTCCGCGCTCGGCGCCGACCCGCAATCCCTTGCACGGCTCGTCATCACGCGTGCGTTCGTCGCGGGTTTGCCGGGGCCTCGTCGTCGGCAGCGTGCCGGCCTTCGCGGCCACGCCTGGTTGCGGTCAGAGTTTCTGTCAAGCGCGGTGTCGGCCGAGACCGTGCCGGCCCTCGTCGCGATCGGGCTCGCGTGCCTGCTGACGCTCGCGAGCCTCGATTCGGCGCGTCAGGCTCGCTCGACGGCACCAGCGGAGCTGCTTCGGGAGTAGGGAGCATCGGTATGCGACGAGATTTCGTGGCAATCGGTCCTCACTGCGTGCTGCTCGCCGCATGCATGCTCGTCGGGGCATGCGCGAGCAACGGCGAAACGCCGAGCCTGCCGCAGCTGATCGCGGCGGCCGCTCGATCCCTCGCCGGGCTGCCGCCGGATCACCCGGACCACTACGCGGAGCCGGTTCGAGTCAGCGACTTGCACGTCTTCACGGCGATCACGGCCGGCGACGAGCACACGTGCGCGCTCGACATCGACGGTAACGCGTACTGCTGGGGCAGCAGCCGGTTCCGGCAATTCGGCGACGCAGCGTTGCCCGAAACGTGCGGCAGAGGCACGTTCGCGTGCAGCTCCGTGCCCGTGCGCGTCGAGAATGCGCCCCGTTTCACCGCGCTCGCCGCTTCGATGTGGAGCACGTGCGGTCTCGACGACTCGGGAAGGGCTCACTGCTGGGGTTACGGGTACGGTGCGCCGCCGGCGGATGGCTCGGCGGCGGCGAGCGGCGTGCCCGTCGAGATTCCGGGCGGTCACCGGTTCGTCGCGCTGGACTCGAACCCTGCCGGGCAGCACACGTGCGGTCTGACCGCGGAAGGCCAAGTGTGGTGCTGGCGCCTCGAGTCGCCCGTAGGCGGCGGTCCGCTCGTATTCGTCGGTCCCTATCCGCTCGCGGCAAGCGCACCGTTCGTCGCGATCGACGTCGGCGGAAGTCACGGTTGCGGCATCGACGCGGCGCGCAACGTCCACTGCTGGGGCGCGAACCAGTTCGGCCAGCTCGGAACGGGCGTTTCCGGATTCGACGGCGGTATCAGCGAGAGCCCGGCAGCGGTTCCGGTGCGGGGAGGCATTGCAGCCGAGCTGATCGCGTCGGCGTCCAACTACAGCTGCGCGCTGGACGCGGAAGGCTCGCTTCACTGCTGGGGCGCGGGCTTCCCGCAGGGGTCCTATAGACGTGTCCCGGATCGGCGGTCACTCGGGGGGTACGGCGCGTTGCCCGTGACGCTCTGGACGACGGATCCGAAGTGGGTCGGGCTCGGTGCAGGCACACTCGAAACGTGCGGGCTTTCGGCCGGCGGTGAGCTCTTCTGCTTCATGGCCGCGCCGACCGCTCGTGAGTCGCGCCCGCGGCGCGTCGCTCGCGACCACGCTTTCGTCGCGTTCGCGCTCGGCAAGGGCTTCGCGTGCGCGATCGGCTCGGACCGGCTCGCCTACTGCTGGGGCGCGAACACGGCCGGCCAGGTCGGGCGCCCGCCGCAGGGTTGAATCCCGACCGACGATGCGCTCGCGACGGGTTCATCGCCGATCCCGTTCGCGTCATCGCGTCCGCGCTCGGCGTGCGCCGGGACCCACGTCGCCGCGCAGGTAACGCAGACGGAGCTCGTCGGGATACTTCTCAATCGCGTAACGGAGCATCGTGCGCCGCATCCTCTTGTAGCGCGGCCGCAGGAACGCCTCGGCCACGGCACGGTCCCGCTTGCCGACCTCCCGCAGCATCCATCCGACCGCCTTGTGGATCAGGTCGTGCTCGTCGAGCAGCAGGATGTCCGCGATGCGCAGCGTCTCGTCGAACGAACCGGCCTTCACGTAGCGGAACGTCGCCATGATCGCGATCCGCCTCTCCCAAACCGACGTCGAGCGCGCGAGGTCGTGGAGGATCGTTTTCTCCCGCGTCTCGAGATGCCGCCCTACGATGTGCTCGGCGGAGCTGTCCACCAGGTCCCAATTGTTCACGCGGGACAACGAATCGAGGTACAAGCGGTATATCGAATCGCGCCGTTTCTCATCGCCGCGATCGTAGGCCCGCACGAGGATCAGCAACGCGAGGAGCCGTGCCTCGTGAAACGGCGAGGCAAGCAGCGTGCGACAGCCGGAAAGGTCGAGTGACCGATACCTCATCGCGAGCTTGCGCAGGACCGGCACACGGATCCCGAGGAAGCGATCCCCTTCGCCGTACTCCCCCCGCCCTGTCTTGAAGAAGCGCGCAAGGAACTCGGCGATATTCGGGTCAGCGAGACGGCGGAGCTCCCTTTCGATCTCGTTCACGTTCGGTTGCGGTTCGGGCGCCCATCCAGCCCGCGTCGCCCCGGAAACTACAGCCTGCAGAACCGACTGAGAAGTGCCCAAGCACCAGAAAGCGAGCGTGCTTAGGCGAGGGGTCGGAGCCCTCGAGAACGACCGATTCGATCCGGCTAATAACCGGTCATAACCTGACACTCCGTTGCTCGGCTGCGGGCGCTGGTGCTGTGATGTCGCGTCGATCGAGAGCTCGCGGAGAGCGAGCGCGTCCGCGCCCGACAGAACTGCAATTACGAGGCGGCCGAGATGAAAAGACGAAGAACGCTATCGATGACGATTCTCTTGATGACCGGCATCTTCGCCTGCGCGCGCGCAGCGACGGCGCAGACCGAGCGACCCGTTGGAGCGCCCCGGCCGAACATCCTGCTGATCATCGCCGACGATGTCGGTCTCGACGTCACGACGAACATGTATCCGGGCCTGATCGACGATCTCGTCGAGCGGTACGGGCCGGCCGGGCACGATCACCCGGACTACGAGAAGATTGCCGGGAAGCCTGCTTCCACCCCCGTCCTCGAGGATCTCGCGCGCCAAGGGATGGTGTTCTCGAATGCCTGGGCGCAGCCGTTCTGCTCGCCGACGCGCGCGTCGATACTCACCGGATTGTTCGCGTCGCGAACCAACGTTCTGACGCCGGCGGATCCGCTCAGCCAGAACCACACGTCCCTGGCGCAGCTACTGAAGGACGCCGGCGGCTACAGCACCGCCGTGTTCGGCAAATGGCACATGGCCGGGGTGCCGCGCGGCAATGTCGCGTATCCGGGCATGAAGCCCCTCGAAGCGGGCTTCGAGCTCTTCAAGGGCAACCTTCACGCGGCGCTGCAGACGTTCTGGGACTACGACTATCAGATCCAGGACGGCGATACCGCTCCCTCCGAGTGGCGGACGGAAGCACCGCCGGAACGATCACTTCCCGGAATCGCACCGACGACCTACGCACCGGTCGTCAAGGCTGCGGACACGATCGACTGGATCGCCGCCCGGGAAGCGGAGGACCCCGACAAGCCGTGGTTCGCGTGGCTCGCGTTCAACCTGTCGCACGCAACCATCTCGCGAAGACCGAGCCAGATGGTCGTGCCGAATGCGGATACGCTGAACGCCGCCGCGCGTGCCGAGATGGAAGCCTGCGGCGGCGAGTTCGGGACGGCGAATCTCGGCTCGTGCACCGGCGAGCAGGTCATGCGCGCGATGACGAGCTCGATGGACACGGTGATCGGCAAGGTCCTCGAGGCCGTCGACAGCCTCGATCCGAATACCTACGTGATCTTCATCGGAGACAACGGCACGCCGATGTATGGACGCCCGGGTCTCGACTTCATAGACAACATGTACATCACGCGGAGCGGCCGCGGGAAAGCGACGGTGTACGAAAGCGGCGCCCGCGTCGCGCTCGCCGTGAAGGGACCCGGCATCGAGCCCGGCACCCGCAGCGACGAGTTCGTGCATGCGGCTGACCTGTTCGCTACGATCCTCGATCTCGCCAACGTGCCGGTTCCACGATCGGTTTCGAACAGGCAGGGGACAGGATCCGTGAGTCTCGATAGCGTCTCCCTCGCGCCGCTTCTCTTCGGCGAGGCATCGGCCGTGCGCGATCCGAACGAAGGCTTTCTGCTGACGGAAACCCGGGGCGCGCGGCCGCAGGTCGGGGCGCGCAATGCCAGCTACAAGGTCGTTTGTCGAGGCGGCGCCGAGATCGGCGATTGCGAGCTTTACGACCTGATCGCCGATCCGCTCGAGGAGTATCCGCTCGAGAAGCCGAACGACTGCAACGACTACCGAGACGGGACCTGGACGCCCGACGATCGCGAGTGGCACTTCTGCCGCCTGACGGAAATTGTCGCGACGGAGTCTTTTCTCTAGACGTCGCGGCGGACGACCGGGAAGGGTCGATCCAAGCGACCGCTATTGAGTGGCTGCAATGCGCGTCCAGATCCGATCGACGATCCGTGCAGGACCGAAGACCTCCGGCAACGATCGCCGGGCAGTCGCGGCATCGATCACCGCATTCGCCTGCAGGACCGCCAGCGCTCCGACGAGTCGCCCGAAGCGGAGCGAGCGCGCGAGACCGCCGGCCTCTTGCAACGCCGTCCCCGAGATCTCGCCGCCCAGCGTCGTCAAGATGCGCGGCGACAGGTCCCAGCTCTGCGCGATGCGCCGTGCGGCCTCGGCCGCATGCGCGTCGAGCGCCGCGGCAACGAGCGCCGCGGTCAAGCCGTCGCGCTTGCTACCTTTGAACCGGTCGAGCAGGATCGTGAACACCACGATCGTGCCGAGCCCCTTCAGCAAGCCGAGGAGCTGAGCCGCGAAGCGATCCGTCTTCTCGATGAACGCGGCATGCGCCTCGGCGGCGGCCGCGGCGCGGAACGTGTGATCCCACGTCACGTTCGGAAAGCGGGAGAAGCGATCGTCCGTAACGCGAAACACCGGCTGCATGATCGCCGCGGCGGCGACCGAGCGAATGCCGTCGGTACCGAGCTGCACGATCGCGCGCTCGATGCTTTCGACGGGGCGCGAGCTCACGCGGTACAACGGACTGTTCGCGAGCCGCAGCAGGTTTGCGACCAACGCGGGGTCCCGAACGATGATCGCCGCGAGCTCGCGAAGGGAGGTCTCGCTGTCGTTCACCGCATGGAGGAGCTCGGGCAGCAGCATGGGCCGCCGCGGCGCATAGCGGCTCTCGATCGTGCCCGCCTCGATGACGGCCGCGAGCGCCGCAATCTGCTCGCGCAGCTCGGCCTCGGCCCCGAGGGATACCTCGTCACCCAGGGCTAACGTGTGCAGTTTCGCCCGGACCTCGGGCTCGGTGAGGCCCGCATTCGCGTCGGAGTCAGCCGACGGCGGCGCGTCGAGCGTTCGATCGAAGACTTCGGTTCGCCGGAAACCGGCGCGTCCGGGATTCTCCGCGCGCGGCGCGAACGGAGCCAACGCGACGAGGACCGCGGAGAATGTGCAGCCGATCGCGAGGACCAGCACGAGCGCCATTGCCATGGGTCGCAGCCATTCGTGAACCGCGCGGACGCCTGGTGGCGCCGCGCGACCGGCAGAGTATGCCCGGACGCGGCACTGGACTTATGTGAAGGCCATCGCAGCCGGCACGACTATGGCCCCGAGAGCGGCCGATGCAGCCGGTTCCCGCGGCCTTTCGGTTGATTCTGCGCATTGGAGCGCACGCGCCCGCGGCGTCGAGGAGACACCGCGGGCCTTCTCGTCCGCAAGACTTGAAAAAGAACGGCACTACCACCGCCGGAAACGCCAGTCCCGCCACGCGCTATCGATTCAGGCTTGCCATCGCCGCCTCCGGGTAACGGGTACCCGCCGCCGCGCCCGGCGGCGCGATCTCGTCCAGGCGACGCAGCTCGTCGTCGCCGAGCGGGACGTCGACGGCACGCACGTTCTCCTCGAGCCGCTCGATGCTGCGTGTGCCGGGGATCGGCACGACGTTCTCGTCGCGCGCGAGCACCCAGGCGAGCGCGAGCTGCGCGGCGGTGCAGCCTTTGACTTGGGCGAGCTCGCGCACCGCGTCGACGAGCTCGAGGTTGCGCCGGAAGTTGTCGCCTTGAAAGCGCGGATTCTGGCGGCGCCAGTCGTCGGGAGCGAGATCGTCGATGCTCCGGATCGCCCCGGTGAGGAAGCCACGGCCCAAAGGGCTGTACGCGACGAACCCGATACCGAGCTCGGCACAAAGCGGCAGCAGCTCGTCCTCGGGATCGCGGCTCCACAGCGAGTACTCCGTCTGCAGCGCAGCGATCGGATGGACGGCGTGCGCTCGCCGAAGGGTCTCCGGCCCGGCCTCGGACAGGTGAATCTGCCGCGCGGCAGCCGCCGCCGCACCGGGTCGCGTCATCGGCCGGCAACTTCCTCGCTTGGAACCGAGCCGCGTCGATCATCCATGACGTATCGAGCACAACGTGCAGCCTCCAGAGACCTTACTGCTCGCGCGACAGGCACAGGCGAAGGTCGACCGCGATCGCATTCATATATCGATGCTCTTCTCGATCGCTCTCGGCGCATGGATCGTGATCGGCTTGTATGCGCTCGAGTGGAGGTGGGCTTTCGTGCGGAAGGCGGACGAACCCCGTTCCTCTCGTTCGACCACGCCGTGACGTGCAGCGGCGCGGACACGATTTCGATCGCCCGATCATGGACGCAGACTTCCCACGTGCGCTGGTCCCGGAAGCGGGACGCTCTGTGCGCTGGCGGGACACGAGCGGAGCGCGACGTCGGCCACGGATACGTGCTCCGTTGATGAATCGCGCACTTGACGCGTGCGTCGCGTTGGCACGCACGTTGCGTGATCCCGAAACGGGGGCGGGGGAAAGGAGCCGGTTTTCGATGCTATACAACGTTTGGAGCGACCTTCGTCACGCGGCACGCTCGTTGAGCCGGAACCCCGGATTCACGCTCGTCGCGATCGCGACGCTCGCGGTCGGCATCGGGGCGAACACCGCCATCTTCAGCCTGGTCGACGCGGTGCTGCTTCGCCCGCTCCCCGTCGAGGGCCTGGCTCGACTGCACGTCGTGCGTGAGGACCAGCCGCGGTACGACATGTACGGCGCGCCCCTCTCGCCGCCGGAGGTGCTCGATCTCGCCGAGCGCGAGGACGTGTTCGATGCGGTGATGGGGTTTCAGATCGTCGACCGAACGCTGACCGGCTACGGCGAGCCGGAGCGTATCCGTGTCGCAGCGACGCTGGGCGATTTCAGGGGCGTGCTCGGCGTGCAACCCGTGGTCGGCCGCTTTTACCGGCCGGAGCAGTCGACCGACGGCACACACCGCGTCGCCGTCGTGAGTTACGGCTTGTGGCAGCGGCTCGCAGGCGCCGACGCCGCGTTCATCGGCCGCACGCTCGAGCTCGACGGCGAATCGTTCGAAGTGTTGGGCGTCATGCCGGCCGACCTGCGATATCCGCGCGGTGTGCAAGTCTGGGTGCCCCTCCCGCTGACCGCACGCGATCTGGCAAATCGCAATCGGCTGGTGATGACCACGGTCGTGCGCACCAGGCCCGAGGTGAGCGATTCTCAGCTCGGCGAGCAACTCGCAGCCGAGGTCGGCCGCTGGAACGAGCAGCACTACGCCCCGAACATCAAGGCGCTCACTTCCACGCCGTTGGCCGAGGACATGGCCGGGCCGCTGCGCAACGTGCTCCTGGTGCTGCTCGCTGCGGTCGGCTTCGTCCTGCTGCTCGCCGCGGTGAACGTTGCGAGCCTCCAGCTCGTCCGTTCTGCGGGCCGAGCGAAAGAGCTTGCCGTGCGCGCCGCGCTCGGTGCGGCGAGCGCGCACCTGGTCCGTCCGCTGCTGATCGAGAGCGCCTTCCTTGCGGCCTTCGGCGGCGCGGTGGGCCTCGGGCTCGGTTGGCTCATGATCGACCTGATCGAAAGCTGGCCGCTGGCGCAACAGATGAATCTCACGGGCGTGTCCCTCGACCGCACCGTCCTCGCCGCGACCGCGCTCGCTGCGCTGCTCGCCGCCGTCGCGTCCTGCGTGCTCCCGGCCCGGCGCGCCGCACTGGTCGACCCGCACGCGGAGCTTCGCCGGTCCGGCCGCGGGACCTCGATCGACGGCAATAGTCGCCTGATGCGTGCAGGCAGCGTCCTCCAAATCGCGCTCGCTGTGGTTCTGCTGCTCGGCTTCGGACTGATGGTCCGCACGCTGTCGCATCTGCTCGATGCCGACCCGGGCTTCGAGCCGAGAGGCGTCGTGACGGCGAGGATCTCTCTCCCGGATGCCGCTTACGAGTCGACGGAGCGCCGCGTCGCGTTCTTCGACGCGCTGCTCGAGCGCATTCGCGCGACGCCCGGCATCGACACCGCCGCGCTCGTAAGCTATCTGCCGTTCAGCGACGAGATGGACAGCAGCCCCTTCTCGATCGTCGGCGAGACCTCCGTCGAGAGCGACGAGCTGCTTCATGCCGAGGCACAAACGATCAGCTCCGACTACTTCCGGACGATGGGCATCCCTCTTCTCGAAGGCCGGGACTTCGATGCGGGCGATCGCTTCGGGTCGGCGCGAGTCGTCATCATCGACCAGACGTTCGCCGAGCAATTCTTTCCGGGCGGAAGGGCGATCGGCAGGCAGATCATGGGCGGGCACACGTTCGGCGAGCGCGCGACGGTCGTCGGCGTCGTCGGCCGCGTCGACCACGACGAGATGGGAGACAGGACGCCGAAGCCCGTTGCCTACTACCCGTACGCCCACCATGGCCACTACGGCTACGCGGTCGCGGTCCTCAGTGCGCAGCCGCTGGCCACGATCGTGAGCACGCTGCGGTCCGCGCTCGCCGAGCTCGATCCGAACGTGCCGCTCTACGATATCGAGACGATGGACGGCCGGATCGAGCGCACGTTCGGGCCGCGCCGGCTGGCGATGCTCGCCCTCGCGGGGTTCGCCGCGCTTGCGCTCGTTCTCGCCGCGCTCGGCGTCTACGGCGTGATGCGTTATACGACGGATCAGCGCTTTCGCGAGATAGGGATCCGTATCGCCGTCGGCGCGCAGCACGACGACGTGATCCGCCTCGTCCTGGGCCAAGGGATGGTCATCGCCGGCGTCGGCCTCGCCGCCGGGCTCGCCGTGTCGCTCGCGCTCACGCGGCTGATGCACAGCGTGCTGTTCGGCGTGAGCCCGCACGACCCAGCGACGTTCGCAGCGGCAGCCGTGGTCGTCGCGGCCGTAGCGCTCGTCGCGACGTGGCTGCCCGCGCGACGGGCGATGCGCCTGGATCCAATGCGAGCGCTGCGGACGGAGTAAACGCAAGCATGACCGGCATCGCATCGGAGCT
>CAZKNH010000022.1:0-10537 GCA_964553875.1 uncultured Gammaproteobacteria bacterium | reverse complement strand
GCGAACCGTCGCGTCTCGGCAGAGGCGAGGCGTCGCCAGCGCGTTGCTCCGCCACATCCTCTCGGAAGCGAAACGGCGGGGTTACACGAGATTGAGCCTCGAAACGGGATCGATGGCGTACTTCGAGCCCGCGAGGAGCTTGTATCGGAAGTTCGGGTTCAAGGAGTGTCCGCCGTTCGCCGATTACGTCGACGATCCGAACAGCGTGTACATGACACTGGAGCTGTAGCGGCAGCCCCCCGCTGCCCGTGTCACATTTGCTCGCCTGGCGCGAGCGGGGCGACGAAACGATAACCGTGGCCATGCACGGTCCGAATGATCGTCTGCCGCTGCGAGTCGTCGCCGACGGCCTTTCGGGCCTTCATCACGCAACGGGTCAGCGCGCTCTCCGTCAGGATCATGCGCGGCCAGACCGCTTCCTGCAGCTCCTCCTTCGAGACTGCGCGATCACGATGCTCGATCAGATAGACGAGCAGATCGAATGCGCGGTGCTCGATCGGCACGGCCTGCCCGTCGCGCCATAGCTCGCGGGCACGGCTGTCTAGGGCGCAGCGGGCGAAACGGAAGAGACCGCTCGGGCTCGCGGAGTGCTCGGCCGACGCCCGGAGGGACTCTGTCCGTCCCGGCACGGGACCGGCGTCGGGCGGCACCGCCGAGCCGGCGGTGTTCTCGGCCGGCGCCGCGCCCGCGGTCCCGCTCGCGGCACCCGTGAACTCGACGATCTCCCGGCAGAATACCGGCCAGGCCGGGCTCCATTCGAGCGGGATGTGGCCGTCGTCGGCGAGCGGCACGAGCCGCGCGCCTGGGATCCCCGCTGCGAGCGCCCTGCCAAGCGCGAACGGGATCGCCGCGTCGGCCTTCGAGTGGAGCACGAGCGTCGGCTGGGTCACGAGAGGCAGGCGCTCCACGACATCGAGCCCCTGAAACGCACGGTAGACCTTCGCGGCGAGCTCCGGGCTCGTCGACCTGCCTTGCAGCTCGTTGAACCAGCTGCGCTGCTCCTCCGTCGCGTTAGGAATGAACAGCGACGTGAAGAGCTGCCGGAACGCGGGATTGCTCTGTCCCCACCCGCTCTCGATCAGTTGCTCGAGCGCTTCGCGCTGCGCCTTCGGGATGAAAGCGCCGCTCGGGAACGAGCCGCACAGAATCAGATTTCTCACCCGCTCGGGATGTCGGACCGCGTACGCGATCGAGATCGGGCCGCCCTGCGAGAGCCCGAAAAGGTCGAACCGCTCGATGCCGAGCGAGTCGACGATGACGCCGAGATCGTCAACCCACGTATCGAGATCGAAGCCCTTGTCCGTGTGGTCCGACAGCCCGGTGCCGCGCTGGTCGTATCGCACGACCGTGAAGTGGCTCGAGAAGAACTCGACCATGTGGCGCCAGACCGGGCTCTCCCATGCGTACTCGAGATGGGTGAGCCAGTGGGCGGTCCAGACGAGCGGCGGACCGTTGCCGAACACCGCATACGCGAGGCGGACCCCGTCCGGAGTCGTCACGAAGCGTACCGGCGGTGGCCGCATTCGAGGAGCCCCTTGCTCGACGCGTCTTCAGTGCCGCGCCGTCGGCTCGGCGGGGAAACAGTAGTTAACGTACGAGCGCCCCTCGATGGCGTCAAGCGGACGGGGGGCGCACCTAACGGGCTCAGCTCAAAGCCACCGCCGTACCCGCGCACAATACGCGTCGTACTCCTCGCCGAACGTGTGCCGCATGCTGCGCTCCTCGAACGGGATGATCACGAAGTTCTGAAGCAGGAACAGCACGAAGGGCACGAGCCACATGAGCCACGTCCCGACGATCAGGGCGGCGCCGACGGCCATGACGAGCGAGCCGAGGTACATCGGATTGCGCGACCAGCGAAACGGGCCGCTCGTGACGAAAACGGGGTGCACCGTCGAAGACGGGAGTATCTCCGCACGGTGTCGCCGAAACGTCGAGATTGCCCATGCGCCCCAGAGGACCCCCGCGAGGAGGACCACGAGGCCGATCGGCCGCTGCTGCAGGACGACGGGAAGCCTCAGGCGCTCGCCGATCAAAAGCGCAGCGGCGATCATGCCGACGAGCCACACCGGCGTCGGGATCCGGACGATGACGGAGGGGGTGCCGGGATCGGTCATGAGTCTCCCTCGTGAGGCCTAAGCATAGCTCGCGAGGCCGGTCCGTTCACGCTGCGAGCGCTTGCGCGAGCGTGCCAGAAAGCCATTGAACGACGAAGGTCTTAGACTTCGAAGCACGCCCTCGCATCGGCCTTCGTGACGAGCCACCCGCTGTTGAAGGCGAAAGCCGCCCTACCGATCCGCCCCCGTGATCCGCCGCTCGTCCAGAGCGTCGTACCAGAGTCCTCGGCTGCAGGCGTACTCCGATGTCGCGTAGTCGTCCATGCGCTGGTAGTACGCGATGCGCCGCTGAGGGCCGTCGTAGTAGGCAGGATCCGTGATCGTGATGTCGACGACGAGAACGTCGTCATTGAGCGGCGGCAAGACGTCCGCGATGAAGCCGGTGCGCCGGACGTCGATGTCGTCCATCTTCGTCAGGTACATACGCTCGACGATCCGAGCGTTCTCGCTGCGCGGCCACGGGGCGAGCGGCCACTCCTCGAGCAGCGCCGTGTCGATCACGAGCGTGTCGCCTTCCCACGTGCCGACCGAGTGTCCCGAGCCGGTCGGAAACGCTTCCTCGGGATGTGCGCGCCCGTCGATGAAAACGCGACGCACCTGGGTTTCGAGCTCCGCGACCATCAGGATGCGCGATTCGTTCTGCACGAACTCGATCGGGTAGGAGACGGTCGACAGCATCATGCCGGGCATGCCCGACCCGACGCACGCGCCGCCCGGTTCGGGCACCTCGCTGAATTGCGCGATGAACGCATCGAGTCTCGCCCTGCCCTCCTCGCTGTAGCGCGGCGTGTTCGGCCCGCCGTCTGGATTTCGGACCCCGATGGCCATCCAGACGCCGCTGAGGTCCGGATGCCCTTCCGTCTGAGCGATTGCGCTCGCGGACATGCCGAGCGCGAGCGCGGCGCACAGCCGCATTCCTGCCGCTCGCCGGGATAGTTTCCTGCCGTTCATCGGAATCAAGAGCCGTCGGCCGTTGCCTCGCGCGGCTCGATGCGCAGCAGCGCGCCGCGTTGCTCGGCAGTGAGGATATACAGCAAGCCGTCCGGGCCTTCGCGAACGTCGCGGATACGCTGTCCGAGCCCGAGCAACAGCGGCTCGCGGCCGATTTCCTCCCAGCGCTCGTTGAATCTGATTCGCTGCACGTGGCCGGTTCGCGGGGTTTCGCCGTAGCGCAATCCGCCGACGAAGGCGTTGCGCTCCCAGCCGTGAAACACCTTGCCGGAATAGAACGTCATGCCCGTCGTCGCAATCGACGGCACCCAGAACAGCAGCGGCTGCTTCGTGCCTTCGAGCGTCGGGTTCGGCGACACCACCGGACCGTAGTAAGTCCGTCCGTAGCTCACGTACGGCCAGCCGTAATTGGCGCCCGCTTCGAGCACGTTGATCTCGTCGCCCCCGTTCGGCCCCTGTTCCGTCATCCAGAGCTCGCCGGTCCACGGGTTCAGCACCATCGAGTGGCCGTTGCGGTGGCCGAGCGTGTAGATGCCGGGCAGCCAGCCTTCTTTGCCGACGAACGGATTGTCGTCCGGGATTCGGCCGTCGTCGTGCAATCTCACGACCTTGCCGGCGTAGTCGTCCGGCCGCTGCGATCGCAGCGTGCCTTCTCCGGTGCCCGGCGCGCTGACCGACATGTAGAGCATGCCGTCGGCGCCGAAACCGATGCGCGACGCCTGCGTGTCGGTCGCGCCAGATTCGAAGATGACCTCGACATCGGCGAGCTCGGTGCCGGTCCACTTGCCGCGGACGAGGACCGTCTCCCCCTGGTTACCGGGCGCCGGCCGGTGGTAGGCGAGATAGACGAAGCGATTGCGCTCGAAATCGGGGTGCAGAGCGATGTCCATGAGCCCCATCAGGGCGCCGGTCCGTACCTGCGGAACGCCGGCAACGGGCTCGGGCACGAGCACGCCGTCGCGGATCAGCCGGACCCGCCCGGCGCGCTCCGTGACGAGCATGTCGCCATCCGGAAGGAAGGCGATCGACCAGGGCTGCTGCAAGCGCGCGATGACCGAAACCTTGAGCTCGCGGTGCTCGGGCGCTGCCGATTCGATCAGGAACGGCCCGTCACCGAGATCGGGCGAGGACCAGAGCAGGCCGGGCGCACGATCGGAGCCCGCGGCCGGCAGCGTCGCCGGATCGAGCGGCGGAAACTCCTGAGCATGGAGCACGCAAGAGACCGCGCCTGCAAAGAGCACGCCCGCGATTCGCAGCCAGCCGACCGATGCACGCCTCGAGCTCATGTTCTGCCCTTGTCGTTTTCGAGTGGTTCTCGTGACTGCGCCGACTGGGCACGGACAATCCGGACGTACATCGTGCGCCCGCCTCACCAGCGGCTCGGACAAACCTAAACGGTCGGAATTGGACGGCTCCTTCCGCGTCGGCGTTCGTGCGCCGCGCAAGAACGTCCCACCGATTGCACCCCCAGAACCGGCTCGATCGAATGTAACCGATGGACCGACCCCGCGCCACAGCGACCGGCCGCATCCGCGGCGCGGCGGCCGTCGCAGGCCCTCCGCCTTTTGCAGACGATGAAGCCGGTCGTGATAATGTCTCGAACGCCCCGAGCTGGCGTTTCCAAAACAAGAACGGCAACGGGTGCTGCCGCGCCCGGGGAGATCCATCATGATCGAAAGACATCGGACCACGACCATCCTCGCCGGTCTGGCGGCCGGCATGCTGCTGGCCGGCACGACGCTGGCGAACGAGAGGCAGACTTCGGGCGTCGTCGCGGGCATGTCCCTGGAGCGGCTCGAGCGCCTCGACGAGCATTTCCACCGCTACGTCGACGACGGCGTGATCTCCGGGGTGGTCACGTACATCGTTCGGCGCGGTCAGGTGGTCCATCAGGATGCCTACGGTCTCGCAGACATCGCAGCGAACCGTCCGATGTCACAGGACACCTATTTCTATGTCTACTCGATGACGAAACCCGTGACGAGCGTGGCGCTGCTGATCCTCTATGAGGAAGGCAAGTTCCAGCTCGACGACCCTATCGCGAATTACCTGCCCGAGCTGGCCGATCTGAAGCTCTACGTCGGCGACGACGAGAACGGCAACATGATCCTGAAGGATCCCGCGCGTCAGCCGACCATCCAGGACGTATTCCGTCATACGGCCGGGTTCCTGTACGGCCCCAGCGGCAATCGCGCGATCGATCGGGCGTATGCCGAAGCGGGGCTGCTGAACGGCACGCTTGCCGAGCTCACGCGCAAGCTCGGCGAGCTCCCGCTCGCATACGAACCCGGTACGCAATGGGTCTATTCGGTCGCGCATGACGTGCAGGCACGCCTCGTCGAAGTCCTGTCCGGCATGCCCTTCGACGAGTTCGTGAGACAGCGCATCCTCGATCCGCTCGGTATGAAGGACACCGTGTTCGGCCGGCCGGACGCGCTGAAGGACCGATTCGCAGTCATCTATAGCCGGAATCCGTCGGGACAGCTCCAACCGACCGGTGCCCTCGATCAGCCCGGTGCGGCGACGCGCGTGCTCGGCGGCTTCAGCCTGTCCTCCACCGCGGCGGACTACGCTCGCTTCGCAGAGATGCTCGTCAATTCCGGCGAGCTCGATGGCGTGCGCATCCTGTCGCGCAAGACCGTCGACCTCATGGCCTCGAACCATCTGCCGCCGGGCGTGACCCGCGGTGCGGCGGGCGGCGGCACGGCCGGCGGCGAGGGCTATGGCCTCGGCGTCCGCGTCGTGACGGATCCCGCCGCGGCCGGCAACCTGACATCGGTCGGAACCTTCGGCTGGTCCGGCGCGGCCGGCACCCACTTTTTCGTGGATCGCGAAGAAGAGCTGGTGGCGGTGTTCATGATCCAGAGCATGGGCGGCGGCGGAGCCCGCATGAGCGACGAGTTCGAAACGCTCGTCTATCAGGCCATCGTCGACTGAGCGCACTCGCTCGTCGGAGCTACGAACGGGAGAGCGCCCTTGCTACCGAAACGCCGCGCGGGCCGACGTTGGTCGAATTTACGCCCTACTCGATCCTGCGGGTAGCTCGACGCAACGCTCGGAATGGGCGTACGCGATGCGTAGCGAGCTCGAGTACATCTCGAGCGATTACGCCGCGCTGCAATGGGCCCTTGCTGTTTTCGTCGCAAGCTGCTTGGAAAGGGCACGCGTCATGAGTACGGATAGCTTACGTCTGTCCAGGTGGCTCCTGAGCCTCGAAATGCTTCTCTGCTTCGCGCCTTTGACGTTCTTCACCGGAGTGCTCGTTGTGGTGCTCCTGAACGGCGCGATGCCGACCGGGTTCGCCCTCCTGAGCTTATCGGCCACGGCCGTCGGCCCGATCGGTCTCGTGGCGGCATTTCGCGTGATCGTGCTCGGGCGAGTCTCTCTCGGCAGGACAACGACCTTCGTGCTCGGCCTGCTTGCCGCGTGGACTCTCGTCGCGTTCTCCTCGCTCTCGATCGGAGGCGCCGGACCGATCGGAGAATGGTGGCGAGAATACGTGCTGATCGCCCTCTTGCCGGCCATCGGCGCCGCTCATCTGGTGCTCATCGGCACCCGTCCGCCGAAGGAGCCGGCTTTGCGCTATTGATCGGGCTGCCGGACAGGCTGTAGACGAGCATCACGGTCGTCTCGTCGAAGTCTTCCGGCTATGCGGCCTCTATGAGCTCGATTGCCTTCTCGAGAATAGGGTCTCGGCCCTGGCAGTGCTTACGGCACGGTTCGACTGCGACGTCGGGCTCGATGCCGACGCCTTCGATTCGCCCGATTCCGGGAAAAGCTCCGTCGCCCGCGATCGCGAGCAGCAAGAAATACTTGTCGTCGAAGAAACGAAACGGCGACGCGCCGAGGAAGAATCCTGCCGTCCTCGCCCCCACCAACGTCCCGATCCCGTCCCGCTTGACGATCCCGGCCAACATCTCCTTGCCGCTGCGGACGGTGTCGTCGATCAGGAAGTATTTCGGCACGTCCTGCCAGAAGCGATTCTCACGCAGCGTGGTCAGGTAGTCCTCGCTCGTACCGCCGTAGCCGCCGCGATAGTCGATCACGAGAGCATCGACGCGGGCGTTCTCGAACCTGCCGAGCGCGGCCTCCATGCTTTCCAGTATCGCGTCTCTCGCCGTCCACAAATGGAAGTAGCCGACGAGCTTGTCGCCTACGGAAAAGACTCTTTCGGAGGCTCTCGCTGCGTCCACGAACCCGCGCATCACGCTCTGTCTTCGCGGCGCCACGGAGACGGTGCGGACGGTGCGTCCATCCGACGTGAGACGAAGAGTCGATACGGCGGGCCCGAACCCGGGCACCGTGAAGCTTCGGTCGTCGATCTCGAGCAGCTCGTCCCCTACGAGCACGCCGGCCTCGGCGGCGGGCGAGCCTTCGAGCACGTGTTTCGCGAACCACCGGCCGCCCTCCTGCTCAGGCCAGATGCCGGAGAAGTCGATTTCGTATGCGTCGTCGGCGGCAAAGAGGGCGTTCAGCCCCCAATAATGCATGTCCTGCCGCGTATACAGGGCAGTGTGACTCGCGCCCAGCTCGGCGAGTAACGCGTTGACGATCGAAGCGACGCGGGCCGCGTCATCCGTGCAGCCGACCTCGGCCCTATAGTGGTTCACGCGATCCGCCCAGCTCAGGCCGTTGAAGGTTCGATCGAAGAAGTTTTCGGTGACCACGGAGACGATCTCGTCGTACTCCGCGCGCGGTTGGCACTCCTGCGAATGGGCTTCCGCGTATCCGAGCAGAGCCAGCAGAACTAGCGCGAAACGCATGGCGATCAATCGTATCCGAGATTCGAAAAGTCGAGCGTCTCTCCGGATTCGGTGACGATCGTCAGAAAGATTCCGCCCGGTTTGCCGTCGATGCGGGGAGCGTAGCTGATCATCACGACGCTGCCGTCCTTCACCATCGAAGGGAGCAGGCCGTAATGACGCAGCGTGGTAAGGGAATGCCCCTCGAACGTGACGGTGTCCGAGGCCCCTTCCCCGTCGATGACGAGAGTCAGCCGCGAGTGCGGGTTTCTGAAGTCCGCCTTCTGAACGACGCCTGATACCTCGACTCGACGAGACATGTCGAACGGCGTGTTCGAATGGTGCGCGTGCACATGGCCTGCCGCTGCGAGCAGCAGCGCGGCCGGAAGATGCCTGGCGAATCTCATACGCTACCTTTGACTAATCCGTCTCGTTGGCGATGACCGGGTTGCCCGAGCGATAGCGCTCGAGCAGATAGGCCTCACGTTCCGCCCATTGATCTTCCATGCAGGCGAATTCGTGCAGGTGACGATTGTTGCCGAGCGGCTTCCATTCCCTCCGCCGCGATACCGGTTCCGTGTAGAAGACGGGGTCGATCAGCGTCCAGTTGTTCACGAGGATCGGTGTATCGTCCTCCTGCACGACGAGCTCGTAGCGCTCGATGATCTCGGCCTGATCGCTGTGCGGAAAGTTGCCGGAAAGCTGCTCCTTGAGGCGGGACGTATGCACGACGAGCGTATTGCCCTCCCAGCGCCCGGTGGAGAAGCCGATCAGCGATGGCCATTCGTTCTCCGCGTCGTACGGATGCGGCTCCATGAAAATGCGCCTCACCTCGGAATACGCTTCGAAGATCACCGTGATCTGCTCCGGGCGCTGGATGATCTCCATCGGGTAGCCGCCCGAGAACAACATCGCCTGCGGCATGCCGAACGGTACGCACATGCTGCCCGGATTCTCGCGGGACAGGCGTGCCATCGCCTGGTACTCCTCGATACGCGGTCGCGCCTCTTCGGTGTACGGCAGGTTCTCGGCCTGCGCCTGCAGCGTCCGGACCGGGTTCTCGCCCTCCTTCAGGTTCCAGGTCCAGACACCGGTGAAGTCGGGCCGCTCGGCGGGACCGCCGGTTTGCGCTGCCGCGGTACCGACGCCGACGCTCGCCCCGGCCATGGCGAGCATGGCAGCCCGAGAAACCAGAGCAGGAAGATTCAAGCGCATGGAACAAATCTCGCGAAAGCAGTCATCCTGGCGAAGACGCGTGATGCCGATGATAGCGCGGGTCGACTCGTGACGGCTCACACGAGAGAGGCCCATGCGCGTCCTGGGCCGCCCTGGCCCTGGCTCGGACGGGGCGGCAGGCCCGTGAACCTCGTTGCGCATGCGGCGCACCGGGCTGCCCACGGCGCTCGCCCGTCGAGCGGGTCGTGCGTGCCAACGGCCCGGTCGTCGACGCGGATCACGCAGCACGCGGGCTCCGTGTTATCGTCTCGCACGGGGGACTTGCCGGTCCGGTGGACGAGCCCTGCGGAAATCCGACCGGACCGGGAATCACCGCCTACTAAAATCTTAGGAACGAACGTACGTTATCCGTGTGCGGCACACTGCCGAGCGGTGGAGGTGTTCAGTCCATGACGAGCATTCCCGAGAGGCGCCGAAGGCCCGCGCGGCTCGCGGGCTACACAGCCGGAGCGGCCGCCTGCGCGCTTGCAGCGCTCGCGAGCGATCACGCGGCCGGTCAGGAAACTTCGACGGCAACGGCGGACTGCGTGCCGCTCGCGGAGCAATACCCCGACCTCGGGACCAGCCAGAGCATCTCCGCGCGCCGCGAGTTCAAGACCGTGTGGGGCTCATTCGAGCTGCCCGGCGGCCCGTGCGGATACGCGTCCGCCGAGGAGCACTACAACGCGCTGCTCGAGGACGCGAGGCGGCGCGGGGGCCCGACGCGGCATACCTTCGAGACGCTCCCGGATTGGAGCGGCCACTGGGGAACCGACAACAGCACCGGCGAGATCGCGATCGTCGGTATCAACTCGACTCGCGAAGGCATGGCCGCGCGGCTCACGCCCGAAGCACGTGAGGTGTTCCTGCGCGACCGACGCATGTGGGAGGAGAACCACGCGATCGATCCGATCTCGTTCTGCCTGCCGCCGAACTTCCCGCGCTGGTTCTCGGAATACGGCTTCCGGGAGCACTTCCTGACGCCGGACAAGGTGCTCGTCGGCAGCGAGATGATGAATCAGTTCCGGCGAATCTATACCGATGGGCGCTCGCACCCGTCGCCGGATTGGCTCTCGACCGAGTGGCTCGGTTATTCGATCGGCTTCTGGGACGGCGACATCCTCGTCGTATGGACCAAAGGCATCAAGGAAGGCATCCTGCAACGGAACATGCCCCGGCATACGAGCGAGATCGAGGTGATCGAGCGCTGGCGCAAAGTCGACCCCGTTGCCGCCGGCGTCGAGATCACGCCGAACACGCTCGGGTCGGCGTACGTCCCGAACGAGCGGCTCGAGATCGAGGTGACGATGTACGACCCGACGTTCGTCGAGCCGTGGCACACGGTCGTCGCGTTCTACAAAGAGGACGACCGCACACCCGAGGCAAAGGAACGAATCTGGCCGCACCATTGGGATTGCGTCGAAGGCTCGCAGTGGTACATCACCGAGGACGGGGTCGTGAGCCAGTACGCGCCGGGCGAGAAGCCCGACATCACCAATCCCGATTTCTGGT
>CAZKNH010000021.1:0-40723 GCA_964553875.1 uncultured Gammaproteobacteria bacterium | reverse complement strand
GCACGAGCCGCGCACGAGCCCCGCGCGCCGCAATCCACAAATTCTGTGGATAACGTTGTGGAAAAGGGCTTGAAAGCAGAGCGGCGGTTCCGGTTCTCACGGCCGCTCGTCAGGTTGGTCAAAAAACCGTCAAACGAGCGGCCGCTTGGACGTCGGGCGACCGGCGAGCCGGCAGGGTTCAACGAAGCGGAATTTCCCCGTCCCGCCATCCATCGCCGACGAAACGCCGCTCCGATTCGTCGATGGGCACGTCGTTGATGCTCGCCTCGCGACGGCGCATCAGCCCGTTGTCATCGAACTCCCAGAGCTCGTTGCCGTACGACCGATACCACTGGCCGGCGGCATCGTGCCACTCGTACTGGAAACGCACGGCGATGCGCCGCTCGCCGAACGTCCAGAGGCTCTTGCGGAGCCGGTAATCGAGCTCGCGCTCCCACTTGCGCCGCAGGAAGTCTTCGATCGCCGCCCTGCCTTGGATGAACTCGTCGCGGTTCCGCCAGATCGAGTCCTCCGTATACGCGAGCGCGACCCTACGGGGATCCCGGGTATTCCACGCGTCTTCCGCAGCCTTGACCTTCGCGCGGGCCGCAGCCTCGTCGAACGGCGGCAGCGGCGGTCTCTGCTCCGTCATCGCAACACTCCTCTCGAGCAGCCAGTCCGAGTGATGTCCGTCGTAGCGAGGCGTCCGCACGGCAAAGCCGACCGGGCATCGACGAGGGTGCAGAGTCGTGACGATGGAAGCGAGCCGATCGCAAGGACGTGCCGCTGCCGGGCGCCCGCAACAGGCGCATCATGACGCCGACGCGGGTGCTAAGTCGACTCGTCCGGCGGCACGCCGTTCCAGCGCTCGCGCTCGGGCGGATCTTCCGGAGGACCGCCTCCCCACTGCTCGCGATGCGCGTCCTCGGCCGCGCGTTGCACCTTCGCGTGCCGCCTGCTCAACAGCAGCGAACCCGGGGAGCATACTTCGGCGCGGATCAAGCCGAGATCGTTCGCCGCGTCGAACAGGCTCGGATACCAGCGCCTCCACCCCGGCAGAATCTGCTCGACCCGTTCACGCAGCGTCATCGTGCCATCCGATGGGACCGGCGGACCAATCTAATGGAGCGGCCCCCGCGTGGCAAACGCCTTGCTTCGCATTTTTTTGCGGCGTCGGCCGACGCGTCGATCAATCGAGGAACGGATACGGATCCTGCGCGCCGCCGCGCCCACCGCGGCGGCGAGCGTAGACGCCGAAATGCAAGTGCGGCGGCGTCGTGACCGCGTTGCCGGTATTCCCGACGGTACCGATGATCTCGCCGGCAAGCACGAAATCGCCCGGCCGCACGAGCTGCGTGTCGAGGTGCGCGTAGTAAAGGCGCAGGTCGGCGAAGAGCGGCTGCAGCCATACGACATTCCCGCCTCGCGCTGTCGTCTCGACGCGCGTAACGAACCCGTCCATCGCCGCGAGCACCGGCGTGCCGCGCTCCGCGAAGATGTCGACCCCGCGATGCGATCTCGCGCCGCCGTCGCGCTCGGCGCCGAAGCCGCTCTGAATCGCGCGCGTCGTCCTGCCTTCGACCGGGAACGTCAGGAGCGGTGCCGTGCGCACGCTGACCCGATATCGGCCCGCATAGCCGATCTCGGGCTGCACGCGCAGCACGTATTCGCCCGCGTCGAATGCGTCAACGTCGACACGCTGCACGACGGGACCTGCCCCGTGGACGGGGAGCGGCAGCGGGCTCGCGACGGGCGCGAGGCCCTGCTCGCCCATAACGAAGAGCTCGACGAATGGCGAGCGCACCCCGCCGACCGCCGGATCGTCGCTCGGCTCGGTCTCGACCTCGACATGGATCCTCCTGCCTCCGCGCACTGCGAAGGCGAGGCCGAGCGCGTCGATGCGCTCCGGATCGAAACGGCCCGTCAGGTCGACCGGCGGCTCGCCCCGCTCGGGCTCCGACGTCGCCCGCTGCGCCGCGAGCACCCAGTCCCGCGCACCGGGACGGCGAAATGCCTCGAGCGCCAGCGCATAGCCGTAAGCATGATGGGCCGAGCGCGGCTGATACGGCGCGAGCCTCAGCTCCGAGCTCTTCGACGTGCCGTCGGGCGGCATGCCGAGGAGCGCGAGCCCGCAGAGCGTCGTCACGAGGCCTCGGACGATGCGCGCAAAGACACCCGAGCGTGGTCGTGAGACGTGCGTCACCGTGGCCTCCGCGTCGCTGGCTCGGCGCCGGTTCGCCTGCCGCGAGACGCGGCGCCGAGACAGAGGCTAGACGGCTCGTCCGGGCCTGTCGATAGGGCGTTATGACATAGAGAAATCTTCAGTACCGGCTGCTTGACCACCGCCCTCCACCTGCTACTTTGGCCCACGTTCACGAGGGATTACGATGCTTTTCGGCGAGATCCTGCGCGTCGCGTTTCAGTCGATACACGCGAACTTTTTCCGCGCGATGCTGACGATGCTCGGCATCATCATCGGCGTGGGCGCGGTCATCGCGATGCTCGCCGCGGGCGCCGGAGCGCAGAAGCGCATCGACGAGCAGATCGCGGCCCTCGGCGCGAACATCCTGACGATCAATTCGGCCCGTTTCCTCACGCAGGGCGTCGCCCGCGACCAGCAGACGCTGACCGTCGACGACGCCGACGCGCTCGAGAAAGACTCGCGCTACCTCGACGCCGTCGTGCCCGAGGTCCAGGGGCGCGGCCAGCTCAAGTATCTCAATCGCAACACGAATAGCCGGACGATCGGCACGACGCACCGCTACGCCGACGTCTTCAACTACGACGTCCAGTACGGCCGCTTTTTCAGGCTGGACGAGAACCTGGCGAAGCAGCGCGTCGTCGTCCTCGGCTCCGATATCCCGAAGGAGCTCGAGGTCGAGCCGAAGGAGCTCCTCGGCAAGACCATCGCGCTCAACAACCAGCCGTTCCAGGTGATCGGGATCCTCGCGAGCCAAGGCGGCGGCGGCTTCAACCGGGGCCCCGACTCGAGCGCGTTCATTCCGCTTCGAACGGCCGAGAAGCGCGTATTCGGGCGCGAGCAGGTCGACAACATCAGCGTGCGCGTAATGGACGGTGTCCCGCTCGAGCGCGCGATGGTCGACATCGAGCGCGTGCTGCGCAAGGAGCACCGGCTCCAGCCTGGCGCACCGAACGACTTCGCGATCGTCGACCGCCGCGATTTCCTCGAGACTCAGCAGGAGGCGCAGCAGACCTTCACGCTGCTCCTCGCGAGCATCGCCGGCGTCAGCCTGATCGTCGGCGGCATCGGAATCATGAACATCATGCTGGTCAGCGTGACGGAGCGCACGCGCGAGATCGGCATCCGCATGGCTCTCGGCGCCACGCGCAGCAGCATCCTGCTGCAATTCCTGGTCGAATCCGTCACGTTGTGCCTCATCGGCGGGCTACTCGGCATCGGGGTCGGAGCGGGTGCTGCATGGCTCATGTCGCGGTTCGCCGGATGGGAAGTCTTCGTATCGCCCGAGTCGGTCGGACTCGCCTCCGCGTTCAGCGTGGGCGTCGGCCTCTTCTTCGGCATCTGGCCCGCGCGACGCGCCGCGCGTCTCGACCCGATCGAAGCCTTGCGCTACGAATAACGCGTTGCGGCCGCGGCCGTGTCGCGTGCACGCGACGAGGTTCACCGCCCGAGTCCCGGCCGGTAGAATTCCGCGCGTTTTATGTCACCCAGCCCGCCAGGAACTTGTCTGCATCCCTCATGCATCGACTTGCCGTTCTCGTCCTGCTGCTCGCGCTCGGCGGCTGCGTGGGCCACATTCATCGCGGCCCGGGCGAGCTCGGCGGCTACCGGTATTCGCCGCCCGTCGAAGCGCACCCGCTCTTCGAGGTAACTGGCGCGCCGGAAGTCGAGATCTCGGAGCCGGTCGACGAGACGCGCTTTCACGAGATCGTGAAACTCAGGATGCGCTCGAGCGGGAACCACGGCACCCCGGACGGCTTCGTCGAGGCGACCTACTTTCGCAGCAAGTCGCCGGGCGCGAAGAAGCTCGTGATCGTGCTGCCGATCTGGGGCACGAGCACGTACCCGCCGAGCCGGATCTCGCGGGGCTACGCGCGGAAGTCCCGCGGCGACGCGAACATCATCTGGGTGGCCGGCGACTACCCGCTCTTCCCGTGGAGCGGCCTGAGCTCGACGTCGACCGAGGAAGAGTTCATCGAGATGGCGAAGGCGAGCGCGGAGCGCTATCGCTCCGCGGTCGTCGATATGCGTCTCCTGCTCGACTGGGCCGAGACGCAGCCGAACATCGACTCGTCGCGCATCGCGATGGTCGGCTTCAGCATGAGCGCGCTCGTGACGGCCACCCTGATGGCGAACGACCCGCGCATCGCGGCCGGCGTGCTGATGATGGGCGCCGCGGATTTCGCCCAGATCTTCACGACGTGCGGGAACCGTGCCGGCGAGGTGCGCCGCCACGTCCTGACCGACTACGGGTGGACGCTCGAGCAGTACCACGACTTCTTCGAGGATCTGTTCGGACCGGCGGATCCGATGTTCTACGCCGGACGTTACGACCCGAGCTCGATCTTCATGATCGACGCGGCCTTCGACGACTGCATGCCCCGCTCGTCCCGGGAGGCGCTCTGGAACGCTACCGGCCGGCCGAAGCGCTTGACGTTGCTCTCCCGCCACCGTAGCGGCTTCTATTCGCTGACGCCGCTCGGCCTCAATTTCGTGCGCCGCGAGATTTACGACTTCCTCGACGGCGCGCTTTGAAAACCCTGCTCGAATCCCTTGCTTATGAGAGGGTTTCGAGCGATAGTCGGCCGGCTGCTAAGGGTAAACCTGGCGAAAGCCAGCGACACAAAACTTCCGGTCTAAGGGACTTCCGTCCTACGATAGCGGGGTTGCAGGCAAGCGTATTCCGCTTTCCCAGGATCCCTTGCGCGCGCTCGGAGGCTCCAACCCGCCTTTCCGAGCGAGAACGGCAGTCAGTCGGTTCAGCACGGGAGTCGAAAGCGGAATGAGCATGGCTCTTGCGCGCAAGCGCGTCGGTACCTTCACCGCCGTAGGGCCGGCCGCAATCGTCAGGCCGACGTCGCCCTCCGAGATTGCACAAGTCCTGACGGACGCGAAACGTTACCCGTCTCCGGTCCGCCCGATCGGCTCGGGCAGCTCGACGACGCGCTGCACGACGGCCAACGGCGGCACCGTGATCGATCTGAGCGACATGAATCGCGTGCTCAAGATCGACGCGGATACGGTGACGGTGCAGCCGGGCATCTCGCTCGCCGAGCTCGCGGAGATCCTGGCCGAGCAAGGCAAGGAGCTCGTCGGCGGCTTCGATCTCGCGAACCGGACCGTCGGCGGCGCCGTCTTCGGCGCGGGCCTCGAGGCGACGATCGCCGGGGACGCCGGCCAGTTCGCCGCGCATGCGGTGCAGATGAAGATCGTGAGCCCGACCGGGCGCAAGTTCGTCGTCAACGAGAAGACGAAGAGCCTGCTCGCGGCGCTGCGGTTGTCGTACGGGCTGCTCGGCATCGCCTACGAGATCACGCTGCGCATCCGCCCGATCCAGGGCTTCGTCGTGCAGACGGCGCATACGGGATTCAAGGAATTCGCGAAGCTCGGGCCTCGGCTCGCCGCCGCGGGTTCCGGCGTGAAGCTCTACCTTCTGCCGTTCCGCGATCACGTCTACATGGAGCTGCGCCGGCCGGCGGCCGAGAACCGGACCGGCAAGAAATTCGTCTGGCGGCTGAAGGATTGGGCCGTTTACTCGGCGCTGCCCGGCGCCGCGCGCTCGATCGCGTTCGCGCTGCCGGTGCGCCAGCTGCGCTATCCGCTGATCGACAGCCTGAGCGAAGCGGCGCAGGCGCTGTTCGGCAATGCGCTCGTCCGCACCGGCAGCAACGCCGTCGAGCAGAGCGGCCGCTTCCGCTCGCTCGCGGCGGGCAACCGCTTCACGTTCTGCACGTGGGCATTCCCGGCCGCGGACTTCGGCGCGGTCGCGCTCGGCTACAAGCTGTTCTGCAAGGAGCACTACGCGCGGACCGGCTTCCGCTGCGACTTGCCGACGATCGGCTTCAGATTGAATCAGGACAAGAGCGCGTTGCTGTCGCCGTCATTCGACGGCCCGATGATCACGCTGAGCGCGCTGTCGACGCAGACCGACGGCTGGGACGATTTCGTGCTCGACTTCGCGGAGTTCGCCGCGGAGCACGGCGGCGTGCCGTTCTTCAACCAGACACGTAACGCGACGGCCGATCTCGTGAGCGCACGGTTCGATCGCCGGCTGTCGTTCTTCGCGAAGGTGCGCCGCGAGATGGATCCGCAGGACCGCATGCTGAACCAGTTCTTCGCGACGTACCTCGGGTCGTACTGAGCGCCGTCCCACAGTTAAGGGCATCGCACGAACCGGGTCGGGTCGTTGAGGGCATCGCACGAGCCGGGTCGGGTCGTTGAGGGCATCGCACGGAGCGTGTCGGCAAGACCGCGTTCCCGAGGCACGCCGGAAGAGCGTCCCTGCGGCTCGATCGCGGCCATCCCTGGCCGCTCACGGCCTCGGGAACGCGGTCTTGCCGACACGCTCCCCCGAACGTCGCCGCGGCGTTGAGGCCCTGTACGCACGCGTGACCACGGGTCACGATCCACGCGGTTCATTTGCCGACGGCCCGCTAACCCGTGAGCTCGCGTTGCAGCCGAAACGTTGCAGAACGCTTGCACCGAGGGCATATGCACACCGCCGACGTCACCAAGGAGTGCGTGCTCGGTCCCTGTCTTCCCGAGACCGTGAGCGGCCAGGGATGGCCGCGACCGAGCCGCAGGGACGCTCCTGGCGTGTCTCGGGAAGACAGGGACCGAGCACGCACTCCGTCCGCGATGCGCTGAACGACACGGACTTTGTGCACCGCGTCGTCACACAAAAGAGGCCGGCGGGGATGGCACCCGCCGGCCAGGCAAGGCGTGATCAGCGGATGTAGCCCAAGCTCTCGAGCTTGACGATGATGCGATGCGCCGCGAGATCCGGCGTGAGCTCCGTCGTGTCGATCCGCATCTCGGGGTTCTCGGGCTCCTCGTACGGATCGCTGATGCCCGTGAAGTTCTTGATGATGCCCGCGCGCGCCTTCGCGTAGAGGCCCTTGCGATCGCGCTCCTCGCAAACCTCGAGCGGCGTCGCGACGTGGATCTCGAGGAAGCCGCCGAGCGGCTCGATCATCTCGCGCACCTGCCGGCGCGTCGCCGCATACGGCGCGATCGGCGCGCAGATCGCGACACCGCCGTTCTTCGTGATCTCGCTCGCGACGAAGCCGATGCGGAGGATGTTGAGATCGCGGTGCTCCCGCGAGAACCCGAGCTCGCTCGACAGGTGCTTGCGCACGATATCCCCGTCGAGCAGCGTCACGGGACGCCCGCCCATCTCCATCAGCTTCACCATCAGCGCGTTCGCGATCGTCGACTTGCCCGAGCCCGACAGACCGGTGAAGAAAACCGTGAAGCCCTGCTTGTGGCGCGGCGGATGCGTCCGGCGCAGCTCCTCGACCACCTCGGGGAACGAGAACCACTCGGGAATGTCGACGCCCTCCTGCAGGCGCCGGCGGAGCTCGGTGCCCGACAGGTTCAAGGTCCGCATGGACGAATCGACCTCGTCCTCGGGCATGTACTGAGCGCGGTCCTCGACATACACCATGTTCTTGAACGGAACCATCGTGATGTCGAGCTCTTCGGCGTACTCCTGCATCAGCCGCTGCGCGTCGTAAGGACCATAGAACGGCTTGCCGTCGCTGCCGACGCCGGGGCCCGCGTGGTCGCGGCCGACGATGAAGTGCGTGCAGCCGTAGTTCTTGCGGATGATCGCGTGCCACAGCGCCTCGCGCGGGCCGGCCATGCGCATCGCGAGCGGCAAGAGGCTCAGCGTCGTCGTCTGCTCCGGATAATGGTTCAGCACGTGCTCGTAGCAGCGCACGCGCGTGAAGTGATCGACGTCGCCGGGCTTCGTCATGCCGACGACGGGATGGATCAGCAGATTCGCCTCGACCTCCTTCGCCGCGCGGAACGTGAGCTCGAAATGCGCGCGGTGCATCGGATTGCGCGTCTGGAACGCGACGACCTTGCGCCACCCGAGCTTCGCGAAGCGATCGCGGATCTCACGCGGCGTATCGCGCAGGTGCTTGAAGTCGTAATGCGTCGGCGCCTCGACGCCGCGGAGCTTGCCGCCGACGTAAACCGGGTGCGCCTGATGCATCAGATAACGGACGCCCGGATGCGCCTCGTCGGTGGTGCGGAAAACGCCCTGGGCCTCGCGCGTCTTGTCGGGACGGTAGATGTCGGACACCTCGAGCGTCGCGATCAGCACGCCTTCCTGGTCGCGCAGCGCGATCGTTTCCCCGGGCTTGAGCTCCGCGGCGAACTCCTCGGTGACGTCGAGCGTGATCGGCATCGGCCACAGCACGCCGTTCGCGAGGCGCATCCGCTCGACGACGCTGTCGTAGTCGGCCTGCGTCATGAAGCCCTCGAGCGGCGAGAACGCGCCGTTCAGCAGGAGCTCGATGTCGCAGAGCTGCCGCATCGTAAGATCCCAGGAGCGCATATCGCGTGCGCGTCGTTTCTCTTCCTGTCGCTCCGCGACCGGGAGATACAGATCCTTCAGTTCCCCTCCGTGGGCTTGCTTGAACGCTCCCATGACCTTTTGCTCCTCGAGGTATTCTTGACGATGCGATGCTACCGGCGGCCCCGCACCGGCTTGACGCTCCGAATCGAACGATGGGCGGAACCCGGGCGCGGCCAAAAAGCCCGCGTCCCGAGCACCGGTCTCACGGCCCTGTCAGTTGCTGACCCGCCGCGCGAATGCCGGCGGAATTGACGGCCGGCAAATATTGCGCCTGACGGTCCCGCGATTTCAAGGACTTCTTGATGATTCCCTCGAGATTCGGCCGCTTCTCGGCGGGCCCCTCGCCTTTGCCGATGCCGCCGCCGAGCTCGACGATCACGTCGACGCCGGCGTCGAGGGCCGTGCTCATGCACGCCGACCACCGCACCGGGTTGAAGAGCTGGAAGAAGAGGCGCGACCGGATCGCCTTCGCATCCGCGTCGTGCACCAGGCCCGTATAGTTCGACAGCACGCCGACCTTGGGCTCCGCGAACGGCGTCGCCTCGAGCACGGCGCGAAACTCGAGCGCGGCCTCGACCATCAGGAAGGTATGGAACGCACCCTCCGTGTTGAGCCGAATGGCGCGCTTGCCGGGGTAACGGGCGGCAAGGTCCTCGAGCAGCTGCTCGAGGTCCGCATCGTCGCCCGCGATCACGGTCTGATCCGGCAGGTTGATGCTGCCGATGCCGCAGAAATGCCGCTCGGCGAGCGAAGCGGCGGAATCTGCATCGAGCGTCGTCGCAATCATGCCGCCGCGGCCGAGCCGCCCCATCAGCTCGCCGCGCTTCGCGACGAGGGCGAGCGCGTCCTCGAACGTGAGTGCGCCGGCCGCGACGAGCGCGGTGTACTCACCGAGGCTGTGGCCGGCGGCGAGCTCCGCGCGCACGTCGCCCGCGATGCTGCGCAGGGCCGTGAGGCACGCGTATTCGTGCGTGAGGAGCGCGGGCTGAGTGAAGCGCGTCTGGTCGAGCTCGCCGCGCGGATCGCGGAACGAGAGCTCTTGCATGTCGTACTTGACGACCTCGCTCGCGCGCTCGTAGACCTCGCGTGCCGCGGGAAACTCCTCGACCAAGTCCGAGCCCATGCCGGCGTACTGTGATCCCTGTCCGGGAAAAACGAAGAGGATTTTCCGTGAAGACACGGGCAGCGCGTTCCTTGGCTTGAAAACGAGGGGCCGACAGAATACGCCGCGAAGCGGCGTTCTCTCAACCGAACGCGTTCACGTTCCGAGTGCGGCCTCGGCGAGGCGCACCCAGTACGACGCACCGAGCGTCAGGATCTCGTCGTTGAAGTCATAAGACGGATCGTGAATCGCACAGCCGCCGGGGCCGCCGCCGTTGCCGATGAACACGTAACAGCCCGGCCGCTGCTCGAGCATCACGGCGAAATCCTCGGACGCGAGCACGGGCTCGGCGTGCGCGTCGACCGCCGCGTCGCCGACGAGCGACGCCGCCGCGGCTGACGCGAGCGCAACCGCATCGGCGTCGTTGACGACGGGCGGATTCTCGAAGACGAACTTCACATCCGCCGATGCACCGAACGCGGCCGCGGTCGCGGAGACGACCTCCGTCAATCGCCGCTTCAGCAGCGCGCGCACCGCCGGGTCGAGCGCACGCAGCGTGCCCGAAAGATCCGCCGATTCGGGAATAACGTTATGCGCGTGCCCTGCATTGAGCTTCGTGACGCTCAAGACCGCGGCGCGGCGCGGGTCCACATTGCGGCTCACGATGCCCTGCAGGGCCACGACGGTCTGCGCGGCCGCAAGCACGGGGTCGATGCCTTCGTGCGGCAACGCGCCGTGCGTGCCCCGCCCGCCGATTCGCGCGTCGAAGCAATCGATCGAGGCCATCAGCGGTCCAGCGCACATCGCGAAGCGGCCGACCGGCAGCCCGGGCCAGTTGTGCATGCCGAACACGCGATCGACGGGGAAGCGCTCGAAGAGCCCGTCGTCGATCATCGCCTTCGCGCCGCCGGCGGCCTCCTCCGCAGGCTGAAAGATGAAGCGGACCGTGCCGCGGAAACGCGGCCGCTCGGCGAGCTCGCGCGCGGCGGCGAGCAGCATGACCGTATGGCCGTCGTGACCGCACGCGTGCATGCGGCCGTCGAAGCGCGAGCGGTGCGCGAAAGCGTTCGCCTCGCGGATCGGCAGCGCGTCCATGTCCGCACGAAGCCCGACGGACGGGCCGTCTCCGGTCGACAGCGTCGCGACGACGCCGGTCCGCGCGAGACCGACCTCGACGTCGAGTCCGATGCGGCGAAGCTCCGTCGCGACGAACGCGGACGTGCGTCGTTCCTCGTACGCGAGCTCCGGATGAGCGTGCAGGTCGCGGCGCCACGCCACGAGCTCTTCCCGTCTTGCCTCGATGCCCGGAAGCGTCTGTGCCGTGACGTTGCCCACGATGCCCTCCCCGCCGGCGGGTTCCGCTGCGCCGCCGCTACGCCGCTATCGGCGCCGGCGTCGCGGCCTTCGCCGCTGCCTTCCCTTCGTGCTCGTCGACGGTGAGAAGCAGCGCGAGACCGACGACGAACAGCACGAGCACGATCGACACGCCGACCCGCTGCGAGCCCGTGACGTCCGTGAGCACGCCGAGCAGGAACGGTCCGACGAACGCCGTCAGCTTGCCCGAGAACGCGAAGAAACCGAAGAACTCGTTTTCGACTGCCTTCGGCACGAAGCGCCCCATCAGCGAGCGGCTCGCGGACTGGTTCGGCCCGGTGAAGATGCCGATCAGGATACCCGCGACCCAGAGCCACAGCTCGCTCGTCGCGGCAATCGCGAGGGCCGTCGCGGCGATCAGGCCGATCAGCGACACGACGATCGTGCGCTTGCCGCCGATCCAGTCGTCGAGGAGCCCCATCGCGATCGCCGATGCGCCCGCAGCGATATTGATCACGATGCCGAACACGAGCACCTGCTCGATCGTGAAGCCGAACGTTCCGGCCGCGTAGATGCCGCCGAACGCGAACACGGTCACGAGGCCGTCGTTGTAGACGAGCCTCGCGATCAGGAATCGAACCGTTTGCCGATAACGGCTGATCTCGCGGAGCGTACCCTTGAGCTGGATCCAGCCGTCGCGGATTACCTGACCGGCCGGCGACACGCGCGACTTGTCCTCGTCGACCCACAGGAACAGCGGCACGCTGAACACGACGAACCACACTGCGACGAGCAGGTTCGTCGCGCGCACGTTCTCGCCGTTCTCGGTCGAGAAGCCGAACCATGGCGTCTCGGGCTGCACGAGCGTAACGAGCGCAAGGGCGAGCGCGAGCAGGCCGCCGAAGTAGCCGAGTCCCCAGCCGAGCCCCGAGACGCGGCCGATCCTGCGCTCGTCGGCGATCTCCGGGAGGAACGCGTTGTAGAACACGGTGCCGAATTCGTACGCGATGTTCGCGATGACGAAGAGCACGAGCGCGGCGACGACCTCTCCCGGCATCACCCGATAGAGCAGCGCGGTCGCTCCGGCGCAGACGAGCGTCGAGAGCACGACGAAGAGCTTCCGGTAGCCGCCGCGATCCGCGAGCGCGCCGAGGACGGGCGAGCAGAGCGCAACGACGAGCGCCGTGATCGTGACGCCTCGCGACCAGAGCGCGGTGCCGTGGGCAGGGTCGTCGGCGATCGCCTGCGTGAAGTACGTTGCGTAGACGAACGTCACGACCAGCGTCGTGAACGGCGAGTTCGCGAAGTCGTAGAGCGCCCAGGACCAGATTTCGCGTGTGCGGCTCGGCGTGGCGTCGGCCATCGGTGGTTCCTTTCTCGGAGGCGCCGCGACGGTAACATCGGCACGAAACCGCGTTCAAGCGACGACTCGCGATACTGGACAGTCGTCATGCAGTGCCCGTAACTTGATTCGATGCGAATAGGCGTACCGAAAGAGATCAAGAGCGACGAGCACCGGGTCGGCCTGACGCCGGCAGCGTGCCGGGAGCTCGTCGCCGCCGGACATTCCGTCGTCGTCGAGACCGGTGCCGGCGCCGGCGCAGGCTTCTCGGACGACGAATACCAGGCCGCCGGCGCCCGCGTGCTTCCGTCCGGCGCCGCCGTGTTCGAAGAAGCCGCGCTCATCGTCAAGGTCAAGGAGCCTCGACCCGAGGAAATCGCGCGATTGCGTCCGCATCACGTGCTCTTCGGCTACCTGCACCTGGCGGCGGATCCAGAGCTCGCGAGCGGCTTGCAGCGCACCGGCGCGGCGGCCTTCGCCTACGAAACCGTGACGTCGCCGCAGGGCGGTCTGCCGCTCCTCGCGCCGATGAGCCGGATCGCGGGGCGGCTCGCCGTCCAGGCGGGCGCGCGCTTCCTCGAGAAGCCCGCCGGGGGCCTCGGCGTGCTGCTCGGAGGCATGCCGGGCGTCGCACCCGCGCGCGTGACCGTGATCGGCGCCGGCGTCGCGGGCACGGGCGCGGTCGAGGCCGCAGTCGGCTTCGGCGCCGACGTCACGGTCCTCGACACCGACGTCGAGAAGCTCGAGCGCCTCGCGGTCCGGTACGGCAGCGCGCTCCGCACGGAATACTCGACGGCCGAGTCCATCGCGCGCAACGTCACGCGCTCGGCGCTCGTGATCGGCACGGTGCTGATTCCGGGACGCCGTGCCCCGAAGCTCGTCACGCGCGAAATGATCGCGTCGATGCCGAAGGGTGCGGTCGCGGTCGACGTCGCGATCGATCAGGGCGGCTGCTTCGCGACGAGCCGCCCGACGACGCACGCCGATCCCGTCTTCGTCGTCGACGGCGTGCTGCACTATTGCGTGACGAACATGCCTGCTGCCGTGCCGCGCACCGCCACGCAGGCGCTCGTGAACGCGACGCTGCCGTTCGTCCGTGCGCTCGCGGACCACGGGTGGCAGACGGCGATCGGGCGTGATCCGCGGCTTGCGGCGGGCCTCAACATCGCGGCCGGCGAGGTGCGGAACCCGGCGGTCGCCGCGGAGCTCGAGCGCCAGGCGTCGTAGGGGATCTCCGACGTGACCGGGCCGGGGCTCGCGAAGCGCCTCGGCGACGTCTAGGCGAGCGTCAGAGCAGCGGCCGGCCCCCGAAACGGTGGCGCCAGCGCGGGATCGCTTCCGGGTTGTAGACGTATTCGGGGATCTCGGACCTGAGCGCCGCGAGCACGGCGTCCGTCGCCCACGGGATCGCGCTCCGCAGCGTGCCGCCCTGGTTCGCCGCGATCATGTGCGGGCTCAGGATCACCTTGTCGCCCAGCGCGAGGATCCTGGCGCCCTTGGGCGGCGGCTCCTGCGGCAGCACGTCGAGCGCGGCGCCTGCGAGATGCCCCCGCTCGAGCGCATCGCAGAGCGCATCGACGTCGACGATCGGCCCGCGCGCGGTGTTGATCAGGAGCGCGCCGGGCTTCATCGCGGCGAGCGCCGCCGCGTCGATCATCCCGCGCGTCTCGGCGGTGAGGCTGCAATGGAGCGTCACGACGTCCGACTGCTCGAGCAGCGCCGCGAGCGGAACGCGCTCGGCGCCCGCCAGCGCGAAACGCTCGTCGTCGACGTACGGGTCCGTCGCGACGATCCGGACGCGCCACGGCCTCAAGAGCTCGGCCACGCGAAAGCCGATCCGGCCGAGCCCGACGATGCCGATCGTGAGGCCTGCGTAACCGTCGGCGCGGCGGCCGACGTAGACGCCCTCGAGCCGCTTGTCGCGCCAGCCGCCCGCCTTGACGTGCCGGTCGCGCGGGCCGATGCGCTTCAGGAACGCGAGCATCAGCGCGAGCGTCCCCTCGGCGACGCCGCCCCAGTTCGCTTCGGTGGGCGAGTGCGTGACGAGGATGCCGAGCTCGGTCGCGGCGTCGACGTCGACATCGTCGACGCCGATCGTGTATTTCGCGACGAGCCGCAAGTCCGGGCAGCGCGCGAAGACCTCGCGATCGATCACGCCGCCGCGGAACGTCGCGCCGGCGAGCACGTCGGCGCCTTCGGCCGCGGCGAGGAAGCGGCCGCGTTCCTGGTCGACCTCGTCGGCGACGACGTCGCAGCCGGCTTCCGCGAGCCGGCGATGCGATTCGCCGGTCTCGTCGACGGGCCGGTAGATCAAGACCTTGGGCCGGCTCACCTCGCCTCGGTGCGCGCCGCGCGCCCGGTCACCGGGCGCCGACCTCGGCGCGGATGGACTGGTACAGGCCCGGCAGGAAGCCGCTCGGGTCGCCCCAGCGCGCGTCGAGATCCTTGGTCGGCTCGGCGGCGACGACCTGCTCGAGGCTCATGCCCTGCTCGACCATCGGCTTCACGCGCTCGTAGACCACCGCGACCATGTCGCGGAACTCGCGGACGTCGTCGCGGGTCGCGAGCACGCCGTGACCGGGCAGGATCTTCGTATCCGGGCCTGCCATCGCGATGATCGCATCGAGCGCCTCGATCGTGCCCGCGGCCGTGCCGCCGTTGTCCGCGTCGATGCGCGGATAGCCGGTCGTCCGGTAGACGTCGCCCGCATGGATCACGTTCGCGTTCACGAAGTGGATCACGCTGTCGCCGTCGGTATGCGCGTTCGGCACCTTCACGACGCGGATCTCCTCGCCGTTCAGGAAGAGCGTCGTCGACTCGGAGAAGGTGATCACCGGCAGCGCCGCGGCAGGCGCGGGCGGACCGCCGCGGATCCCGCGGGCGAGTCGTACCCGGACGTTGTCGTGCGCGAGGATCGGCACGCCGAGATTGCCGAAGTTCTCGTTCCCGCCGGTATGGTCGGGATGGACGTGCGTGTTGATGACGTAAAGGATTTCGCCGTCCGAAACGGTCTCGAGCGCCGCAATGATTTTCTCGGTGAGAGGCGCGAACTGGTCGTCGACGAGCACGACGCCGTCGTCGCCGGTCAGCACGCCGATGTTGCCGCCCCTGCCCTCGAGGTAATAGAGGTTCCCGGCCACCTCGTGGACCTTGATCTCGACGGCGGCGAAGTCGTCGTTCTGCGCAACGGCGCACGGCGCGGCGCACACGACGCCGGCGAGCAGCGATAGATGGATCAATCTCGGCATCGTCGACCCCCTCGATTCGATTCGTTGTTATTGCGAGGCCATCATAGCACCGGCCCGATGGCGGCGAGAGCAGCGATCGGAGGCCGCGCGACCGGCTCAGAGGACGCCGTTCGCCGCGTGGTAAATCTCGAGCGTTCCCTCGTAGATCATCCTGACCGCGACGTAAAAGATCAGCGCCAGACCGACGTACCCGATCCAGTGGAAGCGCTGCAGCAGCCGGGCGACCAGCACCGCCGCGAACGCCATCAACGCGACCGACAGCGCGAGCCCGAACACGAGCACCCATGCGTGCTCGCGCGCGACGCCGGCGACCGCGAGCACGTTGTCGAGCGACATCGAGACGTCGGCGACGATGATCTGCGTCGCGGCCTCGCGCATGGTCTTTTTCCGCGGCGGACGCGCCGCAGCTTCGCTCGCGTTTGCACCGTCCACGTTCTCGGCGGCGGGCGCGTGCTCGTCACGACCGGCCTGGAGCTCCCGCCACAGCTTCCACGACACCCAGAGCAGGAGCAGGCCGCCCGCGAGCAGCAGGCCGATCACCTGCAGCAGCTGCACCGTGATCGACGCGAACAGAATCCTGAGGAGCGTCGCAGCCGCGATACCGATGACCATCGCCCGGGCGCGCTGCTCGCGCGGCAGTCCCGCGACGGCGAGCCCGATCACGACCGCGTTGTCGCCGGCGAGCACGAGATCGACGACGACGACCTGCGCGAGCGCGGACAGCTCGGACAAGGAGATCCAATCCATGATCGCTCCGGCGGCGAATGGAAACCCGGGTGGAAGCGAGGCGGAAAGACAACAAGTGTGCCAAGCGGTCTGCCGCAGCGAAAGTCCGATTGCAGCGCGGAGACCGGTCGTTGCGCCGCCCATGGCCGATCGGCCATGATAGACGGCTTGTCCGCAACTGGTTGCAGCGAGGCGACATGACCACGAAACGCCAACGGTATGCGCTTTCGGCCGCAGTCTCTGCAGTGCTCGGGACCCTCTCCTCGATTACGGGCCCGGCAGCGCATGCGCAAATCCGCCCGCAGCTGCCGCCGCTCGAGGAGATCGTCGTCACGTCGACACGGCTCGAGACGACGCTCGACCAGGTGCCGGCTGCGGTCAGCGTCGTTTCGAAGGACGACATCCAGCTCGGCCGCCAGCAGCTCGGGCTCGACGAGTCGCTATCCCGCGTGCCGGGCCTCTTCATGCAGAACCGCTTCAACTTCGCGCAGGATCTGCGCGTCTCGATTCGCGGCTTCGGTGCGCGCGCGAACTTCGGGATACGCGGCGTCAAGATCCTCGTCGACGGAATTCCCGAGACGTTGCCCGACGGCCAGGGCTCGGTCGACGGCATCGACCTCGGCGCGACGAACCAGATCGAGGTCATTCGCGGTCCGAGCTCGTCTCTCTACGGCAACGCCTCCGGCGGTGTGATCAGCCTGACGACCGAGCCGCCGTCGAGCGAGCCGTTCGCCGAGGTGCACGCGTCGGCCGGCCGCTATGGTTATCAGCGCGTGCAGCTCAAGGCTGGGGGCAGCGGCGAGCGCGTCGGCTATCTGCTGAATGCCTCGAACACGCAGTACGACGGCTACCGCGAGCTGAGCCGCTTCGAGAACCGGCAGCTCACCGGACGCTTCAATATCGATCTCGACAAAGACCGCGAGCTGCTCGCGGTCGTGAACCTCACGGACCAGCCGGTCTCGGACGACCCGGGCGGTCTCACGGCCCAGCTCGCCGCCGAGAACCCGCGCGCGGCCTGGCCGACACACGTGACGTTCCGCGCGGGCGAAGCGCTCGAGCAGCAGCGCATCGGTTTCGTCTACACGATGCCGCTCGGCGAGCGCCATTCGCTCTCTGCCCGCAACTACTACGTGTGGCGCGATTTCGAGAACAGCCTCGCGTTCCAGAACGGCGGCATCGTGACGTTCGAGCGTTTCTACGCGGGCGGCGGTGTGAGCTACGCCTACGACGGCTTCTGGCTCGATCGTCCGAATCGGCTCGTGGTCGGCTTCGACTACGACGACCAGGACGACGACCGTCGGCGCTTCAACAACATGGCCGGCGAGCGCGGCGCGATGACGTTCGATCAGAACGAGAGCTTCCGCAGCCTCGGCCTGTTCGTGCAGAACGAGCTCTCGATCAACGAGAACCTGACGCTGACGATGGGACTCCGGCTCGACGAGATCGAGTACGAGGTCACCGATCGCTTTCTGTCGAACGGCGACGATTCGGGACGCCGCCGGCTCGACGGCACGAGCCCGATGGTCGGGCTCACGTACATCGTCTCGCCGAACTTGAGCGCGTACGCGACGTACTCGACGGCCTTCGAGACCCCGTCGACGACGGAGTTCGCGAACCCGACCGGCGGCGGCGGCTTCAATCCGTCCCTCGAGCCGCAGGAGGCCGAGAACTTCGAGATCGGCATCCGGGGCCTCCTCGGGGGACGGCACCGCTACGACCTCGCGTTGTTCTCGATCGAAGTCGACGACGAGCTGATCCCGTTCACGCTGCCCGACACGCCGGGACGGGTCTACTACCAGAACGCGGGGCGCTCGAGCCGCAACGGGCTCGAGTTCTCGTTCGTCACGCAGCCGATGGATGGCCTGCAGGCGACGTTCGCGTACACGTACTCCGACTTCGAGTTCGACCGGTTCGCCGATCTCGCCGGCGTCTACGACGGCAACGTGATTCCGGGCACGGCCGAGCACGTGCTGTTCGGAGAGCTCAGCTGGTGGCACCCGCGCGGCTGGTTCGCGGCGATCGACGTGCTTTATGTCGACGATCAGTTCGCGGACAACGCGAACACCGTCGTCAACGACGCGTACACGCTGTCGAACCTGCGGCTCGGCTACGAGCACCGGGCAGGCTCGCTGGTCGTGATGCCCTATATCGGCATCAACAACCTCTTCGACGAGTCCTACAACGCGAACCTGCGAATCAACGACACGAACCTGAGGTTCTTCGAGCCGGGCCCGCGGCGCAACGCGTATGCGGGTGTGACGGTGAACTGGCGGTACTAGTCTCGATCGATCGCGTGAGGGTGCCGGCCGCCCTCACCGCGCGCTCCGGTCGCGCAGCGGCCGGAGCGCACCGGCCGGCAGGTCCCCGCTCGCCCTCGCGGAAAGATACGCCCAAAGCTCGTCGTAGTAGCGCGCGACCTGCGGATGCTCGCCCCACGGCCGCATCGCCGCGAACGGGCCGCCGTATCCCTCGTCGAGCGCCCGCACGAACGCGCGGCGGTCGTACCTCTCGAGTCTCTGGATGAGGCTCGGCGCGAACGAGCTGCCTTCGGCATCGTCGCCGTGGCAGCTCGCGCAATACCGAGCGAACACGCGCCAGCCGACGTAGGTCGAAACATCCGCCGCGCATCCGGCTTCGGCCGATGACGTTTCCGGACACTCGACGACGTAGTCGGTCGGGGCGCCGCCTGCGTCGGGGAAACCGCGATGCTGCGCGGCAGCGTAGCTCCATATGGCGGCGACTGCCGGCAGCGCGACGAGCGCTGCCGGCACGGATCGACGCGAATCGACGCGACCGCTCACGGTCGGCCGCCGGCGCCGCTCAGTAGTGGATCACGGAGCGGATGCTCTTCCCTTCGTGCATCAGGTCGAAGGCCTTGTTGATGTCCTCGAGGCCCATCGTATGCGTGATGAAGGGATCGATCTTGATCTCGCCCTTCATGTACTGATCGACCATGCCCGGAAGCTGGCTTCGCCCCTTCACGCCGCCGAACGCGCTGCCGCGCCACACGCGTCCCGTCACGAGCTGGAACGGGCGCGTGCAGATCTCTTGCCCCGCACCGGCGACGCCGATGATCGTCGACTCGCCCCAGCCCTTGTGGCAGCACTCGAGCGCCGCGCGCATCAGCTTCGTGTTACCGACCGCTTCGAACGAGTAGTCGACTCCGCCGTCCGTCATGTCGACGATGACCTCCTGGATCGGCCGATCGTAGTCGTTCGGGTTCACGAAATCGGTCGCACCCATCTGCCGCGCGATCTCTTCCTTCCCGGGATTGATGTCGATCGCGATGATGCGCGAAGCCTTCGCCATCACGGCACCCTGGATCACCGACAGGCCGACGCCGCCGAGACCGAACACGGCGACCGTCGAGCCGGGCTGCACCTTCGCGGTGTTCAGCACGGCGCCGATGCCCGTCGTGATGCCGCAGCCGAGCAGACACACCTTCTCGAGCGGCGCTTCCTTGTTGATCTTCGCGACCGCGATCTCGGGCAGCACCGTGTACTCGGAGAACGTCGACGTGCCCATGAAGTGCAGGATCTGCTTGCCGTTGATCGAGAATCGGCTCGTGCCGTCAGGCATCAGACCCTGGCCCTGCGTCACGCGGATCTTCTGACACAGGTTCGTCTTGCCGGACGTGCAGAACTTGCACTCACCGCACTCCGGCGTGTAGAGCGGAATGACGTGATCGCCGGGCTTCACGCTCGTCACGCCCGGACCGACCTCCTCGACGACGCCGCCCCCTTCGTGGCCGAGGATGCACGGAAACGCGCCTTCCGGGTCCTGGCCGGAAAGCGTGTATGCGTCGGTGTGACACACCCCGGTCGCGACCAGCCGCACGAGCACCTCGCCCGCCTTCGGCCCCTGGACGTCGACCTCCTCGATGGACAAGGGCTTCCCCGCCTCCCATGCAACGGCCGCTTTCGCTTTCATCGCTCGCTTCCTCTCGGGTTGACGTTGAATTGACGTTGTAATTGTGGGGGATCTCATTGTATGAAAGTGGCCGCTTCCCTGTCGCCCCCGCTCACAACGATCGCAATGGACGTTTACGTCGGCATCGGCTCGAATCTCGGCGACCGTCGCCGACACATCTCGAATGCGATCGCGGCCTTGCCCGCGGCGGGCCTCGATGTCGTCGCGGTATCGCCGGTCGTCGAATCCCCGGCGATGCTTCCCGACGGTGCGCCGCCCGACTGGAACCGGCCGTTCCTGAACGCCGCGGTTCGCTGCCGGACGCGTCTCGCGCCTCACGGTGCGCTCGACGCGCTGAAGGCGATCGAGCAGCGCTTCGGACGGGACTTCTCCGCCCGCTGGTCGCCGCGGCCGATCGACCTCGACATCCTGCTATGGGGCGGCGAAACGATCCGGAGCGAAAGGCTGACGGTCCCCCACCCCGGGCTTGCAACGCGCAACTTCGTGCTCGCGCCGCTCGTCGCGCTCGATCCGACGCTTTCGGTGCCCGGCATCGGTCGGACCGTGCTCGAGCTCTCGCGCGATCTGGAGCACCGCATCCCGCTGTGGATGGGCATCGTGAACGTCACGCCCGACTCGTTCTCGGACGGCGGCCAAACGACGACGTGGGACGCGGTCGAGCGCCGCGTCGACGGCATGATCGATGCGGGCGTGCAGATCCTCGATATCGGCGCGGAGTCGACGCGCCCGGGTGCGGAGCCGCTGACGCCGGACGCCGAGTGGGCGCGGCTCGAGCCGATCCTCACACGGCTCGCCGACAAGCTTCGCGCGCTGCCGCTGCCGCCGCGCATCAGTGTCGACACCTATCACGCTGACGTCGCGCGCCGTGCGCTCGCTCTCGGCGCCGACATCATCAACGACGTCTCCGGGCTCACGTCACCGGACATGCTCGCGGTCGCGGCCGAAAGCGATGCGGAAATCGTCGCGATGCACAGTCTGACGGTGCCAGCCGACCGCAGCGTCGTGCTGCCGCCCGATTGCGATCCGGTCGACGAGCTCCTTCGCTGGCTCGACGCGAGGCGGCGCGAATGGGAAGCGGCGGGCATCGCCGCGCACCGGATCCTGTTCGATCCGGGCATCGGATTCGGCAAGAATCCGCTGCAGTCGCTCACGCTCCTGCGCAACATCAGGCGCTTTCACGGCACGGGCTTCCGCTGCCTCGTCGGCCATTCGCGCAAGTCCTTCATGACCGGCATCGCGAAGCAGGACGTTGCGGACAAGGATCTCTTCACGATCGGAGCGTCGCTCCAGCTCTGCGCACAAGGCGTCGACGTGCTGCGGGTTCACGACGCCGCGGCGCATGTGAGCGCGTATCGGGGCTGGGTTCACCTCCTGCCCGTGTGAAGGCGCCGCCGAGTCCGCAGGCGCCGGTTGATATCAGTGCTCACTCGACACGAGCATGCGCGCGATGACTCGACGGACGAAGCGACCGACCGAAGATCAGGCCCGCGCGGCCTCGGACGGCGATCGGTCCGACATGCGCGCGCCGAGCACGGCGAGCAATGCGCTCGCCTTGTCGAGACCTTCCTGATACTCGGCGTCGACGCGCGAGTCCGCGACGACGCCGCCACCAGCCCATGCGTAGAGCCGATTGCCGCGCCTGACGAGCGTACGGATCGCGATGTTCAGGTCGAGATCGCCGTCGAAGCCGACGTAGCCGATCGCCCCGCAATAGACGCTTCGCCGCTGCGGCTCGAGCTCCTCGATGATCTCAATCGCTCTCACCTTGGGCGCACCGGTGATCGAGCCGCCGGGAAACGCGCCGCGAACGACATCGAGCGGATGACGGTCCGGACGCAGTCGTCCGACGACCGTGCTGACCAAGTGATGCACATTCGCGAAGCTCTCGACATCGTAGAGCTTCGCGACCTCGACGGACCCGGGCACGCAGACTTTGCCGAGATCGTTGCGCAGGAGATCGACGATCATGACGTTCTCTGCGCGATCCTTCTCGCTCGCGCGAAGCTCCTCGGCGAGCGCGATGTCGCGCTTCCGATCCGGCGAGCGCGGCCGGGTGCCCTTGATCGGCTTCGTCTCGACGCGGCCGCCCGTGACCTTCAGGAAGCGCTCCGGCGACGACGACAGCACGTCGAGCTCCGGCAGCCCGAGATACGCCGAGAACGGCGCGGGGCTCAGGCGCCTGAGCGCGAGATAGGCCGGCCACGAATGCCCGCTGACGTCTGCCTCGAAGCGCCGCGTCAAGTTGATCTGATAGCAGTCGCCGGCGCGAATGTGCGCCTTGACGCGCTCGAATGCGTGCGCATAGCTCTCCGCATCGAAGCTCGAGCGGATCGTAGACGTCGCCGTGAAGGGCGGCAGGTCGAGTGCGGTCGCTCCCCCGCTCGGATGGAGCCGCTCGATCAGCGTGTCCCACTCGTCGAACGTGCGCTCGTCGCGTCCCGCGCCGACGAGCCACGCGCGCCGCTCGACGTGATCCACGATGCACGCCCAGTCGTAGAGCCCGACGGCCATCTCCGGCGCGCCGATGTCGTCGTCGGCGATCGATGGCAGGCGCTCGAAGCGCCGGCCGAGATCGTACGCGAGATAACCGATGGCACCGCCTGCGAACGGCAGAGTCTCGGGCCGCGGCGCGGGCTCGCCGAGCGCCTCTTTCAACAGCTCCAGCGGATCGCGCGCCGAGACGTCGACGCCGTCGCGCGTCCGGATCTCCGTTGCGTCGCCCCGCGTCGTCAGCGTCGCGAACGGCTCGGCCGCCACGATGTCGTAGCGGCCCGCCTCGCTGCCTCCGCGGCCGCTGTCGAGAAAGACGTGCCACGGTCGATCGAGCAGCGCGCACATGCGCGCCGCCGTGTTTTCACGGTACTCGATCTCGACGAGACGCGGTGCGCGCTCGTGTGTCTTTCCGATGCGGAGCAAGGGCGGCCTCCAGCCGCATTCGATCGAGCCGGCTCGACCGAGCGCGGCGGGGCCGCAATTTTCTCAGACGCCGCCCTGCAAGTCGACGCGCTCGAGCCGCCTGCCCCAGGGCGACGCGCTCGAGTCGCCTCCCCTACAGATCGATGCGCTTGTGCTGGTCGGGGTCGGTCTTCGGGCGCTCGCCCTTGACGTACGCCTTCGCCGCCTCGAACGCGTATTTCATGCCCTTCGCGCCGGCGTTGTCCCAGAGCTCGCCGTGCTCCGCATCGAACTTCAGGATCGAAATCTCGGGGTCGTCCTTGCCCTTCGGGAACCACACCTTCCACGCTTCCTTCCACAGCCGGTCGAGCAGCTGGCGGTCGCGCACCACGCTGACCCGGCCGCACAGCGTCGCGTACTGCTTCGGGCTCTGGAACGTCAGCGTCACTTGCGGATCCGCTTCGATCTCGGCGACCTTCGGCGAGTCGATGCCGGTCACGAAGTAGGCGTCCGCGTCGGGCGTGAGCTCGGCGACCGCCATAGGCCGCGCGTGCATATGGCCGCCCTGCGAGCGCGTCACGAGCATCGCAGTGTCGAAATCCTTGAGCAGGTCGTAGAGGTGCCGCTGGGGCTCTGTCGATCGAGCCATATTCTTCTCCTCGTTCAAAGGCTCGTTCGGGTGCAAGAGTCATGCCCCGCGCGCTATTCGGCTCTCAGCGCGCGCAGCGGGTCCACCTGCGCGGCCCGCCGGGCAGGAACCCACGTCGCGAGCAGCGCGGCCGCCGCAAGCGTCAGCACGGCCGGCGCGAGCACGGACGGATCGGCCAGGCTCAGATCGCGAATCTGGGCGGCCAGGATCCGGCCGAGCCCCGCCGCGCAGACGAGACCCACGACGAGGCCGATGCCGATCAGGCGCAGCCCGTGACCGAGCACCATTCGGACGACGTCGCTCGATTGCGCGCCGAGCGCGACGCGCACGCCGATGTCCGCCGTGCGCTGCGCGACGGCCCAGCTCAGCACCGCGTACACGCCGAGCACGGCCAGCACGAGCGCCGCCGCGGCGAACACCGCGGTGAGGACCATCGGCGTGCGCTGCATCGCGGCGGAGCCCGCGACGCGCTCCTGCATCGTCTGAATGTCGTAGAGCGCGAGCTCCGGATCGAGCTCCGCAACGGCCGCACGGACCGCGCGGGTCAGCTGCGCGGGCGGCAGCATCGTGCGCACGACGTACGCGCCGAAGCTCGACGGGCTCTGGGCGTGGTGCCAGTACACGGTGTCCGTGACCGCCGCGGTTGCGAGGCTCGTCTCCTTCACGGCCGGCACGACGCCGATGATCGTGTACCAGCGATCGTCTCCGACCGATCGGCGCAGGCGCTGGCCGAGCGCTCCTTCGGGCCAGTACTTCGCGGCGAGGTTCTCGTCGACGATCACGACGGGCTCGGTCTCCGTCGCGGCGAAATTGCGGCCGGCGATGATCGGGATGTGCAGCGTCGGCAGATAACCCTCGTCGATGCTGCGGTATTGCGCATGCGGCGGCGCGCTGCCCGGCGACTGCACGTATCCGTCGATCACGATCGACCCCTGATTGTTGCTGCCGCTGAAGGGAAGCACGCTCGTGAATCCGGCCGAGGCAACGCCCGGCAGCTCGCGCAGCCTGTCGATGGCGCGCTGGTGGAAGCGTGCCCATTCGCCCGGCTCGGCGTAGCGTGAATCGGGCAGCGCGAGCTGCGCGCTCCAGACGCCTTCGGCGTCGAATCCCGCCCCCTCCTGCTGCAGCAGATAGAAGTTCTTGATCAGCAGGCCGGCTCCGACGAGGAGCGCGACGCTCAACCCGATCTGCGCGACGACGAGGCCGTCCCGCATCCGCTGCGCCTTTCGGCCGCCTCCGCCCTGCCGTCCGGCTTCGCGAAGCGCCTGCATCGTCTCCTCGCGCAGCAACGCGAGGATGGGCGGCAGGCTCGATGCCGCCGCGGCGAGCAGCGCGACGCCGAGCGTGAAAGCGAGCACGCGTGCGTCGAGCGTAAGGTCGAATCCGTCCCGCTCGAGCCCGAGCGCCTTGACGACGGCAAGTCCGCCGCGCGCGAGCAAGAAGCCCAACGCGGCGCCGAGCAGCGCGAGCAGAGCGCTCTCGCCCGCGACGAGGCGAACGAGACGCCCTGGGCCCGCGCCGAGGGCCGCCCGGATCGCGAGCTCACGGCTGCGCCCCGCAATCCGCGCGAGCTGGAGATTCGCGGCGTTCGCGCAAGCGATCAGCAGGACCGCGAGCACGATCGCCTGCAGCACGAGCAGCGTCTGCTCGAGATCGCCGACACGGACTTCGCGAAGCGGCGTCGCCTGCCCGGTGAACCCCGCGACCTCCACGGCGTCCGCGCGGAGGCGGCCCTCGGCCACGTTCCGGCGCACGATCGCGGCAAGCTCGGCATTGAGCCCGGCGAGCGTGGCGCCCGGTCGGAGTCGTCCGATGCTGTTCGAGAACTGCATGCCGCGCTGACTGTCCGCTCGCATCTCGGGCGTGATGACGAACGGCAGCCACGCGTCCACCGCCTCGCTCGGAAACGCGAACCCCTCGGGCATGACGCCGATGACGCGGAAGGGCTCGCCATCGAGCCTGATGTCGCGCCCGATGACGTCGGGACGAGCGCCGAAACGCGTCGTCCACAAGCGATGGCTGAGCACGACGAGCCGGCCTTCTCCGGCATCGGTCTCGGCCTCCGTGAAGCGGCGTCCGAGGACGGGCTCGGTGCGAAGCACGTCGAACAGCGAAGGCGACACGCTCGCGGTCACGAGCCGCTCCGGTTCACCGTCGCCGGACAGCGTGCGCGGCAGCGTCCGGTAGATCGCGAGCTCGTCGAGCGACGCGGCCCGCTCGCGCCGTTCGACGTAGTCGGGTATCGCGGTACCGACGTTCTCGAGCCCGAGGAACGAATAGGAGTCGTAGACCATCACGAGCCGATCGCCGTCGGGGTATGGCAGCGGCCGCAGAAAGAATCCGTTGAACACGCTGAACACGGTCGTGTTCGCGCCGATCGCGATCGCGAACACGAGCACGGTCACGAGCGCGTAAAGAGGTCGCTTGCGAAGAGCGGTCAGCGAGCAGCGAAGGTCATAGAGCCAGGCGGTCATCCCTATACCTCGTTCGGCGCGTGGGCGTTCACGTCGCACGCACGTCGGTTACAAGAACCGTGCCCGCCCTTAAGCCACTGTTACTTCGGAATTTTTCGCGCCTTTGCCGGCACCGCCGCCGTTCCGAGCGCGGGAGCGCCGTCCCACCTCCGGGATCGCGCCATGATAGATTCGACGACGGGCGCGCAGAGGACGATCGCTCGCCGGCCGGGCATCGATCGACGCGCGCACGGCCCGTGCCGGGCAGCGCCAGGGACAACGACAAGAAGGTGTCAAAACGATGCGCAATGCACTTCGCTCACTCGCGTCCGCCGCGGTATTCCTCCTTCCCATCCTGCTTCCGATCGACGAGACGTCGGCACAAGCCCCCGACGGGCGCGTCGTCGCGTTCACGGGCGCGCGCCTGATCGACGGCACCGGGCGCGCACCGATCGAGCGCGCGGTGCTGGTCGTCGAGGACGGGCGAGTTTCGGCCGTCGGGCCCGAGAGCGCCGTCGGCGTTCCGGCCGGAGCGGAGCGGATCGACATTTCCGGCAAAACCATCGTCCCCGGTCTCGTCAACGCGCATGGCCACGTGCAGGTCGAGCAGGACAGCACGCTGCCCGTTCGCGACGATTTGCTGCGCCGGCTGCGGATGTATGCGAGCTATGGTGTCACGACCGTCGTCAGCCTCGGCTCCGGCGCGCGCGACGAGGCGGAGAGCGTCGCTCTTGCCGCAGACCAGCGGGCCGGACGGGCCGACGGGGCACGCCTTTACACGTCGGGCCGCGCCGTCGCCGGGCGCACGCCGGACGAGAGCCGTGCGGCCGTGAACCGGCTCGCGGATCTCGGCGTCGACGTGATCAAGCTGCGTCTGAACGGCGGCCCGAACGATCCGGACTTCGAGACGTTCAAAGCGCAGGTGGATCAGGCGCACGCGCGAGGCCTGCGTACCGCCGTGCATATCTTCAATCTCGAGGATGCGCAAATGGCCGTCGACGCGGGCGTCGACGTGATCGGCCACAGCGTGCGTGACCAGGACGTCACGCCCGGGTTCATCGCCGCGCTGAAGGAGCGCAACGTCTACTACGTGCCGACGTTGACCCGCGACCTTTCGGTATTCGTGTACGAGTCGACGCCCGCGTTCTTCGAGGATCCGTTCTTCCTGCGCGGCGAATCGCTATACCGAGAGCAGATTCCCATGTTGTCGGATCCCGCCTACCAGCAACGAGTGCGGCAGGACGCGAACGCGCAATCGATCAAACGAGCACTCGAGCAGGCGCAGCGCAACCTCGGCCTTCTCGCCGAAGCCGGCGTACCGATCGCGATGGGCACGGACAGCGGCGCGGCGGGCAACCCCGGCCGCTGGCAAGGCTACTTCGAGCACGTCGAGCTCGAGATGATGGTCGAGTCCGGCATGACGCCGATGGACGCGCTGGTCGCGGCAACGGGCGGTGCCGCGAGCGCGATGGGGCTCGCCGACGTCGGCACGCTCGAGGCCGGCAAGCTCGCCGATTTCATCGTGCTCGATGCGAATCCGCTCGACGACATCAGGAACACGCGGCGGATCGATTCGGTGTGGATGTCGGGGCGCAGGGTCGACGGGGCTGCAAGCACGGGCGGCTCTGGCGGCGAATGAAGCGCGGCCGCGCGGGCGGGTCGAGCTCGGGCGGCCGACTGCCGCTATTCCGCGCGCTTCGCGACGAACTCCTCGGGTGGGAAACCCATCAGCTCGCGTCGGAAGCGGATCTCGTCGCCGACGATCTCGCCCGAATAGGTGAACGTGAGCGGCATGCCCTGGTACGTGCCCATTTCGACGAACGTGATCCTGTCGCCGTCGATCTTGCCCTCGGACAATGTCGAGTCGCCTAACAGGTTCGATTTTGCAGTGCCGGTCAGCGTGTCGCCGTCGACCTGGAATGTGAACGTGTAGTTCTGAGTGCCCACCTGAGTATCGAAGCTTGCCTCCCACGTGCCGCTGACGTCGGCGGCGTGAACGAGCCCGGCGGCGGCCCAGAGCGAAGCGAGAACGAGGGACTTTGCAAGTTTCGCCATTGTTCTTGTCTCCTCGTAGAGTGAGTCGGGGTTTCGCAGAAACAGAATATTCGTTTTGTTTCTACGGTTGATTGTTTGCGTGTCGGGCGCAGTCCGTCAAGACAGACGATGCGCGAACGCCTACGGCCACGGTGGGTAAGCGTTTTCGGTGCGAGGGGGCGCCAGTGACGGCGCATAAGGCGGGCGACGGCGACGGTCCGCCCCATGGATCGGGGATCGAACTTCATTTCCAGGCAAAATCTCTGGATTTGGGTCTGTTGACAGGTCGGGATCGTCTGCTATTGATGCTGTACATGTGAACAGTCTGTTATTTCGCCCAATATGCCGGCCGATTCAGCGTGCGCAGTCCTGCCCGAGCCGGGAGCGGCTACGCAAGGAGCGGAGCGAGACCGTGCCAGTCTGCGCGGTCGCGAAATCATGGAGCTCACGGCCCATATCAGCGCCGCCGAAGCCCGTTTCTTCGAGCTGCTCGCGGAGTTCGATCGGGACGGGCTGTGGCGATGTCTCGGCTGTCACAGCGCCGCGCATTGGCTGACGTGGCAGTGCGGGTTCGGGGAAATCGCAGCCCGGGAAAGGGTCCGCGTCGCCCGGGCGCTCGAGAAGCTTCCCGAGATCAGCGCGGCTTTTCGGCGCGGTGAGCTCAGCTACTCGAAGGTTCGGGAGCTGACTCGCGTCGCTCGGCCGGAGACGGAGCGCGCGTTGCTCGACTTCGCACTGCGTGGCACTGCCGCGCAGGTGCAGAGGATCGTCGCGCTGCATCGTCGAGTCGAGCATGTGAGCGCGGCAGCCGATGCCGTTGCGCAGTATAGGCGAAGGTATGTGCGCTACCGGCACGATGACGACGGCACGGTCCTGATCGAGGCGCGGCTGCCTGCGGAGATCGGCGAAGTCGTGATCCGTGCGCTCGATGCAGCCGTAGAGGTGCTTTATCGGGATGCGGCGTCCAGGAGAAGGACCACCGGGAACCGCCCGAGCTCGAACTCGGAGCCCGATCTCGACGTGACGGCGAATCCCAAGAATCGCATCGACGCACCCGTGCCCGACGTAATCGAGAGCGCGACGGATCGCATCGCGAAGGACGATGTTTCAGCGGGAACTTGCACGCACAACGGCGCCGCCCGAACGCAAGCCGACTTCGAAACCGCGTCTCGAGCTCCAGCGGAAACATTGCCCCATGACGGCCTCGATGTCTGCGCAGCAGAGGTGGAAGACGTCGATGCGCGGACCGAGGTTTCGTCGGCAAGCGAGCCCGCTGAAATCGACAACGCGGGAATTGATAACGCAGAAAAAGAGAATGCGGAAATAGGCAACACGGAGGTAGACAACACGGAAGTACACAACACGGAAATAAGCAACACGCTCGAGCCGCGCGTCGCGCGGACGGGCTGCGCCTGCTCGCCGAGACCTTCCTGTCTGCACCGCCAGGCGCTCGCGTCGATACGACCGCCGACCGCTATCAGGTCGTCGTGCACATCGACCAGACGCTGCTCGCCGGTGCGCGCACCTCGGAGCGCTCGGCCGGCGACCTGCTCGAAAGTCACGCCGGGCGGTTGTGCGAGCTCGAGGACGGGCGGGCCTTGGCCGTCGAAACTGCGCGGCGCCTTGCGTGCGATGCGACGCTCGTCGGCATCGTCGACGGCGCGAACGGCGAGCCGCTCAACGTCGGCCGCCGCACGCGGGCGATCTCCCCCCTGCTCTACGCCGCGCGCTTCGTGCCCGGGACGGCGGATGCCGATTTCCCGGATGCGGCCGCACGCGATTCACGGAGGGACATCACGTCGTGCATTGGGCCGACGGCGGAGAGACGAGCCTCCGCAACCTGCTCACGCTATGCACCTTTCACCACACGCTTTTCCATGAAGGCGGCTATTCGATTCGACGGCTCGACGACGGTACGTTCGCGTTCTTCTCGCCGGACGGGGAGAGGCTGCCGAAGACCGGGCGGCTTGATCCGCGCACGGCCGAGGTATTGAGACGTGCCGCCGACTGCGGGCGAGTCACGTTGCGCGACTTCGACGGGATCAGAGTCTCCGCGGTCGCTCGTCAAACGACGCGATCGGGACGGGTATAAATGTTGAAGCGATCCCGTTTCAGGAAGCCGACGAGCGTCATGCCGAACTCCTCGGCGAGCTGGACCGCGAGCGAGCTCGGTGCGCCGACGGCGGCGAGGAACGGGCAGCCGGCCATCATCGCCTTCTGCATCAGCTCGAAGCTCGCGCGGCCGCTGACGACGATGCCGAAGTCGAGGAGCGGCAGCGCGTTCGCCATCAGGCGGTTGCCGATCAGCTTGTCGAGCGCGTTGTGGCGGCCGACGTCCTCGCGGACGATCGAGATCTCGCCTGCGGCGTCGAAGAGACCGGACGCGTGCAGGCCGCCGGTGCGGTCGAATACGTCCTGCTTCGCTCGGAGCGCGTCGGGGAGACGGCCGAGCACGTCGCGGCTTACGGTGAATCGAGCGTGATGCAGATCGAAACGGCTCTGGACCTTCACCGCCTCCAGCGACGACTTGCCGCAGACGCCGCAGCTCGACGACGTATAGAAATGCCGTTCGAGACGGTCGAGATCGACGTCGACCCCGGGCGTAAGCTCGACGCGGACGACGTTGATCAGGCCGTCCGGTGCGGGCGGGCCGCATGGGCCGACGGATGCGACGTCGTCGAAGCGGCGGATGATGCCCTCGGTGTAGAGAAACCCGACCGCGAGCTCGAGGTCCTTGCCGGGCGTGCGCATCGTGACGGAAATGCTCCGTTCGCGATGCTCACCGTCGACGAAATAGCCGAGCCGGATCTCGAGCGGCTCCTCGGTCGCGACGACGTCGTTCGCGACGGCAGCCGTATCGGCGCCGGCGACGCCGACGCGGCGGATCTCGAATTGCCGAACGCTCTGCCGGCCCAGCGCTTCCTCTACGTTGACCACGTCAAGCTACGGCCTGCTCCTCCGCAAGGCGGCCGACGGCCTTCGCCGCGATGTACGAAAGCTCGATCGCGGCCGACGAGCCGTTGCTGCCATGCCGGTAATGCTCGACGAGCTGGCGCCGCATTTCCGGTGTCCAGAAGCGCTTCAAATGGTCGACCGTGCCAGCGATGGCCTTCTCCGGATCCTTGCCGTGGTCGAGATTTGCCGCGATCTGGTTCGCCATGCGAACCAGCTTGTTTACATCCATTCGCCCCCCACCTAGCCAATTGCCCGCTCGGCGCCCTCACGCGCGCGGCGCAGGTGCTCGAGCTGCTCCTCCGTGAACTCCTTGTACTTCTGCTGCCAGTCCGAAAGCTTGGTCACTTTGTAAGCCTGCACGGCGGTGACCTTGTACTCGGGGCAGTTCGTCGCCCAGTCGGAGTTGTCCGTCGTCACGACGTTCGCGCCGGACTCGGGATGGTGGAACGTCGTGTAGACGACGCCAGGCATTACGCGCTCGGTGATCACCGCGCGCAGAACCGTCTCGCCGGCGCGGCTCTTCAAGCCGACCCAATCGCCGGTCTGGATGCCGCGCTGCTCGGCGTCGTGCGGATGGATCTCGAGCACGTCCTCGTCGTGCCAGTGGACATTGGCCGTGCGCCGCGTCTGCGCCCCGACGTTGTACTGGCTGAGGATCCGGCCCGTCGTCAGGAGCAGCGGGTACATCGGCGTCGTGCGCTCGTCCGTCGGCACGTACGGCGTCACGCGGAAGAGACCCTTGCCGCGGACGAACTCCTCGACGTGCATCGTCGGCGTGCCCTCCTCGGCCTTCTCGTTACACGGCCACTGGATGCTGCCGAGCCTCTCGAGCTTCTCGTAGCTGACGCCCGCGAAAGTCGGCGTCAGCCGCGCGATCTCGTCCATGATCTCGCTCGGATGCGAGTAGTTCATCGGATAGCCGAGCGCGTTCGACAGGAGCTGCGTGATCTCCCAGTCCTCGTAGCCGGCGAGGGGTTCCATGACCTTACGCACCGGCGAGATACGCCGCTCAGCGTTCGTGAACGTGCCGTTCTTCTCGAGGAACGACGACCCCGGCAGGAACACGTGCGCGAACTTCGCCGTCTCGTTCAGGAAGAGGTCCTGCACGACCATGCACTCGAGCGACGACAGCGCCTTCGTGACGTGCGTGGTGTCGGGATCGGATTGCGCGACGTCCTCGCCCTGCACGTAAAGGCCCTTGAACGTGCCGGCGATCGCCGCATCGAACATGTTCGGGATGCGCATGCCCGGCTCGGGCTGGATCTTCACGCCCCAGTCCTGCTCGAACAGACGCCGGACGTTCGGGTCCGAGACGTGCCGATAGCCTGGCAGCTCGTGCGGGAACGAGCCCATGTCGCACGAGCCCTGCACGTTGTTCTGGCCGCGCAGCGGGTTCACGCCGACGCCCTCGCGGCCGAGGTTGCCGGTGCACATCGCGAGGTTCGCGATCGCCATGACCGCCGTAGAGCCCTGGCTGTGCTCGGAGACGCCGAGACCGTAGTAGATCGCGGCGTTCGGCGCGGACGCATAGAGGCGAGCCGCCCCGCGGATCTTCTCGGCCGGCACGCCGCTCTCGGCCTCCACGGCCTCGGGCGAATTGCGCTCCTCGAGAATGAACTCGCGCCAGTCGCGGTATGCCTCGAGGTCGCAGCGGGCTTCGATGAAGGCCTTGTCCTCGAGCCCCTCCTTCAGGATCACGTGCGCCATCGCGTTCAGGACGGCGACGTTCGTGCCGGGACGAAGCGCAAGGTGATAATCGGCCTCGATATGCGGCGAGCGGACGAGATCGGTCGCGCGCGGATCGACGACGATCAGCTTCGCGCCCTGCCGGATCCGCCGCTTCATCTGGCTCGCGAAGACTGGGTGGGCGTCCGGAGGGTTCGCGCCGATGACCATGATCACGTCGGCCTTCATGACCGAGTCGAAGGCCTGCGTGCCGGCCGACTCGCCGAGCGTCGTCTTCAAGCCGTAGCCCGTCGGCGAGTGGCAGACGCGCGCGCACGTGTCGACGTTGTTGTTGCCGAACGCGGCGCGGACGAGCTTCTGAACGAGATAGGTCTCCTCGTTCGTGCAGCGCGACGACGTGATGCCGCCGATTGCGCCGACGCCGTACTTCGCCTGGATCTCCTTGAACTTCTTCGCCGTGAACGAGATCGCCTCCTCCCACGAGACTTCCTTCCACGGCTCGTGGATGGAGTTGCGGATCATCGGCTTCGTGATGCGATCCTTGTGAGTCGCGTACCCGAACGCGAACCGGCCCTTCACGCACGAGTGGCCGTGGTTCGCGTGTCCATCCTTGTTCGGGATCATCCTCACGACCTGCTGCCCCTTCATCTCGGCGCGGAACGAGCAGCCGACGCCGCAGTACGCGCAGGTCGTGATCACGTAGTGCTCCGGCGTACCGAGGTCGATCAGCGAGTTCTCGGTCAGCGTGGCGGTCGGGCACGCCTGCACGCAGGCACCGCACGACACGCATTCGGAGTCGAGGAACGGCTGATCCTGGCTCGCCGCGACCTTCGAGTCGAAGCCGCGGCCCTGGATCGTCAGCGCGAACGTGCCTTGCACCTCCTCGCACGCCCGAACGCAGCGCGAGCAGACGATGCACTTCGTCGGATCGAACGTGAAATACGGGTTGCTCGTGTCCTTCTGAGCGCCGAAGTGGTTCGCGCCGTCATAGCCGTAGCGCACCTCGCGGAGGCCGACGGCGCCCGCCATGTCCTGCAGCTCGCAGTCGCCGTTCGTCGGACACGTCAGGCAGTCGAGCGGGTGATCGGAGATGTAGAGCTCCATCACGTTGCGGCGCACATCGGCGAGGCGCTTCGACTGCGTCGTGACGACCATGCCCTCGCGGACCTCGGTCGTGCACGAGGCCGGGAGCCCCTTCGCGCCCTCGATCTCGACGAGGCACAGCCGGCACGAGCCGAAAGGCTCCTGGCTGTCGGTCGCGCAGAGCTTCGGAATGTTGATCCCCGCTTCGGCCGCCGCGCGCAGCACGGACGTGCCCTCCGGCACGGTCACGGTTTCACCGTCGATCGTGAGCGTGACCAGACGCTCCGACTCGCGCTTCGGCGTGCCGAAATCCCGGGCTCGTCGATACGGTTTGAATGCTGCACTCATGCTACTTCTCCGATGGCGCGCCGCTCCGCGTCACGCGCCCGCAAGTCTTCCGGGAAATGGGCGAGGATGCTCAAGACGGGGTACGGCGCCATGCCGCCGAGCGCGCACAGCGAGCCCGCGATCATCGTGTCGCAGAGCTCGCGCAGCAGCGTCAGGTTTGCGGTCTCGTTGACCCCGCCGAGGATACGGTCGATGACCTCGACGCCCCGCACCGCGCCGATCCGGCACGGCGTGCATTTGCCGCAGGACTCGATCGCGCAGAACTCCATCGCGAAGCGCGCCTGCTGGCCCATGTCGACCGTGTCGTCGAACACGACGATCCCGCCATGACCGATCATCGCGCCGAACGCGGCGAACGCCTCGTAGTCGAGCGGCGTGTCGAACTTCGAAGGGTGGATGTACGCGCCGAGCGGGCCGCCGGCCTGGACCGCGCGGATCGGCCGGCCCGTCGCCGTGCCGCCCCCGAAGTCCTCGAGCAGCTCGCGCAGCGTGTGGCCGAATGCGATCTCGACCAGGCCGCCGCGCTTCACGTTCCCTGCGAGCTGGACGGTCAGCGTGCCGCGCGAGCGGCCGACGCCGAAGTCCTTGTAGAACTCCGCGCCCTTGTCGAGGATGATCGGCACCGTCGCGAGCGAAATCACGTTGTTCACGATCGTCGGCTTGCCGAACAAGCCCTTGATCGCAGGCAGCGGCGGACGGTAGCGCACGACGCCGCGTTTGCCCTCGAGGCTCTCGAGGAGCGAGGTCTCCTCGCCGCAGATGTACGCGCCCGCCGCCTCGCGCACTTCGAGGTGGAATGCGCGGCCGCTGCCGAGGACATCCGTGCCGAGGTAGCCTTGGGCCTCGGCGCGCGCGATTGCCTCGCGCATCGTGCGGATCGCCTGCGGATACTCGGCGCGGATATAGACGTAGCCGAGGGTCGCGCCGACCGCGAGGCCCGCGATCGTCATGCCCTCGATCAGCGTGTACGGATCGCTCTCCATGATCATGCGATCCGCGAACGTGCCCGAGTCGCCCTCGTCGGCGTTGCAGACGACGTACTTCTGCTCGCCGGGCGCGTTCAACACCGTGTTCCATTTGATGCCGGTCGGGAACGCCGCGCCGCCGCGGCCGCGCAGACCCGACTCGGTCACGATCCTGACGATCTCGGCGCCGTCGAGCTTCACGGCGTTCTCGAGCCCGCGGAACCCGCCGTGCGCGCGGTAGTCGTCGATCGACAACGGGTCGATCACACCGACCCGGGCGAACGTCAGCCGGTTCTGCTTCGCGAGGTACGGGATCGCCTCGGTCTCGCCGTGCGCGAGCGGATGCGCGCCGCCGGTCAGGAAGCTCGAGTCGAACAGGCTCGCGACGTCGTCGACGCCGACCGGCCCGTACGCGAGCCGTCGCCCGCCGACGTCGACCTCCACGAGCGGCTCGAGCCAGTAGAGGCCGCGCGAGCCGTTACGGACGATCTCGACGTCCACACCGCGTCGCGCCGCCTCATCGGCGATGGCGCGAGCGACCCCGTCCGCGCCGACCGAGCGCGCGGTGGTGTCCGACGGAACGAAAATCTTGTGCTTGCTCGCCATCACGCTAGCCCTGCCCCAGGAGCGCATCCAGCCGCTCCGGTGTGACCCGGCCGTGCACGTCCTCGTCGATCATCACGGCCGGCGAGCACGCGCAGTTGCCGAGGCAGTAGACCGGCTCGAGGCTGAACCGTCCGTCGGCCGTCGTCTCGTGGAAGTCGATGTCGAGCTTTTCCTTGACGTACCGCTCGAGCTCGCGGGCCCCCATCGATTGGCAGGCCTCCGCGCGGCACAGGTACAGCGTGTGCTGCCCCGGCGGACGCGTCCGGAAGAAATGGTAGAACGTCACGACGCCGTGAACCTCGGCGCGAGACAGGTTCAGCACGTTCGCGACGATCGGCACGGCCGATTCCGGCACGTAGCCCAGCTCGTCCTGAATCGCGTGCAGGATCGGCAGCAGTGCACCGGGGCGGCCGGCATTCGCTTCCGCCAGCGCTCGGATCCTCGCCTCGGTCGTTGCGGATCGCTGTTCCACTTAGCCCAACACCTCGATCGTTATCGGATCGGACCCGTCATGGTACCACCTGGGTTCCCCACGCCGCCTGGAAGTCAACCTAACAGGCATGGCGGGCGGGATTCGGGAACAGGTCCGAGTCATCCTCTCCTTCGCGCGGCACGAGGCACGCGAAATCCTTCTCGACGAGGATCTTCAGCGCGTCACCGCCGTCGATCGGCTGCTCGGCTCGGATCGAGACCTCGTCCGGAGCGAGCCACCGCTCGAGCGTCGCTCTCGGCAGCGTGACCGTTACCCCGTCGGCGCCGAACTCCGCGCGCACGGGCCCGGCCGGCGCGACCCGCACGCGATACGCGAGCGACGATTCCGCCGAGAACCTCGCGCGATCCTCGGCGACGCCGTTCTCGGCGAGCTCTTTGAGCTCGGTCTGCGAGAGGCGAATACGCACGGAATTGCCACGGATTCTGAGCTTCATGTCGTACGGGCGATACAGAGTCGCAACGGCCATTCTATCGCATGCAAGTCCCGCTCACCGCGAAAATTCCCGTTCACGGCCATCGGGATTACAGGTCTTCGAGCGCGCCGGAGCTGCCCTCGAATGCAAAAGCTAACTAGGTGATTCTAAAGCCGCTGCCCTATAATCGCCGCCGTGGGAGCCATCGATCCAAGTACCGCTGCCACGATCGGGCGGCGGCTTTGCGGCCATTCGGGGAAAAATGAATGAATAATCACGTCGGGATCAGCGGATTTGCGGTTTACGTGCCGCCCTATCGGGTCGACCTCGAGGCATGGTGCCGGTGGACCGGCCAGCCGTGGGACAAGACCCGTACGGTCGTCGGCCGCAGCTTCCGGATGCGCGGTCCCGAGCAAAGCGTCTACACGATGGCGGCGACGGCCGTGATGCGGCTGATCGAGCGCTACGACATCGACCCGCGCCGCATCGGCTTCCTCGGTCTCGGCACGGAATCGAGCACGGACAACTCGGCCGGTGCCGTGATCGTCAAGGGCATGCTCGACGACGGGCTGAAGGCCCGGGGCCTTCCGGCCGTGAACCGCTACTGCGAGGTCCCCGAGGTCAAGCACGCATGCCTCGGCGGCGTCTATGCGCTGAAGCATGCGCTCCGCTACCTCGCCCTCGAGCCCGACCAGGACCGTATCGCGATCGTCGTCAGCGCCGACATCGCCGAATATGCGCGCGGCAGCTCCGGCGAGCCCACCCAGGGCGCGGGCGCCGTCGCGATGCTCGTCGAGCGCAATCCGAAGCTCCTCGAGATCGACCTCAAGAACATCGGCAGCGCGTCGGCGTACCGCGCGGTCGATTTCCGCAAGCCGGTGCTGCGCAACATCATCCGCGGCAAGCTCAACTGCCACTTCCAGGACCTGCCGGTCTTCAACGGCAAGTACTCGACGACGTGCTACATCGACGAGACCCTGCACGCGCTGAACGACATGACCCGGCGCATGGGCCGGGAGCCCGCCGAGTACTACCGCGAGCTCGACGCCGTCTTCATGCACCGGCCGTATCACCGGATGCCGGAGACGTCGTTCGCGATGAGCTACCTGTTCGGCCTCGCGTCGGACGGTCCCGAGGGCCGGGCCGAGCTCGCCCGCTACTGCGAGCGGGCCGGGATGGACGTCGACGCCGTGGTCGCCGAGATGCGCTCGCAGCCCGACATCCTCGACCTCGTCCGCAACGGCGACATCGAGGCCGACGCATACCCGTTGAGCATCGAGCTGTCGCGGGCGTTCCGTAAGAGCGAGGAGTTCTCGGAGCTCGTGTCGGAGAAGATGTCCCTGGGCTCGGAGATCATGAAGGAGATCGGCAACGTTTACTGCGCCGCGCTTCCTGCATGGATGGCCGCCGGGCTCGAGGACGCGTACATGCGCGGTATCGACCTGACGGGTGGCCGCGTGCTCGCGGTCGGCTATGGCAGCGGCGACGCGGCCGAGGCGATACCGATGCGGGTGCCGGCCGGATGGGAGCAGGCTGCGGCGAAGATCGGCTTCGAGGACGCGCTCGAGCCGTATCAGAACCTCACGCGGGCGCAGTACGAAAGCCTGCACGACACCGGCAACGCCGAGGGGCTCGACGCGCCGGTCTCGGGCTTCGTGATCGAGTCGGTCGGCAGCAGCTCGAACCCGAAGTTCAGCGACGAGGGGATCGAGTACTACCGCTTCGTCGGCTGATCAGCGCGCCGCTTCGTCGGCCTGCCGCTCGAGCTCCGCGATCACGTCGTCGATCGTGCCGCCGGCAAGCAGCCGGCGGTACTCCGCCCGCTTCAACGCGAGATCGCTGACGTTGTCCGCGAGGATGTTGACGATCTTCCAGCCGCCGTCCGCCTCGTGGAGCACGTACTCGAACGGGATCTCGTCGCCGTCCCGCGTCGTCAGCGTCGCCCGGACGACCGCGCGGCCGTCCGCGGGCGGCTCGCTGTCGCCGAGCTCGAACATTCCCCGCTCGAGCGCCCCGAACCGGCTCGCATAGGTCATCACGCTGAGCCGGACGAACGCGTCGACGAAGCGTTCGCGCTGCGCGTCCGTGAGCTCACGCCACTCCCGGCGGATCGTGAGCTCCGCGATGTACGGCAGATCGTGCGTCGACGTGACGATCGGAAGCAGCGCGTCGTAGCGGACCTCGACCGGCTCGTCGCCGTGCTCGGCGGCCACTTCGACGAGCCCGTCGAGGAGGCGCTCGACGGCGGCCTCGGGCGTCGGGGCTGCGGCGGTCTCCGTCGGGGCCGCAGATTCCTGTGCGCGCCCCGGCGCGGCGACAAGCGCCGCCGCGGCGAGCGCGAGCAAAGCGATTTTCTGGATCATGGCGAACAGGATAGCCGACGCGGCTGACCGTGGGCTGAACGCCGCCGCGAGGCTTCCCGCCGGCGATCGCGCGCTCGATCCGGGCGAGCGGCGATCGCCTCCGAAGCGCAGACCGTCAGTCGCCCCGCTGCCGCCGACCAATCTGGTCGACCGGAATCGCGGCCACGGCAGGCGCCTGCCCGCCGTGCAGCACCGGCAACTCCGGCGCCATCTCGCCTTCGAGCCGCGGGCCGAACAGGAACACCGAGAGCGCCTTCAGCGGGTTCGCGAGCGTATCCTCGACGGCAGTGCCCTCGTAGCCGCAGTGCGCCATGCAGTTGTCGCACTTCGGATTGCGGCCCGTGCCGTACTTGTCCCAATCCGTCGTCTCCATCAGCTCCTTGAACGACGACGCGTACCCCTCGTCGACGAGCAGATAGCAGGGCTTCTGCCAGCCGAAGATGTTGTACGTCGGGTTCGCCCACGGCGTGCACTGATAGCTCTGATTCCCGGCGAGGAAATCGAGGAACAGGCTCGACTGATTGAAGTGCCACTTGCTCGAGCGCTGCCGGCCGCGCTTGAAGATCTCGCGGAAGAGCTGCTTCGACTGCCTGCGCCCGAGGAACACGTCCTGGCGCGGCGCGTGGTCGTAGCTGTAGCCGGGCGAGATCATCACGCCCTCGATACCTAAGCTCATCGCGTAGTCGAAGAAGTCCGCGACGTCGTCCGGATCCTCGCCCGCGTAGAGCGTGCAGTTCGCCGTGACCCGGAAACCGCGCTCGCGCGCGAGCTTGATCGCGCGCACCGCCTTGTCGAAGGTGCCGGGACGGCATACGGACGCGTCGTGCCGCTCGCGGTTGCCGTCGAGGTGGATCGACCACGTGAAGTACGGCGACGGCTCGTAGTCGTCGATCTTCTGCTCGAGCAGCAGCGCGTTCGTGCAGAGATAGACGAACTTCTTGCGCGCGATGATGCCGCGCACGATCTCCGGCATCTCCTTGTGGATCAGCGGCTCGCCGCCCGGAATCGACACGACGGGCGCGTCGCACTCGTCGACGGCGCGGAGCGCCTCCTCGACGCTCATGCGCTTCTTCAGAATCTCCGGCGGATAGTCGATCTTTCCGCACCCTGCGCACGCGAGGTTGCACTGAAACAGCGGCTCGAGCATCAGGACGAGCGGATAACGCTTCCTGCCCGCGAGCTTCTGCTTCAGGATGTACGTCGCTATCCGGTACTTCTGTACGAGTGGAATGCCCATTCGTTCTCCTTGTTCGGCGGCGGGAAAAGGTGCCAGACACCTTTTCCGGTTTTACCCGTCCGTGCCCGTGCGTTTGAGCAGCGCGTCCAGGAAATTACGCCGGATGTGCGCCCACTCCATCTTGAACCACGGCGTGAACCGCTCGGGCTCGGCCTTGAGCTCCGCCTCGAGCGCGTCGACGCCGACCCAGCGCCAATCCGCGATCTCGCTGACGTTGACGTCGATCGGGCCGTCGTAGCGGCCGTAATACACCCAGCAGTACTCGTGCTCCGCGCCGAGCGCCCCGTACTGCGCGTGGTACTTGAACTTGTACAGGAACTCGAGCGGGCACGTGAA